>DATIDP010000227.1:0-4176 GCA_035456265.1 Solirubrobacterales bacterium | reverse complement strand
GTAGCGGTCGATCATGGAGAGCACCCGGTTCGCGAGGTTGCCGTACTGGTCGGCGAGCTCGGTCTCGTAGCGGGACTCGAATCCCGCCGGGGAGATCTGCCCGTCCTGGCCGAACGACACCTCGCGGAAGCAGTAGAAGCGCAGCGCGTCGGCGCCGAACTTCTCGATCACCTCGTCCACGTCGAGCACGTTGCCGAGCGACTTGGACATCTTGTGTCCCTCCATCAGCAGGTAGCCGTGGATGAACATCCGCCTGGGGACCTCGATCCCGGCCGCCATCAGGAAGGCCGGCCAGTAGACGGCGTGGAACTTGAGGATGTCCTTGGCGAGGATGTGGAACGGCGGCCAGAACCTCTCCGTCAGGTCCTCGCCGGCCCCGTAGCCGAGGGCGGTGTAGTAGTTGAGCAGCGCGTCGAACCAGACGTAGATCACCTGCTCGGGGTCCCACGGGACGGGGACCCCCCACTTCAGCGTCGGCCGGGAGAGGGAGACGTCCTGGAGACCCTGCCTGATGAAGGAGACCGCCTCATTGCGGCGGAACTCGGGCAGGACGAAGTCCGGCCGCTCCTCGTAGAGCCGCTCGAGGTCGCTCTGGAACGCGGACAGCGTGAAGAACCAGTTCTTCTGGCTCTCGCGCGTCAGCGGGATCTTGTGGATCGGGCAGGTGTTGTCCGGCCCGAGCTCGGACTCGGTCTTGAAGTCCGCGCACCGCGGGCAGTACCAGCCTTCGTACATCCCCTCGTAGACGTGGCCGTTGTCGTAGACGCGCTGGACGATCTCCTGCACCCGCTCCATGTGGCCCTCGTCCGTGGTCCGGATGAAGAAGTCGTTGGAGGCGTTGATCTTGGCCGCCATCTCCTTGAAGCGGGGCGCCAGGCGATCGCCGAGCTCGCGCGGAGTGACGCCCTCGGCCTCGGCCTGCTGGGCGACCGGCTCACCGTGCTCGTCCGTGCCGGTCAGGAAGAAGACATCCTCGCCGCGCTGGCGATGATGCCGGGCGAGGATGTCGGCCGCGATGTTCGAGTAGGCGTGGCCGAGGTGGGGCTCGCCGTTGACGTAGTAGATCGGCGTGGTGACGTAGAAGCTCACGGGGAGTGAGCCTAACTACAAGAGCTTCTCCTGCCCCCTCGAGCCGCCCCCGCTGCGGCGGCGTCGCGGGATCCCCGCCGCCTCCGTCAGCGCCTCCTCGACGTCCCTGAGGATCGCCCGCTCGGAGCGCGAGGCGACGATCGGCTCCGCCATGTCGTCCACGTGGACGTAGGTCCGCCGCCCCTCCCCGCGGTCCTTCGGGTCGAGCGGGACGAGGGCATAGATCCGATCGGCACGGGCGAACTTCCCGTAGCCCAGCGACACCATGCGTGGCTCGCGCTTGGCCATCTGGCTGCTCTGAAGGTAGCGGCGGGAACGGTCGCCAGGTGACTCCGGGCTGCCGCGCTCTTCAAGCGGGAATTAGGGGTTTCCTCTTCAATCCTCCCCTCGCTGACCCGCCATGGCGAACCTCTTCGCGACCATCTGGAACCAATACCGAGCCCCCACCATCGCGGGTGCGTTCTCGATCGTCGCTGTCGTCGGCGTGGGCGGCGCCCTGCTGTTGAGCAGCGGCGGCGGCTCCGAGGAGACCACTGCCGCTACCACGACGACGACGACCGCGGCGCCGACCGGTCCGCCGCTCACGCCCTGGCCGACCTACGGCTTCGACAACGCCCGGACTCGGTACCTGCCGACCAAGACGGTGAGGCCCCCGTACAAGGTCGCCTGGTCATACGACGCCCGGCACCTGATGGAGTACTCGCCGATCGTCGCCGACGGCGTGGTCTACGGCATCGACAACAACGGCGAGGCCTTCGCGCTCCGGGCCGCCAGCGGCAAGCAGATCTGGCGGCGGGATGTGGCGACGCTGAACGCCTCGGCTCCCACCTACAGCGACGGCCGGCTCTACATCTCGAATCTCGAGCCCGGGCAGGTCCAGGCCCTGAAGGCGCAGAACGGCAAGGTCGCCTGGCGCAGGTCGCTGCCCGGGCGCACCGAGTCGTCTCCACTGGTCGTCGGGAACACGGTGATCGCGGGCTGTGAATGTGGGTCCGTGTACGCGTTCAACAAGCGGACGGGCAAGCAGCTCTGGAGCACCGCGGTCGGCGGGGCCGTCAAGGCCTCCCCCGCCTACGACAAGGGCACCGTCTTCGTCGGCGACTACGGCGGGCAGATGACGGCGCTGCGCGCCTCGAACGGGTCGGTCCGCTGGACCGCGTCAGCCGGCGGCTCGATCTACGGCACCGCGGCCGTGGCGTTCGGCCGCGTCTACGCGGGAACGCTGACCGGCGGGATGAACGCCTTCAATGAGAGCACCGGGAGCCAGTCCTGGTCCACCTCGACCGGCGGCTACGTCTACAGCGCCGCGGCGGCGGCGAAGGCGCCGGGCACGCCGCCGAGCATCTACTTCGGCTCCTACTCCGGCACTGTCTACGCCGTCAACGCGCAGACGGGCAGCATCCGCTGGACGCAATCCGCGCACGGGCCGGTCTCGGGAGCGGGCAGCGTGGTCGGGGACGTCTTCTACGTGGGGGACCTGAAGACGACCCAGACGTTCGGGTTCCGAGCCTCCGACGGCAAGCTCGTCTTCGCCTCGAGCGACGGCGCCTACAACCCGGTGATCTCTGACGGCCGGCTCCTCTACATGACCGGCTACCGGCTGATCTATGCGCTCAAGCCCGGCAAGGGGCGCTCCGAGAACGGCTTCGTCGTGCGCGGCAAGAGGAAGGCGAGGGTCGCGGCGTAGCGGGCTCCGGGCCGCTCCACTACCGGCGCGGGTCTCTGCCCGTGATGCCGCGGTAGAGGTCGTTCGCGGGCACCCCGGTGAGGGCCGAGACGACGCTGGCGGCCGCGCGGGGCCGCGCCCCGGCGCGGATCAGGCCGCGCAGGGCGTCGGTGGCGAAGCCGATGTCCGCCGTACCCCGCTCGGCGGCCGGCCCGATCACCACGACGATCTCGCCCCGGGCCTCGTCCCGAAAGCGGCGGGAGAGCTCTCCGAGCGTGCCGCGCGCGATCTCCTCATGGAGCTTGGTGAGCTCCCGGCAGACGGCCGCGGGCCGGTCGGGCGCGAGCTGTGCCAGCGCCCGCAGGGACTCCGGCAGGCGCCGTGGCGACTCGAACGCGATCAGCGTGTCGGTGGACTGCAGCACCCGCTCGAGCTCGCCTGTCCGCCTTGGCAGGAAGCCGTGGAAGCGGAAACGGTGGGTCGGCAGCCCGGAGGCGACCAGCGCGGTCAGGATCGCGGACGGCCCGGGGAGAACCTCGAGGTCGAGATCACGATCGATGCAGGCCCGGATCAGCCGGTAGCCGGGATCCGAGATCGCCGGCATGCCGGCGTCGGAGACCAGGGCGACGACCTCGCCGCGCTCGATCCGCTGGGCGAGCTCCCGCGCCCGCTCCGTCTCGTTCCCCTCGTGGTAGGAGACCAGCCGGTGGGGCTGGATGTCGATGCGCTCGAGCAGCAGCCCGGTCCGCCGTGTGTCCTCGCAGGCGATCACGTCGGCTTCGTACAGCGACCGGCGGGTCCGCAGGGTGATGTCCTCGAGGTTCCCGATCGGCGTCGGGCAGACGACGAGCTTTCCAGGCATCTCAGCTCCCCTTGTCGAGCTCGATCAGGGCCATCGCGGCCGCGCCGATCATCCCGGCGTCCGGGCCGAGCTCGGCGAGCTTCACCGGCCTCTCGTTCTGCGGCGGCAGCGCGCGAGAGCGAAGCTCCTCACGGGCCGGATCCAGCAGCAGGTCACCCACCACCGAGACGCCGCCGCCGATCACGAACACGTCCGGATCGAAGATGTTGGCCAGGCTGGTGAGCGCGACGCCGATGTGGCGGCCCGCTTGGGCGACGACCTCGCGCGCCGGGCCGTCTCCGGCGAGCGCGAGCTCGGTGACCGTTCGCCCCGCGATCGGTCCCTCGGCGAGCGCCTTCCCAAGCGCGGAGGCCGGGTCGCGCTCGGCGACCACCTGGCCGGCCTTGGCGATCGCGGTCCCTGACGCGAGCGCCTCGACGCAGCCGTGGTTCGGGCAGTTCCCCTGGCAGGGAGGGCCGTCCTCCTCGATCACGATGTGCCCGAGCTCCGCGCCCGCCCCGGTGGAGCCGCGGTAGACCTCGCCGTTCAGGATCAGCCCGCCGCCGATGCCGGTGCCGAT
>DATIDP010000226.1:0-3850 GCA_035456265.1 Solirubrobacterales bacterium | reverse complement strand
CGGACCTACCACCAGTACTCGAGCGACCTGTTCAGCGACCTGACCGTGGACATGCTCGACGACCCCGCCCGGCAGCGGAAGCCGTGGTACCTCTGGGTGAACTACGTCGCGCCGCACACCGGCGGGCCGGACGCGAAGGACGACCCGAAGGTCCTGCACCCCGACGACAAGTCCCCCATCAAGACGACCACGCCCGCCCCGGAGGACGAGAACACCTTCGACTGGCTGGACCTCCCCCGCACCCCGGACATGTTCGAGGAGGACACCTCCGACAAGGCGATCATCCGGGCGACCCACCGGACGGTGGACACCGTCCACCGCCAGGAGATGCGGGAGGCGCGCCAGCAGCGCATCGAGGCCCTGCAGTCGGTGGACCGGGCGGTCGCGCGGACCGTCCGCACGCTGCGCAGCACCGGGCAGCTGGACAACACCTACATCGTCTTCACCTCCGACAACGGCTATTTCAGCGGCGAGCACCGAATCCGCCAGGGGAAGTACCTGCCGCACGAGCCCGCCAGCCACGTGCCCCTGATGATCAGAGGGCCCGGCATTCCCGCAGGCGGTACCTCTGACGAGCTCGTCTCGAACGTCGACATCGCGTCGACCATCGCGCAGATGGCGGGTGCCTCGCCGCAGCTCGCACAGGACGGCCGATCGCTGCTCGCCTATGCGCAGCAGCCCTCGCTGCGGACGACGCGACCGATCCTGCTCGAGGGAGACACGGGCTCGAACATCGACGATGAGGGAGCCGAGGGCCTGACGACGCAGGACCAATCCGACTTCGCGCGCTTCCAACAGCACGTCCGACGGGAGAAGAAGAAGCTGCGCCGGCGCTGCAAGAAGCTCAGGCGCAAGAGCCCGAGGCGGGCGATCCTCTGCTACCGCGAGGGCGTACGGAACATCGAGCAGGAGCCGGTCGACACCATCTACAAGCTGCGGGCCCCGGCCTACCGGGGAATCCGCACGGATCGCTACGCCCTCTTCCTCTACGGCACCGGCGAGGTCGAGCTCTACGACATGTGGCGCGATCCCTTCCAGCTCAAGTCGGTGTCGAAGAACAGGCGCTACCGAAACGTCCGCAAGGCACTGCTCGCGGATCTCGACAGGCTCGCCCGCTGCTCAGGCGCCGGCTGCACCGCCGCGCTCGGGCCCGACCCGCGCCCCGCGAAGAAGAGAAAGAAGAGGCGACCAGCGAAGCTTTCGTCGGATCGGCGTGTTCAGGTAGCTCCAAACGCCTAATCCCGTCCACGGAGGACGGGAGCGGGGGACCCAGGTTCCAGGGGCGAATCCACCTCGGTGGACGCGCGGCTCCTTCCGCGCGAGCCCGACAGCTAACCCCGCAGGCCCGAGAAGGAGGTTTGCGCGTGGATGCATCGGCAGGGATCAGGTGGGGAACGGCCGGGCTCGTCGCGGCCGTCACGTTGCTGGGAGCGGCGAGCGCGAATGCTCAGACCGGTGGCTCGGCCGCGCCCGGGGCGCCGGCCGGCTCGGGATCTGCCCCGAGCGCCGCCGTCGGCGGCAAGCCCGGCCGGGCGAGGTTGAACCGCAAGAGCGGCATGGCGGTTGCGCCGGCGGGCGCGCCGCAGGCGGTCGTGAACGCGATCGCGGCAGGAAACACGATCCGCAAGCGGCCCTACGTCTGGGGCGGCGGACACGGCAGCTTCGAGTCGCGGGGGTACGACTGCTCGGGCGCGGTCAGCTACGTCCTGCACGCGGCCGGGATGCTGTCCAGTCCGCTCCCGTCCGGCCCGTTGATGTCCTGGGGCCTCCCCGGGAAGGGCAATTGGATCAGCGTCATGGCCAATCCGAGCCACGCCTATGCGGTGATCGCGGGACTGCGGTTCGACACCTCCTCATACGGCAGCGGCGGCAGCGGGCCGCGTTGGCGGTGGACGAAGCGGAGGCCGCGCGGCTTTGCGGTCAGGCACTTCACGGGCTATTAGGCGTCAGCGCGCTGACATACGCCCCCTGTTGCGACTGGTCGGCCAGTGATCCGGGTAAGCCCACGAACGGGAACGACGACAGGCGGCGAGGATGAGAACGAGAATCCTGGAAGCGGATCCGGACCTCGGTCGCAACCTGCCGCCGGACAGCGTCACTGCGATGAACCCTCATCTCGTCGCGGACGTGCTGGAGCTTCCGGTCGGGGATTGGAGCCCGGAGCGCACGGAGCCCCATCCGGGGCACCTCGGTTACCTCGTGCTGGACGGGTTGATCCTCCGCCGGACCGAGCTGAATGGGGCGCGCAGCGGCGAGCTGATCAGCCGCGGGGATCTCATCCGCCCCTGGCTCGAGGAGCCGATCTCGTTCAGCAACTTCGAGTGGCGGGTGATGGAGCCGGCTCGCCTCGCGGTGCTCGACCGGCGTCTCGCCGCACGGCTCTGCGCCCGACCGGAATTGAGTGCCGCTCTGCTCGACCGGCTGACGCTGCGGACCCGATCGCTCGCGATCCACGCCGCGACGGAGAACATGCGGGGGCTCGAGGACCGGCTGATCACGCTGTTCTGGCATCTGGCGGAGAGATGGGGTCGCCGCGAGCAGAACACCGTCGTCGTCCCGATTCACCTGACCCACGAGACGCTCAGCCTCCTGGTCGGTGCCCGACGCCCGTCGGTCACGACGTCCCTCGGCGTGCTCGCTGAGCGAGGTGCGCTCGAGCGGCGCGGCGATGGTGCCTGGGTTCTGCACGGCCTTCCACCCACCGTGGGCGACTGAGGACCGCAGGCCGCGGGATCGCCGGGCCGGCCGGGTCAGCTCGCCGCGGGAGCCGGCACGCCCTCGATCCGATGATCACCGGCATAGACGTTGAATCCGGTCCCGCGAAGGAATCCCACGAGCGTCATGTTCGACTCCCGCGCCAGCCGCACCGCCAAACTGGAGGGCGCCGAGACCGCGGTCACGACGGGGATCCCGGCGACCAGGGCCTTCTGGACCAGCTCGAAGGAAGCGCGGCCCGAGACCTGCAGGGCCGCGACGCGATCCAGGACATCTCCGCGAAGCAGCGCCCGGCCGATCGCCTTGTCGACGGCGTTGTGGCGGCCGACGTCCTCACGCAGGACGAGCAGCTCTCCGTCCGCGGTGAAGAGCCCCGCGGCGTGGAGCCCGCCGGTGCGCTCGAAGACGCGCTGCTCCGACCGCAGCCGCTCGGGAAGGGAGGAGATCACCTCAGGGCCGAGTGATGGCCCATCGGCCACTGCCGGGGCGGCGACCCGCACCGCCTCGATGCTCGCCTTGCCGCAGACCCCGCAGGAGGAGGTCGCGTAGAAGTTGCGCTGCCAGCCGCCCGACGGCGTGGCGCCCTCCTCGAGGATGACGTCGACGACGCCCCCGTCCGAACGCGGCGGACACTCGCGGACGGTCGCCACATCGCCGGGATCGATGATCCCCTCGCCACTCAGGAAGCCCATCGCAAGCTCGATGTCCTCTCCCGGTCCCGGCGTCCGCATGGTGACCGCCACCCGCTCGCCGCCGAGCCGGATCTCGAGCGGCTCCTCGGCGGCGACCACATCGACCGAGCGCTCGCTCGTCCCGTCTCGGCGGCGCTGGATCGGCACGCGCTCGCTCGGCCGTCCACCCCGCTCCTCCGCCCCGGCCCTCAAGTCGAGATCAGCCATGGTGTGCTCCGATCTACCCAAACGCGGAGCGATTCGAACGACGCCGCAGGGGGATGCTTCGGCGAGCGCGAGCCAGGCCTGAAAGGATTGCGAGCGTGCCGACCGACCAGTACCACGAGCCGCCGGAGGAGCTGCCGGCAGAGACCCGGACCTTCGCGCGCCTCTGCACGTCGCTCCAGGAGGAGGCGGAGGCGATCGGCTGGTATCAGCAGCGCCTCGCGATCGAGCCCGACGAG
>DATIDP010000225.1:0-16871 GCA_035456265.1 Solirubrobacterales bacterium | reverse complement strand
AGTCGACGTCCGTGCCCTCGACCAGGAACGCGACTCGGACGTGGGCGCGCCACTCGTCGAGGTTCTCGCCGCGCAGCCCCGTGGAGACCACGTCGACCGCCCGGATGTTCCGCAGCGAGCTCTGCGCCTGCTTGAGCGCCTGCTGCGCTGCGTCATCCGAAGATTTCTTGGAGCTTCCGACCAGCTCGATGATCTTTACGACGGCCACGAACCCTCCTTCTCCTCTCCGCGATGGGTGTGTGGTCGGTGTTCTATTCGAACCGGCGCGGCGGGGCAAGTCCGCAAATCGCGTGTCAGAGCGGGCCCCAGCCCCCGGCGAGCTGGCCGCGCACCGAGACGCCCTCTCTCAGGGCCACCTGCTGCCAGCGGCTCTGCATGGCCGCCTGCGGAGCCGGTGCGGTCTCCCAGAGGAAGCGCTCGAGGGCGGCGGCGATCGCGGCAGCCTCTTCGGGGGAGGCCGCCGAACTCGCGATCTCTATATGGGGGCGCGGGGGTCGCCCCTTGCCGTTCCGCGCCATCCCTACAGCGGGATGTTCCCGTGCTTTCGCTTCGGGCCCTCGACGCGCTTGGTCTGCAGGGTGCGGAGCGCGCGGATCAGCTTCGGCCGCGTCTGGTGCGGCTCGATCACGTCGTCGATGTAGCCCCGCTCGGCGGCGGAGTAGGGATTCGCGAAGTGGGCCTTGTAGTCGTCGATCAGCTTGGCCCGCCGCTCGTCGGGCGTCGGTGACTTCTGCAGGTCGCGGCGGTAGATGATGTTGACCGCGCCCTCGGGTCCCATCACCGCCACCTCCGCCGTCGGCCAGGCGAAGTTGAAGTCGGCCAGCATGTGCTTCGAGTTCATGACGTCGTAGGCGCCGCCGTAGGCCTTGCGGGTCACGACGGTCAGCTTCGGGACGGTCGCCTCCGTGAAGGCGTAGAGCAGCTTCGCGCCGTGGCGGATGATCCCGCCCCACTCCTGTGATGTGCCGGGCAGGAAGCCGGGCACGTCCGTGAAGGTGAGCAGCGGGATGTTGAAGGCGTCGCAGAAGCGGACGAAGCGGGCCGCCTTCTCCGAGGAGTTGATGTCGAGCACGCCCGCCAGATGGTTCGGCTGGTTGCCGACCACGCCGATCGGATGTCCGTCGAGGCGGGAGAAGCCGACGACGATGTTCTGCGCGAAGTGCTCATGCACCTCGAAGAACTCGCCGTCGTCGACGATCCGCGCGATCAGGTCGCGCATGTCGTAGGGCTTCTGCGGGTCGTCGGGGACGAGCGTGTCGAGCTCGGGGTCCTCTCGATCCGGGTCGTCAGAGGGCTCGACGCGCGGCGGCAGCTCCAGGTTGTTGAGCGGCAGGAAGCTCATCAGGTAGCGCGCGTCCTCCAGGCACTGCTCCTCGTCGTCCGCCGCGAAGTGCGCGACTCCCGACTTGCTGTTGTGGCTCATCGCGCCGCCGAGCTCCTCGAACTCGACCTCCTCGCCGGTGACCGTCTTGATCACCTCGGGACCGGTGATGAACATGTGGGAGGTCTCCTTGACCATGAAGATGAAATCGGTCATCGCCGGCGAGTAGACGGCGCCGCCCGCGCACGGCCCCATGATCAGGCTGAGCTGCGGGATCACCCCCGAGCACTGGACGTTGCGGACGAAGACGTCCCCGTATGCGCCCAGGGAGACGACTCCCTCCTGGATCCGCGCCCCTCCCGAGTCGTTGATGCCGATCACCGGGGCCCCGACCTTGGCGGCCAGGTCCATGACCTTGACCATCTTCTCGGCCATCACCTCGCCGAGTGAGCCGCCGAAGACGGTGAAGTCCTGAGAGAAGACGAAGACGGTGCGGCCGTCGATCGTCCCGTAGCCCGTCACCACCGCGTCGCCGTAGGGCCGGCGCTTCTGCATCTCGAACTCGTAGGTTCGGTGGCGGACGAAGGTGTCGAGCTCCTCGAACGAGCCGGGGTCGAGGAGCTTCTCGATCCGCTCGCGGGCGGTGAGCTTGCCCTTCTCGTGCTGCTTCTGGACGGCCTCCTCGGAGCCGGCGTGGATCGCCTCTTCGCGGAGCTCGCGCAGGTAGGCGAGCTTCTCGTCGTGGGTGACCGGGTTCTTTTCCCTCATGCGCGCCGGAGTCTACGGACAGTGGTCGACCGCCCGGCTGTCCGGAGTTCCGGTTGCCATGGAACAAAAGGTCCGGACAGCCTCCGGCAGAACATGCCGACGGTTGCGCGACCCGGCACTGCCTGGAAGAGTTGGTTCGTGACCGAGAAACAGGTCCGCAAAGTGATCGTCGAGATCACGACGGATCCGAACGCCGAGCGCGAATACGAGCTTCGTCACCCCGACTGCCTGATCGACATCCCGCAGTCCGGTGAGCGCTTCGATCGCGACGGGATGCGCGAGGTGCAGCGGAATTTCCCTGGCGGACCGCCCGAAATGCGTCTGGAGCGGCTTGCGGGGGAGGGGGATGTCTGGGTTGCCGAGCTTGTCTCGGACTACGAAGATGAGCGGGGCGGCCTCTTCAACGTCTGCGTGATCCTCGAGTTCACCGACGGAAGGATCGTGCGTGAGACGCGCTACTACGCCGAGCCGTTCGAGCCGCCTGCTGGGCGCGCGGAGTGGCGTCTGTCCGCCGGAACTGACCTCTAAGTGTCGGCGGTGTTGCCCTTGGCCAGCAGGGCGCTGAGCTCCGACCGGCGGCGGACGCCAAGCTTGCGATAGGCGCGTCCGAGGTGCGCCTCCACCGTCTTCGGGCTGACGACGAGCGCGGCGGCGACCTCCTTGTTGGAGAGGCCATCAGCGACGAGCTTCACGACTCGTTCCTCCGAGGGGGTCAGCTCGTCACCCTCCGCGGACGGTCGCAACCCGATCGAGTCGATCTCGGTCTGAGCCTGCTGTGCCCATCGCGCTGAGCCCGCCGAGTCGAAGATCTCCCGGGCCTGGTCGAGCACTTCCTTGGCCGCTCGCCGCTTGCGCAGCCGGCGCCGAATGCGGCCGAGGACAAGCAGGCTCCGACCGCGCTCGATCGGCATCGGCAGCCGCTCGTGCTCGACCAGGGCGCGCTCCGCGACTCTCTCGGCCTCCTCGACCTCGCCAGCCGCGGCGAGGAGCAGCGCGCGGCAGCGCGCCCCCGCGGCGATCGCCCAGGCGCGATTCAGGGCGGCCCCTCGCTCCTCGAGCAGCGAGACGAGCGCAACGGCCTCCTCAATCCGTCCCGTGCCGATCAGCGCCTCCGCCGCGTCGGCGGTGAACAGCTCCCCGTTCGCACCGGGCTCCGGCAACCCGTCAGAGACCGCCTGCGCGGCGGCGGGACCGAGACGGGCCGCGGCTGCCTCGTGGTCGCCGGCCGACAGCTCGAGGAAACCGAGGGTCGTCAGCGGCCAGCGAGCGCTTCTCGAGCCGAGCCGCTCGAACAGCGCCATGGACTCCTCGGCGACTTGGCGCGCCTCGTCGAGATCGCCGGAGTAGGTGTCCACGTGTGCGCGGGCCCAGAGGCCGAGCGCCCGCCCGGTGGTGCCCATCATCAGCAGACCATGCTCGAGCGCCTCTTCGGAGGCAGCCCGCGCCGCCACGAGGTTTCCGGCCCAGCACTCCAGCGCGACGAGAGCCGCCGTGATCAGGGCGAAGGAGGGAGCCGCACCGTGCCGGAGATAGCGCTGACGCAGGGCGATTGCGATCTCCCGCGCCTCGTCTAGACGCCCGCACCAGAGAAGCACGTTGAAGACCAGGTCCGATGGGGCTTCGCTGATCCCGGTACGCGCCTCGGGATCCTCGAGGCGCAGAGCCTCCTCGGCGAGCTCCTCGTCCACTCCCCGGCCCAGGGTGAAGTCGGTGAACAGCTTGAGTGCGCAGCCCTGCGCGATCCGCTCCGGGTCGCCCAGCCTGCGGGCGGCGGCGAGCGTGGACTCGGCGACCTCGGCCGTCTTCTCCCAGCGTCCGAGTTGGTAGTAGTCCTGCGCGACCGAGAGCCCGATCTTCACCCGGAGGCTGTCATTCGATCCGGCCTCGGCGAGGGCGCGCTCGAGAAGGGCACTCGACTCGGCATAGCTCTCGGCCTGGAAGTGCTCGGTCGAAAGCAGCAGCGCCTCGGCGAGGGCTTCGCCGCCCTCCAGCTCCTGGATCGCCTCGCTTGCCAACTCCAGGGCGCGCTGCATGTCCCCGGCGTCCAGGTGGTACTCCGCCGCTCGGACCAGCAGCCGCGGGGGCCCGCCGAGTTCAAGCGCCATCTCGAGCAGCTCGGCGGCGGCGTCGGGTGCGCCGCGCGCTCGAACGTACCGAGATGCCTCGTCGAGGGCGCCAATCGCGTCGGGAAGGACACGAGCGTGGGCAAGGTGGCGGGCACGCTCCTCGGGGTTCGACGCGACCGTGCTCAGACGGCGATGTATCTCCCGGCGCCTCGGGCCGCTCGCGGCTGTGTATATGCCGTGTGCGAGGAGGGGGTGCTCGAACCGCACCCGGTCTCCATCCAGGATCACGAGCTGCCGCTCCTCAGCGGCCTCGAGCGCCGCGACTGCGTCCGGCCCGAACGCCTCCTCGAGAAGGCTGGGCGTCGGCTCGGCCAGTGCCGAGGCCGCCAGAAGCGCCTCGTATACCTCCTCGGTGAGGCCCGCGACCTTGGCGGCCACGACGTCCTCCAGGCTCTTGGGCAGAGGGAGGCCCGCCGCGGGCGCTGCATCGGCCTGGATCCCTCGCGACAGTTCCAGCGCATAGAAGGGATTCCCGCCGGAGGCCTTGCTGATCCGGGCGAGGATGCGGCGCTCGAGCGGGTCCGCGCGAGCGCTCAGCAGGCTCCGCAGCTCGGCGTCGCTGAGCGCTCCCACCTCTCGCACGTCGACCCGATCAGGTTCACGGAGGGCGATGGCGGCGGGCACGGGGCCGTCGCTCGTCCCGGAACGTCGCGCAGCGAGGATTCCGATCGCGCCCTCCATCCGCCGCGCGCAGAACTCGACGACGCGAGCGGTCGGGTTGTCGAGCCACTGCAGGTCGTCGATGACGATCAGGGCCGGCGTATCGGCCGCCAGCTCCTCGATCACGGACAGGCTCGCCGTCGCGACGGCGAGCGGATCGATCTCGGATTCCGGGTGTGCCCGAAGCAGGGCGGCGTCGAGGGCGTCGCGTTGTGGCGGCGGTAGGTCCTTGAGCGCCTCGATGTCGACATCGCGGTAGAGATCGGCCAGGGCGGCATAGGAGAGACGGGCGTCGGAGCTGCTGCCCGCGCAGGAGTGCACCTGGATCCCACGCTGCTTGGACATCTCGATCCCCGCCAGGACGAGCGTCGTCTTGCCGATTCCGGGCTCGCCCTCCAGCACGAGCGCAGCCGGCCCCGCGTCGAGGGAGTCCAGCAGGCGCTCGATCGCGTCCAGCTCCGAGGCCCGGCCCACCACCTTCGCCGGCATGTGACGATCGTCTCAGAAATTCCACGCGCGGAATAGGGGTCGGCGCTGCAAGTGTGGGGAAACGCCCGATGCGGTCAGGGATCGGCGCGGGCAAAGTGCTCGCCATAAGCCAAATCGCCGGGCTCTGGGGTCCGCGGCGACCAAGGATGAGTCAGAACCCCAAGGGATGGATCGATACCAATGAGCACCAAGAACAAGGAACGAAAGAGCACGTCTCGTCTGACCCAGTGCCTCCTGGCCGCCGCGGTCGCGGCGTTGGTCGCGATGCCGGTGGCGTTTGCGAACGGCGCCGAGGGCCCGGTCGCGACGAAGAGCGCCAGCCTGGCGAAGCAGGTGAAGAGCCTGAAGAAGCGGGTTGCCGCGCTTGAGGGCCGGCAGACGGGGACGAACACCACCACGAACACCACGGTGTCGGGGCCGCCCAGCGGTCCGGCCGGTGGGGATCTGACCGGGACCTATCCGAACCCGACGATCGGGACGGACGCGGTGAACGAAGCCAAGATCGCCCCCGACGCCGTCGGTGCCAGCGAGATCATCGAGAGCAGCGTAGGGTCGCTCCAGCTCGGCATCGGCAGCGTCGGCGACACGGCGCTGAAGGGCGTGCATTCGGTCATCGGCACCGGCACGACCGTCGCGAACAACACCGCCGCCACGGTGACCGTCGGTTGCCCGGCCGGCGAGCAGCTGATCGCTGGTGGCTACGCGTGGGGAAGCACCGCGGCTGGCCTCACGGTCACCGCCAACGCCCCCAGCGGCAACCCTGGTGAGTTCTTCACGCAGTGGGTGGTCACGGGAAGGAACACCAGCGGATCGAGCGCGGGGTTGTTCCCCTGGGCCAGCTGCCTGGCGAACTAGATACCGACCCGAATCCGGCGATGGAGGGGCGGCGCTTCGGCGCCGCCCCCTTGCCGCTCTAGAAGAACGCGCCGCCCCGGTACTCGCCGAAGACGTCGCGCATCGCGTTGCAGACCTCGCCGATCGAGCCGCCGGCGCGCAGCGCCTCCTTGATCGGCGGCAGCAGGTTGCCCTCGCCGCGGGCCACGTCACGCAACTCTTCGAGCCGCTTCTCGACCTCGGCCTGATCGCGGTTCTCCTTCCATTTCTCGAGGCGCGCAAGCTGGCGCTTCTCCGACTCGGGGTCGACCTTGAGGATGTCGACGTCGTCGACCTGGTCGGTGACGTACTTGTTGACGCCGACGATGATGTCCTGGCCGGTGCGGTAGCGCTCCTGGTAGGAGATCGCGGACTCCTCGATCTCCTTCTGGATGAACTCCAGGGCGTTCACCGACCCGCCCAGGTCCTCGACCTTCTTCATCAGCTCCCAGGAGCGCTCCTCGATCTCGTCGGTGAGCGACTCCACGAAGTAGGAGCCGGCGAAGGGATCGACGGTGTCCGCGACGCCGGACTCGTGTGCGAGCACCTGCTGGGTGCGCAGCGCGATCCGGGCGGAGCGCTCCGTGGGGAGGGCGAGGGCCTCGTCGAAGCCGTTGGTGTGGAGGGACTGAGTGCCGCCCGCGACCGCCGCGAAGCCCTGGAGCGCGACGCGGATGATGTTGACCTCGGGCTGCTGCGCCTGGAGGGTGACCCCTCCGGTCTGGGTGTGGAAGCGGATCATCTGCGCCTTCTCGTCGCTGGCGCCGAACCGCTCGCGCATGATCTTGGCCCACATCCGGCGGACGGCCCGGAACTTGGCGATCTCCTGGAAGACGTTGTTGTGGCCGTTGAAGAAGAAGGCGAGCCGGCGGCCGAACTTGTCGACGTCGAGGCCGGCGTCGATCCCCGCCTGCACGTAGGCGATCGCGTTGGCGAGGGTGAAGGCGACCTCCTGGACCGCCGAGCACCCCTTCTCGCGCATGTGGTAGCCGGAGATCGAGATCGTGTTCCACTTCGGGACGTTCTCGTTGCAGTAGGCGAAGATGTCGGTGGTGAGCCGCATCGTCGGCTCCGGCGGGAAGATGTAGTTGCCGCGCGACACGTACTCCTTGAGCACGTCGTTCTGGACCGTGCCGCGCAGCTCCGCCGCCGGCACCCCCTGCTCCTCGCCGACCAGCTCGTAGAGCAGCAGCAGGATCGCCGCAGGGGCGTTGATCGTCATCGACGTCGAGACCTCGCCGAGGTCGATCTGGTCGAAGCAGATCCGCATGTCCTCGAGCGTGTCGATGGGGACGCCGGTGCGGCCGACCTCTCCGGCGCAGAGCGGATCGTCGGAGTCCCGGCCGAGCTGGGTGGGCAGGTCGAAGGCCATCGAGAGACCGGTCGAGCCGTGCTCGGTCAGGTAGCGGTAGCGCTCGTTTGTGTCCTCGGGGCTGGCGAAGCCGGCGTACTGGCGCATCGTCCAGAGCCGGTCGCGGTACATGCCGGGGTGGATGCCGCGGGTGTAGGGGTACTCGCCCGGCTCGCCGAGCCGCTCCCGCAGGCCGGGCTTGACGTCGTCCTCCTCGTAGAGGCGCTTGATCTCGATCCCGGAGTCGGTGATCCGCCGCTCGTCGTCGGGACCGCCGACCGGGGCGATGTAGCGATGGAGGTCCTCGTCGACCGCCGCCTGCTGGCGGTCGGCGTCGGGGGAGCCGTCAGACGTCTTCCCGTGCGCCCCCTCGGTCTTCGCCTCGTCCTTCGGCCGGGTGGCCATGCGGACAGGATAGATAGGGGTGCTTCGAGAGGGCCGAAGCCGGGCTAGAGCCCGAAGAAGCGGCGCAGCTTGCCCTGCCTGGCGGGCTCGGGTCCGCTGGTCTCCGGCTCGGGCGTCCCGGGCTCGGGCGCCTCCGGTTCCGGCGTCCCGGCGGCCGGTGTCACCGGCTCCGGCTCAGGCGACCGGGCAACGGCTACGTCTGCGACCCGGGCCGGTACCGGCGCGGGTTCCTCGGCCGGTCTCTCCGGCGGCGGTGCGTCCGTCCCCTCGAAAGGGCGCTTCTGGGGCGTCGCCAGCTCATCGAGGACCGCGTCCAGCCAACCCTCGAGCTTGGTCGGGCCACCGCCGTTCTCGGCCCTGAGCTTCACGTTCGTGCCCCAGCCCTTCTCGGCCAGCCGCACCTCGATCCAGGCGTCGGCGCCACCCTCGGTGGCCTCCCAGCGCAGGAACGACTCGGGCTGCCGTTCGTTCACCGTCACCTCCGTCGCCCGGCCGATCAGGGCGCACATCAGCCCCTGCATGCGGTCGGGCTGGTCGATCAGCTCCCAGAGCTCGGGCGCTGACATCACCAGCGTGCGGCTTGCGCTCTCCATGTTGCGGGCATTCGTCCGCGAGCCAACGGCTCCTGCCGCTTATCCAAATTGAGAGATCTCGCCCGGACCGGTCACGGCGATAGCCCGACGGATTCGAGGGCCTCCGCCTGGCTCATGTGGAGCTTCACGTGGGTGACCAGCCCGTCCTTGAAGGTGCTCACCCAGGCGAACTCCCCAAACGGCAACTCGATGCCCGTTGCGCGGCCCCGCATCTTCAGGTCCAGCAGCATGACCACGCGCTCCCCGGCATCGAGCAGCTCGTATTCGTACTGGACGGTCTCCCAGGCGGAAAACCACTCCTGCCAGAACTGTCGTACCTGGTCGGCTCCCCGGTAGACCCGTTTGAGGTCCAAGACGGCGGCGTCGGACGCATCCAGTTCGATCCTCTGATCCCAGATCTCCGCCATCTCGGAGATCGTCGCTTCCGGGCTCATACCGGCAGCGAGAGCGGCGAGCTGTCCCTCGAGGTTTTCGCGCCAGATCTCGACGTTCTGCTTCGACATCGCTTCCGGAGCATCCGCCGATCTCAGTCCTGGCCGGAGGACCGCTGTTTCGCCGCCGCCCGAATCTCGTCGAGTGGCAGCTCGGCCTGCTCGCAGAGCGTTGCCAGGTCGAAGTAGATGGTCTCACCCCACATGCGCCCGTCCCTGAACGGCGTGACATTCGCGAAAGGCACCGAGAATGACTTGCCCGACGGCGGCACTCCGAGCCACTCCCCGCCGCTCGTTCCCTCGAGGGTTCCCCAGACGACCATGACGTCATCTCCGAAGGCCGAACCCACGTCGTCGGGCGCGAGGTCGGGGAACGCCGCGAAGTAACCCTCTTCGTAGGTCCTCCGCACGTTCTCCCTGCCTTCACTGCGCAGCCCGAGGGCATGCGTCTCCAGAAAGCAGTCCTCGACGAAGGTCTCGACGATGCCCTCGTAGTCGCGCGCCGCCTCGGCGTCGCGGTGCTGCTCGAACAGGCGCTGCATCTCCTCCCGTTCCATTCCCCGCAGCAAACTACCGCCGTCATGCGGGCTTTTCAGAGAATCAGCCCTTCAGGAAGGCCACCACCGCCGCCGCCGCGCGCGGTCCCGCCTTGCCGTCCCAGAGGGGGATCTCGGGCGGGTCGGCCGGCACTTCCTCGCCGAGCTCCCGCTCCGCCGCCTCCCGGAGCGCCTGCGGATCGACGCCGACCAGCTCGTTGGTGCCGAGCTCGATCGTCACCGGGCGCTCAGTCGTGGTCCGGTAGGTGAGACACGGCGTGCCGAGCACGCTGGTCTCCTCCTGCACGCCGCCCGAGTCGGTGACGACCAGCCGGGCCTCGGCCTCCAGACCGATGAAGTCTGTGTAGTCCATCGGCTCGGCGAGCGTCACCTTGCCGGTGGCGGAGTAGCCCATGCCCTCGAGGCGGCCCCGGGTCCGGGGGTGGACGGGGAAGATCACCGGCATGTCCCCGCCGATCTCGCCGAGCACGTCCATCGTCGGGCCGAGCAGCTCCGGGTCGTCGACGAGGGCCGGGCGGTGCAGCGTGACCAGCACGAAGTCGCGGGACTCGAGCTGGTTCTGCTCGAGCAGCTCCGCGCGGTCGACTCCCTCCAGCAGCCGGAAGAGGCTGTCGATCATCGTGTTGCCGACGAGCTTCACCCCGTCGCCGGTGATCCCCTCGGCGGCCAGGTTCTCGACGGCGTCCTCGGAGGTGCAGAGGAGAAGGTCGGAGATCCGGTCGGTGACGACCCGATTCACCTCCTCGGGCATCCCCCAATCGCGCGAGCGCAGGCCCGACTCGATGTGGGCGACCCCGACGTGGAGCTTGGTCGCCGCGATGGCGGCGCCCATGGTGGAGTTGACGTCGCCGGGCACGAGCACCACGTCCGCGGGGTGGGCGAGCAGGTCCTTCTCGATCCCGGTCAGGACGCCGGCCGTCTGCTCGGCGTGCGTCCCCGAGCCGACCTCGAGGTTCGCGTCGGGCTCGCGCATGCCGAGCCGCTCGATGAAGCCGCCCGAGAGCGCCCGGTCGTAGTGCTGGCCGGTGTGGAGGACGCGGACGGAGACGCCCTCGGTCTCCTTCAGGGCGGCGATCACCGGCGCCGCCTTGACGAAGTTGGGCCGCGCCCCCACCACCGCGAGCACTGAGCCAGTCACAGCGCGGCACCGTAGCGGGCGGAGCGGCCTGCAGTAGTGTCTTCCGCGTCATGGCCGCAAACGCAAGTGGCGCCGTCGTGGTCACCGGCGCCTCGACCGGCATCGGCCGCGCCACCGCGCTCTACCTCGACGCGAGGGGCTACCAGGTCTTCGCCGGCGTCCGCAGGGAGGAGGACGCGAGGGAGCTCTCCAAGGACGGCTCCGACCGCCTCACCCCGATCACGATCGACGTCACCGAGGCGGATCAGATCGAGTCGGCGAGGCAGCAGGTCGCCGAGGCCGTCGGTGAGCAGGGACTTGCCGGACTGGTCAACAACGCCGGTGTCGGCGGTGGCGGCCCGATCGAGTTCATGCCGCTCGACGAGCTCCGCGACACGCTCGAGGTCAACCTGATCGGCCAGGTCGCCGTCACCCAGGCCCTCATCCCGCTGATCCGCAAGGGCAAGGGGACGATCGTCTTCATCGCCTCGATCGGCGGCCGGGTGGCGAGCCCGTTCATGTCGCCGTACAACACCTCGAAGTTCGCGGTCGAGGCGCTAGGCGAGTCGCTCCGCCACGAGCTGCGGCCCTGGGAGATCGACGTGGTGGTGGTCGAGCCGGGCTCGATCGACACCCAGATCTGGGCTAAGGGGAACGAGCAGATCCGCGAGCGCCTGGACGACCTTTCCGATGAGGCCCGCCGACTCTACGGCCGCCAGCTCACCCGCTTCGGCGAGGTGATCAACGAGACGGCGTCCCGGGGCATCTCACCGGAGAAGGTCGCCGAGGTCGTCCACAAGGGGATCAGCTCGGAGAACCCGAAGCACCGCTATCTCGTCGGCACCGACGCGAAGATCGGCGCGCGGCTCAAGGGGACCCTGCCCGACCGGACCTTCTCGAAGCTCGCCGCTCGGCAGATGAAGATGCCGACCGACGTTCCACCGGAGTAGCCGGGCTCAGAAGGCGCCGAGCTCGCTGATCCGCCTCGGGGTGCCGAGGCCGGAGAGGTCGCCCTCGTCGCGCATCCGCTCGGCGGCCTCGATCACCGCGTCGGCCGCCGCCCAGGTGAGCCCGCCGGCGGTGCTGATCCGTTGGGCGCCGGCGGCGAACACGTCGCTCGCCTTCAATCCCATCGAGTAGACGTTGACCGGCTTCGAGACGGCGTCGCAGACGGCCGTGATCTCCTCGAGGCTCCGGATCCCCGGCGCGTAGAGGACGTCCGCGCCGGCCTCCTCGTAGGCCCGAAGGCGCTTGATCGTGTCGTCGAGGTCGGGGTTGCCGCGAAAGTGGTTCTCGCAGCGGCCGACGAGCATGAACGGGAAGTCGAGCGCCCGGGCGGCCTCGGCTGCTGCCGCGACCCGGGCCACGGCGTGGTCGAACTCGTAGATCCCGTCCTCGTGGTCGTAGTCCTCGATCGAGCCGCCGACGGCGCCGGCCTCGGCGGCGCGGGCGATCGCGTTGGCGGCGTCCTCGGGGGCGGGGCCGTAGCCGTTCTCGAGGTCGGCCGAGACCGGCAGGTCGGACGCCCCGTCGATCTCCGCGATGTTGTCGGTCACCTCGGCCAGCGTGAGGAGCTTGTTCGTGCGTCCGAGCCGGAAGCAGAGCCCGGCGCTGGTCGTCGCCAGCGCCTTGAAGCCCAGTCCGGCGAGGAGCCTGGCGCTCCCGGCGTCCCAGGGGTTGGGGATCAGGAACGGCTCGCCCTCGTGGAGGGCCTTCAGAGCCTCGCCCTTGTCTTGCTGGGTGACCGCCATGCTCGGACCTACGAACGCTTCTTGCGTGGGGATTGTCCCTCACCCATCCTGCGGACCCGCTCCAGGTGCTCGCGGCCGAGCTCGTTGGTGGTCCGGAGGAACTCGATCACGCGCTCGAGCTCCTCGGCGGTGAAGCGGTTGCCGAGGCGAGAGGCCCAGTCCGAGGCCATCGGCCCCCAGATCCTGTGGGCGCGGGAGTAGAACTTCGGCGTCACCTCGAGCTTCACGCGACGGCGGTCCGATGGATCCGGGACGCGGCGGGCGTAGCCGGCACGCTCGAGCCGGTCGATCACCCCCGTCACCGCGCCGGTCGTCAGCCCAGCCTCCGTCGCGAGCTCTCCCGCGGTCAGGCCGCCGCTGTTCTCGATGATGTTGATGCAGTGGAGGTCCGTGCGGTTCAGTCCGAGCCGCTCGGCCGCCAGGTTGTCGAAGGCGCTGTCCTGGTTGCCCGCGGCCCGGAACTCGCCGATCAGCTCGCCGATCAGCTCCTTCTTCGGCATTCGCTCGGACGACATAACGGTCTCTTATTTACTAAGATATTTAGCACGTAAGTAACTCAGCGAGCAAGCGGAAGCTTAGTGCGATCCGCCGATCGAAAGGAGATCGAGATGGCGAGCCAGACCAAGATCGATTGGAAGCTCGAGTTGATCCAGATCCCCGTATCCGACATCGACCGGGCCAAGGCCTTCTACGTCGATCAGGTCGGGTTCAACGAGGACCACGACCACCAGTTCAACGAGGAGATCCGGTTCGTTCAGCTCACCCCGCACGGCTCCGGTTGCTCGATCTCATTCACCACCGGCGCACACGAGATGGAGCCGGGGACCCTGGACGGACTGCAGCTCGTCGTCGAGGACGCGCATGCTGCTCATGACGAGCTCGCAGAGCGTGGCGTCGAGGTCAGCGACGTCCAGGATCTTCCCTGGGGCCGGTTCGTCTTCTTCAGCGATCCGGACGGGAACAAGTGGTCCGTGCAACAGGTCCAGTACCCGGGACGGCCGATATAGGGCGAGGGCGGCGCTAGGCGGCTGGCGCCGGTTGGCTAACCGGGCTGGCCGACGAGGCGCTCGACGCCGGCCTCGTCGATCGTCCGCTTCAGCCCCTCGCGCAGCGAGACCCGCGGCTCCCAGCCGAGCAGGTCCTTCGCCCGGGCGATGTCGGGCTGGCGGATCTTGGGGTCGTCGACGGGCAGCTGCTCGAAGACGATCTCGGAGCGGGAGCCGGCCACCTCGATCACCGTCTCGGCGAGCTGCAGGAGCGTGTACTCGTCCTGGTTTCCGATGTTGACCGGCAGGTGGACGTCGGACTCGGCCAGGGCGACGAGCCCCTCGATCTGGTCGTCGACGTAGCAGAAGCTCCGGGTCTGGCTGCCGTCGCCGAAGACGGTGAGCGGCATGTCCTGGAGCGCCTGCCGCAAGAAGGTCGGGATGGCCCGGCCGTCGTGGGCCCTCATCCTTGGGCCGTAGGTGTTGAAGGTCCGGGAGATGCAGGTGTTGACTCCCTGCTGGCGGTGATAGGCCATCGTCATCGCCTCCGCGTAGCGCTTGGCCTCGTCATATACGCCGCGGGGGCCGATCGGGTTGACGTTGCCCCAGTAATCCTCGGGCTGGGGATGGATCTCGGGGTCGCCGTAGACCTCGGAGGTCGAGGCGACCAGGATCCGCGCCCGCTTGAATTTCGCCACCCCGAGCATGTGGTGGGTCCCGTAAGAACCGACCTTGAGCGTGTGGAGCGGCAGGCGCGCGTAGTCGATCGGACTCGCCGGCGAGGCCAGGTGGTAGACGAAGTCGACCGGTTCCTCGATCTCGACGAACTCGGTGATGTCGTGGTTCGAGAAGACCAAGTTCTCGTCGTCGATGTGCTCGAGGTTCTCGAGCGACCCGGTGTCGAGGTTGTCGATGCAGATCACCCTGTGGCCCTTGCCGAGCAGGTGCTCGCACAGGTGCGAGCCCAGGAACCCCGCCCCTCCAGTGATGACGCTGGTGGTCATGGCCGAGCGAGGATAACCGTGGGCCCGCGGCGCCGCGGAACGTCGCTGGCAGCGATCAGCTGGTCTGCACCGCCGCCCGCCCGAAGCCGAAGCCGATCTTCCGCTTGTGCTTCAGCCGCTTCACGCCCTGGACGTCGATGTGGACCCGCTGCCCGTTGGCCCAGGCGACCGGGTGGCGGGTCGAGGGGTCGAACGGGTCGGTGGAGATGTTGTAGGTGCTCGGCATGATGAAGGTGACCACCGCCGTGCCCTTCTTGTTCGTGCGGAAGGGAGGCGAGCCGGGGGCGGGGGAGACCGGCGCGAAGTCGCAGAAGTAGAACTGGCCGCACTGCAGCGTTGTCGGCGGGGGCTCGATCGCGATCCTGAAGTTCGTCTTCGGCGGCATGTCGAAGACACTGACGGTCTCCGGTTGCCCGGGGGTGAGAAAGCCGTCGGAGCCGACGTGCGCCTTGAAGAAGACGACCTTCACCTTCTTCTTGGCGGCCGAGTGAGCGACGGGCTGCGCGGCGGCACTGCCGGCGAGCCCAAGGGCCAGAGCCAGCGCTGCCGCGGCGATCTTTCCCCTCCCGGTTGACACGGGCTGACTATCGCAGGACGCCCTCACCGCCACAAGCGAACGATGGCCGGAAGCTGTGTCGCGGCGATTCCGCATTTTGCGGAGCTTTTCGAAAACTGACCCCCGCAAATTGGGAACGAGCCCGCTGGTGGCGTGGGGCGAGTCGTGTCAATTTTCCCCTCACCTGGATGTGTCGGAGGTGAGCCGTCTGGGTTTGTTGGGAGGAACAACCGCTGACGCTGGGGTCGAAGCGCGATCCGCGGACGATCGTGCGGATGAAACGGCCGCGGCCGAGTCCCGCCGGCGCGCCGCGACCGAGCTGATCGAAAGCCATGACGCCGTTTTCCGGCGGACGGCCCGTCGGTATTCCATCTGCGCTGACGATGCCGAGGACGCCTATCAGCGCGCCCTCGAGATTCTGCTCACCAAGGCGCCAGCGATCGATGGCGATGCCCTGGTCCGCTGGATGCAGACGGTTACCAAGCGCGAGGCGCTGGCCGTCCGCCGCCAGCGGGAGCGCCTGCTGGGCTCGCCGCGACCGCCGAGTAACGATGACGACGCCGATCGAGATCCCCTCGAGTTCATCGCGTCCGAGAGTCCCGGGCCGAACGACAGGCTTGCTCGGCGAGAGCGGGTCGCTCGGAGCGGTGAGGCCCTGCGAGCTCTGAAACCGCAGGAAGTGCGAGCGCTGACCCTGAAGGCGCAGGGCTACTCCTATGCCGAGATCGGTGAGATAACGGGGTGGTCCTACACCAAGATCAATCGGTGCATGGCCGAGGGCCGGAAGCGGTTTCTCCAGGTCTTCGCCGACATCGAGCAGGGCCGCCGATGTGAGGAGCTCGCCGCTGCGCTGTCGGCGTTCGCCGACGGCGAGGACCCGAACGGTTCCACCGATGCCGTCGAGTTCCACCTCCGGGGCTGCGCGACCTGCCGGGCGAAGCTACGGGCCTACCGGGCGGTCCCCGGCCGAGTCTTCGATCTGCTGCCCGCCGGACCGGTCCTCGATCGTTCGATCGGAGGAGGCCCGCACGAGTGGCTCGCCGATCGCGCCGCGGCTGCCGTGGACAAGATCCGCGAGACGGGCTACTCGCTCATGGCCCGCGGCGGCGGCGGTGGAGGCGGCGGCGAGGCAACGGCCCTGGCAACGGCGGGCGGCACCCGCGGCGCCGGCGTCGCCGTGGTCGCGAAGGTCCTTGCGATCTGCGGCGCGACCGCGGCCGGCGGCGCCACCTGCGTTGCAACCGGCGTGGTGGACCCAGGGACGGTCGGAGTCGGATCCAACTCGAAAGATCAGAAGCCGGCGGTCGAGCGGCCGGCAAGGCCGTCGGCACGACCACTGACATCCCAGCAACCGTCGGAGAAGCCACCGTCCCCGCCGCAGGCAGCGCCCGCATCCCAAGAAAACTCCCCACCGCCGGCGGCTGAATCCACTCCAGTCCAGCAGAAGACCCGCCAGTTCAGCTTCGAGTCCGGTTCAGCTTCCCCATCTTCGAGCAGCAGCGGCGGTGAGTTCGGCGGCCCATCGGGCGGCGGGAGCGGCGGGTCAGGCGGCGGTGGTGGTGGATCCGGCGGTGGCGGATTCGGGATCGAGGGATGAGGGGGATGACTTTGGCGATCACTGGCCTTAGGGAGGCGATGACCACAGGCGAGGAGATAGGTCGGACTGGTGCACGAAGCGGCCCCGAGTGGAGGTCGAGGTGGCGGATCTTCGCCTTGGTGCTACTCGCTGCGGGCCTGATCGCTGCGAGTTCACCCTCTCGTGCACACGGTGACTACGGCGTCGTCCAGTGCGTTGCGAATTCGGTTCCGTATACCGACGCGGGGCTGTTTGCATTCGGCGCCTACAGCATCTGGCCGCAGAATGCGTGCGGGAGCGACCGGGG
>DATIDP010000224.1:0-3326 GCA_035456265.1 Solirubrobacterales bacterium | reverse complement strand
TGGTGGTGCTGGACCTCGGCCTCCCCCGCCTCGACGGCATGGAGGTCTGCCGGCGGCTGCGGGCCGAGAGCGACGTCCCGATCCTGATCCTCACGGCCCGCACCGAGACCGAGGACCGCGTCAAGGGCCTCGACACCGGAGCGGACGACTATCTGCCCAAGCCGTTCGAGCGCTCCGAGCTGCTCGCCCGGATCCGCGCGCTGCTGCGGCGGCGCCCGCCGCGAGGCAGCGCCTCGATCATCGTCGGCGACCTGCAGGTCAACCCGGACACCCGCGAAGTGAAGCGCGGTGACCGCGATATCGAGCTCACCAACCGTGAGTTCGAGCTGCTCGAGTACCTGGCCCGCAACCAGAAGCTGGTCGTGTCGCGCGAGCGCTTGCTCGAGGACGTCTGGGGCTATGACCCCTTCGAGCAGACCAACACGATCGACGTCTTCATCTCGAACCTGCGGCGCAAGCTCGAGGCGGGCGGCGAGCCCCGTCTGCTGCACACCAAGCGGGGGGCCGGCTACGTCCTCAAGGCAGCGGCGTGAAGTGGGCCAACCCTAGGCGCCTCCCCCTCTTCGAGCGCATCCCGGTCCGCTGGCGGATCGCGGTCACCACGGCGGGCCTCACGCTTCTGATCCTGGTCGTCTTCGCCCTGGTCCTCGGACAGGTGGTCGGCGACCGCATCCGCAGCGACTTCCGCTCGGAGCTGCGCAACGCCGCCACCTCGCTCGCCGACGAGACCAAGATCTACACGTCCTCCTCGGGCCAGGCGGTCGTCGACAGCCCCCGCATCAAGGACTTCGCGGCAGCCGACAAGGCGGTGATCCGCATCTACGACGCCTACGGGCATCCGCTGATCCCCGCCATCGCCGGCGTCGAGACGGGCAGCCCGCAACCGGGAGTCCACAGCTCCGGGGATCTCAGCGTCGCCACCGAGCCGATCACCACCGTCAACTCGTTGACCGGCGAGCGCACGCTGGTCGGATACGTCCAGTACGCGCGCAGCCCGGAGGGGGTCAATGAGACCGTCGCCCGGCTCTGGCTCTTCCTCGGCGCGGGTGTCCTCGGCGGCACCGTGCTCGCCCTGCTCGCCGGCCTCGCGGTTGCCGACCGGGCGATGCGCCCGATCAAGGGGCTCACGGGGCTCGCCCGCCAGATCACCAGCACCCGCGACCCCTCGAAGCGGATTCCGGCGCCGCCGACCGACGACGAGGTCGGCGAGCTGGCCCGGACGATGGACGGCATGCTCCAGGCGCTCGACGAGGCGCGCTCGGAGCGCGAGCAGGCCCTGGAGCGCCAGCGGGAGTTCGTCGCCGACGCCTCCCATGAGCTCCGCACGCCGCTGACGAGCATCCAGGCGAACCTGGAGCTCCTCCATGCCGAGGGCGCGGGCTCCGACGACGACCGCCACGCGATCGACTCGGCGCTCTCGTCGACCAAGCGGATGTCGGGTCTGGTCTCGGACCTGCTGCTGCTGGCCCGCGCCGATGCGGGCCGCCAGGTCGCGCGCACCGACATCGACCTCACGCAGATTGCCGCGGGAGCGCTCGAGGAGGTCGAGCCGCTGGCCGGCGAGCGGCACCTGGAGAGCCACCTGGAGGGCCCCCTGCCGATCAGCGGCAACCCCGATGAGCTCCACCGGATGATCCGGAACCTGCTCGAGAACGCCGTCCGCCATACGCCTGAGAAGACCACCGTCGAGCTGACCGCCCGGCAGGACGGTGACGAGGCGCTCCTCGAGGTCCTCGACGACGGGCCGGGAATCCCCGCCGGGATCGAGGAACATCTCTTCGACCGCTTCGTCCACGGCGACGGCCCGGCCGACACCGTCAGCGGCGGCGGAACCGGTCTCGGCCTCGCCATCGTCCGCGCCGTGGCGCAGTCCCACGGCGGGTCGGTCGACGCCGGCAGGAGCGCCTACGGCGGTGCCCGCTTCTCGATCCGGCTGCCGCTCGAAGCCATCACCGAGCCCGCTGCGGCGGAGGGGCCGGAGCACTCGGACGAGCGTCAGAAGCTTTAGCAAACGTTCAAGAACGCCTCCTAGATTCCGCGACTGGACGAGACACCTCGCCGGCGGTGCGAAACCCCACACACTCCGGCGAGACCCGCTTAGGCCAACGTCACGTCGGTTTAAGCGTCGCCCCCGGCGGTCGCCCCTCCCTCGACCGCCGGGGGCTCTTTTCGTCCCGCGTCAGCCCCACCGGCTTCCCGCCAGAATCCGCGTTCACCGGAGCATGGAAGCCATTGAGGTGATCACGCTCACCGACGGCGGCCAGACCGCCGACGAGATCGCGCGCCGCGTCGTGGGCTTCCTGCGACCGGCGAGGTCCAGTCTCGAGCTGGCGCTCTACGACGTCCGCCTCCCGGACCCGACCGGCTCGATCGTCGCCGACCAGCTGCGGGCGGGCGAGTCCCGGGGTGTCACCACGAGGCTCCTCTACAACGTCGACACGGCGCGGCCGTCGGAGCTCCACCCTCCGCCCCGCACCCGTCCCGAGATCCTCGCCGAGCTCCCGATCGAAGCGCGGGCGGTGCCGGGCGTCCCGGACCTGATGCACCACAAGTACGCGGTCCGCGACGACGAGGCGGTCTGGACGGGGTCCACGAACTGGACGACCGACTCCTGGACCCGCCAGGAGAACCTGATCGCGATCGTGTCCGATCGGCGGATCGCGGGGCGCTTCCGGCGGAACTTCAAGGAGCTCTGGTCAAACCAGGACGTCGAGCGGAGCGGGCGGGTCGATCCCGAGCCGGTGGACGTCGACGGGGCCCGCGTGACCGCCTGGTTCACCCCCGGACACGGCGAGCAGCTCTCGCATCGAATCGCGACGGCGATCGGGTCGGCCCGGCGTCGGGTGCGAATCGCCTCGCCGGTGATCACCTCGGGACCGATTCTCGGGACGCTCGCCGAGCTCGCTGACAAGGGCGGGCGCGACATCGCCGGCGTCGTCGACGGCCCGCAGACCGAGACGGTCTTTCACCAATGGCGCGAGAACGGCCACACGGCCTGGAAGATCCCCCTGCTGGCGGCGACGCTCTCGGAGCTTCCGTTCTCCGCCAAACCCTCCACACCCTGGACCCCGGAGCTCACCGTCCACGATTTCATGCACGCCAAGGTCACGGTCACGGACGACGTCGTCTTCCTCGGCTCATTCAACCTCTCCCGGTCCGGCGAGCAGAACGCCGAGTCGGTGCTCGAGATCCACGACCCGTCGCTCGCCGAGCGGCTCGCGCGTTTCATCGACGAGATCCGAGGGCGCTATCCGGGTGCGCAGAGTCCGGACAAGAGCCGGGCCATCACGTCCTCCACCCCGTCGGCGACCTCCGCTTGACTCAGG
>DATIDP010000223.1:0-15222 GCA_035456265.1 Solirubrobacterales bacterium | reverse complement strand
GTCGAGACGCTCGAGACCGCCCACACCTGGAGCCGGCTCGACGAGCTCTACCGCGCGGTCGGCGATGCGCTTCGAGGCGCGCTGGGCGAGCGCTCGATCGTCATGTGCCACCTCTCACACGCCTACGCGGACGGCGCGTCGCTCTACTTCACCTTTCTGAGCCGCGCCCGCCCGGGTGAGGAGCTCGACCAGTGGCGTACGGCGAAGTCGGCCGCCTGCGAGGCGATCGTCGCGGCCGAGGGCACGATCACCCACCACCACGCCGTCGGCCGCGACCACGCTCCCTACATGCGGGCCGAGGTCGGCGAGCTCGGCCTGGAGGCACTGCGGTCGGTCAAGGAGCGCCTCGACCCGGCGGCGATCATGAATCCCGGGAAGCTTCTGCCGGAGGACTAGCGACAGCTGGTCGCGAGATACTGGGTCCGATGTCGAACGAGAACGTGGAGATCGTGCGTCGGATCTACAGCGAGGGGCTGATCGACCGCGATCCGAAGCGCCTCGTCGACGAGTTCGCCGCCCCGGACGTCGAGTACGTCAATCCTCCCGAGGCAATCGACCCCGGTGTTCGTCGTGGCCGCGCTGAAGTGAGACTGGCCCTGCGACGCGCTCGTCAGGCATCGCCCGCGTACCGGCACGAGCTTCACGAACTCTTCGACCATGGCGACACCGTGGTCGCCTCGGTCAGTCGCCACGCAGGCCGTGCCACGAGCAGCGAGGTCACGCAGGAGGAGGCGCACAGCTGGACCCTCCGCGACGGCAAGGTGGTTCGCTTCGAACGGGGTCCCGACCTCGAAGCCGCCCTCGAGGCCGCTGGTTCCTCCCAATAGACCCGAACACGCGTTTGGCCGAGGTCCTGGCGGGTAAGCAACCCGAGCGGGGCAGTTTGTTTCGCCTGACGCGATGACACTGCCCGTTCTCTCTGGGAGCAAAGGGGCGAGCCTGACCCGAGCCGGTCGGCTTGCACGGCCCAGGCGGGATACGACAAGAAGGAAGAGTGAAACGCATGGAAGCTGCAACGAAGCCCGGTGCCGTGCGCACCGACCCGATTCGTCGTGAAGGCAGATTTCGGCGTCTGACGACCGAGACCAAGCAGGCGTTCAAGACCACGGAGTTCTGGGGGATGGTCGGCGTCATTGCTGCGATTCTCGTCAGCGCCGCCGTGATCAAGGGCGGAGACACCGATGGAACCGACGAGTTCATCGCCCGCCAGGCATGGCTCTACGTCGCCATCGTCGCCGGTGCCTACTTCATCGGCCGCGGTCTCGCCAAGTCCGGTTCGAGGGATCCGTACACCGAGACCTTCGACGACAGCGATCGGAACGGTCGCTAGCCGATCTTCCCGGCCGGGGTCCTACGGGACCTCGGCCGGGTTATGTCCTTAGCGAAAGCGGGAGGCAAAGGATGTTCGTGATCTGGAAGCGATCTGGCCAACGAACGCAGGTGCGCTTCATGCCCGGCTGCCTGATCTGGTCGATCGTCCTCTCGATCGCCCTCACGATCCTGCTGAACCTGCTGATCCGGTTGTTCTAGCCGCCCCGATCAGCGCAGCGGGCCGCGCAGGACGCTGGTGCCGACGCGCTGCGGCAGGGTGTCGGCCTGCGCCGCCCGCTTCACGGCATTGGCTGCGGCCCTCTGACGGGTGAGAGTGAGGTCCGCCGTGTCGAAGCTGGGTAGCAGGCTCGCCGCAGCGGTGGGGATCGCCGTCCGCCCGGTGATGCGGCCGTTCGGGCCCACGGCCTGGAATGCGACCGGGAGGCTCCGGCCACCCGAGCCGACGAACCAGAGCACGTAGGTCTCGCCCTCTCCGGTCGGCCTTAGCCCGCGGATGTCGAGGTCGACCGCCGGCTGATCGGCGATGCGGATGATCGTGAGACCACCGCTCGCATGGGAGCCGCCGACGGGGCTGAGCCGCACGGGCACCGCCTCCTCCCGGCCGCCACCGGAGGTCGTGGTGTTCTCCTTCCCGCCGCCACCGCCGCCGGTCCCGGCGACCAGGAGCACGACGAGCAGGACGAGTGCGGCCCCACCGGCGACGACCCAGAGCACCCGTCGTCCTCCCGAGTCCGGCGGCGTCCCGGCGGCTGTCTCCGGCGGCGCTCCCGGAGCGCCCTCCAGGACGGCGAGGCGTTCCCGGACGGCGTCCGGGTCCAGCTCGCGATCGACATCGGGGTCGACGGCGTCGGCCGCCTGGCGCGCCCTGGCGCGCACCTCGTCGGGGCTGGCGCCGAGAACGGCCGCCACCCCCTCGTAGTTCTCACCGCCGAGCAGCAGCCTGAGCAGGGCGCGCTGGTCCTCGCTCAGGGCCATTGTGCCGTGGGAGGGCTCAGCCCTTCTTGCCCGAGCCCTGGTTGGTCTGCGCCTGGCTCTGGGCCTGCTGCAGTAGCTGGTCGAGGCCGAGCTCGGAGATGTTCCCCTCGAGCACCGGCTGGCCGACGAACTGGATCACCCCGGTGGCCTTCTTCCCCTGCTGCTGGAGTGACTGCTGGAGCTGCTGCGCGTCCGCGGAGGTCACCTTCGAGATCCGGATCGAGTCGAACGCCGGCAGGAGCAGCACCTGCTGGGCGATCAGCGGGACGCCGCCCGTCAGGTTGCCGCTCGAGTCCACGGTCTCCTGGCCGAGCGGCAGGGACTGGGTGTCCGACTTGTAGAGCCAGAGCAGGTAGCGGTCTCCGTTCCCGGTCGGCGGCAGGTGGACGGCGTTCGCCTGCAGCGCGAAGGTCGGAGTCTGGTTTTTGCTGTTGGAGGCCTGCTGCGTAGCCCCCAGCGTGATCTGCCCGCTGGGCGGGCAGTCCGCGTCGGCGGCGGCTCCGGTCGCAACCAGCTTGATCGTCGGCACGCCCGCCTGCTGCGCAGCGGAGGTGTCGACCCCCTTGCAGTCGTTGCCGTCGCTGCTTCCGCCGCTCGTCGCAACGACCACCACGACGATCACCAGCGCGAGCAGCGCCGCCATTCCGACCCCGAACTGCGTTCGGCGCTTGCCGCTCAGCCCGGCGAGACCGCTGAAGAAGCCGGCCACCCGCGAGGCGAAGCCGGGACCCCTCGGCGCTGCGGGGACGGGTGGCGCACCGGCGGCCTGCGGTGCCGGCGCGGGCTCGGCGGGTGGGCCGGGCGGGGGTGGGGGCGTCGCCGCCCTGCGACCGCCACGCGGCTCCGGTATCTCGGGGAGCTCGGCCCGCGGGGCCAGGAGGCGAAGGTTCTGGACGAGGCGCTGCGCGAGCGCGTTCGCCTCGGGGTCGCTCTGCAGGTGCCGCACGGCGTCGGCGCGACCGATCGGGTCAGCCTGGCCGAGGAGGTAGTCGGTGAGCCCGACCTGGGCGTCGGGATCCGCGCCACCGACCTCCTGCAGCGCGGAGCGCGCACGGGAGCGAACCTCATCGGCGCTGACGCCCAGCAGGGAACCGATGTCGTCATACCCCTGCCCCCCTTCCAGGAGGAGCTGGAGCATCGTGCGCTGTTCGTCTGTGAGCGCCACGGGCGAGGAAGCGTAGGGCAGCGCGGGGATGGGTGATGCAGGCCTTAGTCGACCCTTAAGCCGGGCTTCACCCGCCTCGCCAGGCGCGGATAGAAGGTGAGCAGGCCGTCGCCGTCGAGCTCGAGGTCCGCCGTGAAATCACCGTCGCGGCTGATGTAGCGGACGACTGAGCCGATCCCGGTCGCACGCACGTGCTCGTAGCGCTGCGGCGACGCCTCGACCCGCAGGCTCGGCGTCTCGATGAATGCCATCAGGAAGTCTCCGGAGCCGGCGCGCTGAAATCCATGGCGAAGGATGGGCATCATGTTCGTCAGCGGCGAGTTCTCGATGTCGATGTCGAGCGCCTCCGAGAGGTCCGGCAGTGAGCCGTCCCACGGCCCGCCCGGCACGTCCCCGTCGTCGTCCAGGAGGTCGACCTCCCAGTGCCCGGCGCCGTCGTGCACGAGCTCCAGGCGCCTTCTCCAGCCGTCGCCGTGGGAGGTGAGGTCGATCGCGCGGGTGACGAAGCCGTCGTGGGCGTCCAGCCGATAGTCGACCCGGTACGGGCTTGGCTCGGCACCGAGCTGAATGCCCGTCGCGCCGAGGCCCTGGTTCGGGACCTCGATCCCGACGGCGGCCGCCTCGGTGAACCATTCCTCGACACCGATCCAGACCAGGAAGGGCACGCCCCGCAGACTATGGTCCCCGCAACATGGGCCAGTCAGAGACCCAGCCGTCGGGGTTCGCCGATGAGATCGGGGTGGAGTGGCTCAACCTCGGCCCGGACGACGCCCGCGCCCGGATCGCGGTGGAGCCGCGGCACCTGCAGCCCTTCGGGATCGTCCACGGAGGGGTCTTCGCCGCGCTGGCGGAGAGCCTCACCTCAGCGGCCACCTACGGCGCCGTCCGGGAGGACGGCATGATCGCCATGGGGCAGGCGAATGACACGGCCTTCCTGCGCCCGATCACCGAGGGCTACGTCAATGCCGCGGCCACGCCCAGGCACCGGGGGCGCACCACCTGGGTGTGGGACGTCGAGATCAGCGACGACGGCGGGCGGACCTGCGCACTCTCGCGAATGACGATTGCGGTCCGGCCTGCGCGTACCTAGCGAGGCAGCGGGCGCAACGACCCGAAGCGGTTCGTGATCGGCAGGCGCCGGTCCCGCCCGAAAGCCTTGGTCGAGACGCGCACGCCGGGCGGGGCCTGGCGGCGCTTGTACTCGGCCCGGTCCACCATCCGGACGACCTCCATGACGGTCTCCTCGGGCAGGCCCTCCGCGACCAGGGCGTCGATTCCCTCGTCTCGCTCGACGTAGGCTTCCAGGATCCGGTCGAGGACCTCATACGGAGGGAGCGAGTCCTCGTCGAGCTGGTCCGGCCGCAGCTCGGCCGAGGGAGGACGCTCCAGAACCGCCGCGGGGATCAGCTCGCGCCCCTCCTGTTCGTTCCGCCATCGAACGAGCCGGTAGACCAGCAGCTTGAAGACGTCCTTGATCACGGCGAAGCCGCCCGCCATGTCCCCATAGAGCGTCGCGTAGCCGACGGAGAGCTCGCTCTTGTTGCCCGTGGTGAGCACCAGCCACCCGAACTTGTTGGAGAGCGCCATCACCAGGTTGCCCCGAATCCGCGCCTGGATGTTCTCCTCCGCGAGCCCCGGCTCGGCACCCCTGAAGGCCGGCGCCAGCGCGCGCCCATAGGCCTCCATGGCCTCCTCGATGGAGATCTCGATCAGCTCGACCCCGAGGTTGGCGGCGATCGTGCGGGCGTCCGACTGCGTCTCGTCGCTGGAGTTGGGGGACGGCATGACGACCACGGCGACGCGCTCGGGACCGAGCGCGTCGGCAGCGATGAGCGCGACGAGCGCCGAGTCGATGCCGCCCGAGAGCGCGAGGACGACATGCTCGAAGCCGTTCTTCTCGACGTAGTCGCGCAGGCCGAGCACGAGGGCCGTGTACACCTCGGCCTCCTCGCTCGCGATCGGATCGGCGATGCGCTCCTCGAGCGGCTCCGAGGTGTCGGCCCCGGAGCTGAGCTCGGCCAGCGTCCTCACGCCGCGCGCGGCGCCGGCGCCATCGGTGCCGCCGCGCGCCGGGGTCACCAGATCGCAGAGCAGCAGCTCGGGCTCGAATTCCGCCGCCCGGGCGAGCACGTCGCCGTCGGGGCCGAGAACAACGCTCCCGCCGTCGAAGACCAGCTCATCCTGGCCCCCCACGGTGTTGCAGAGCGCGAAGGCCGCCCCGTTCGAGCGGGCCCGCTCGGCCACCATGCCCTCACGTGCCCTGCCCTTGCCCCGGTGGTACGGGGACGCCGAGGAGTTGACGATCAACCTCGCGCCCGCGGCGGCCTCCTCGCGCTCCGGAAAGCCGGGATGCCAGATGTCCTCGCACACCGTCAGCCCGATCGGCACGCCGTCGACCTCGATCAGCGCCGCCTCGTCGCCGGGCTCGAAGTAGCGACGCTCGTCGAAGACCCCGTAGTTCGGGAGATCGCACTTGCGGTAGACGCCCTCGACCTCGCCGTCGGCGAGGATCGCGAGCGAGTTGTAGGCCGGGGGAGGGGGCGGGTCGATCAACGGGTTGAATTCCTCGAGCTCCTCCGACGCTCGCTCGACGGCCTCGGGGAAGCCCACCAGGGCGACGATTCCCCGGACGTCCGAGGCGACTGCGTCGAGCCCCTCGCGCACGGAGCCGAGGAAGTCGCGGCGGAGGAGCAGATCCTCCGGCGGGTAGCCGGATAGGCAGAGCTCCGGGAGCACGACCAGCTGGGCCCCGCCGTCCCGCGCGCGCTCGATCGACTCGGAGATCAGGCGGACGTTGCCCTCGACGTCCCCCACGGTGGGGTCGATCTGGGCGAGGGCGAGGCGGAACCTGGTGGACTCGGACATGACCCAAGTATGGCTTCATCCTCCGCCCGGCCGGCTCATCCGCTTCGCTGGCTACGCTGGCGCGCGTGTTCAGGCAGGACCGCAGGCCGCCCCAGCGCCGTGGCGTGGATCTGATGGAGGCTCACGTCGAGGACCTCTGCCGCGAGCACGGGATCGAGCTGGCCGGGGCCTCCTCGCGCGGGCGCGCGATCCGCTGGCAGGGCGGCAGGCTCGAGATCTCGATCCCGCCGATCCGCGGCCAGGTCTCCTACTACATCGCGCTGCATGAGATCGGCCATCTGGTCGGGAGGGGTCGCTCCGCCCCCCGACTGGAGTCCGAGGCGAACGCCTGGCTCTGGGCGCTCGACCACAGCGTCGTCGAGCCGACCCCCGCGACGCTGCGCTCGATCTCCCGGCGCCTGTGCGGATATCTCGACTGGGCGCGCAGCCGTCAGTACCGGCGCGTGCCGCCGCGGATCCCGCCGCGCGAGCATCCGTTCTGGTCCCTGCTCGAGCTGGCCTAGTCGGCCCGAGCGGGGCGGCGGATGTTGGAGACAATCAGCGCGACGACCGTGACCAGGTAGATCTGGCCGAGCAGCGCCTCGGCGATCGCGAAGGATCGACCGAGGTTCGTTGCGGCGACCAGGTCGCCGTAGCCCACGGTGGTGAGCGTCGCGTAGGAGAAGTAGAGGAAATCGTCGCGGCCGGCGTGCCTCGTCGTGAAGAAGTCGGTGCTCGAGACGTCCTGGACGACCGCGAAGGCCACGGCGAAGATCAGGCCGACGAGCAGGTAGAGGCAGAGCACGCCGAACATCGAATGGATGGTCACGTTGCCCTCCTCGCGGAACTGCTTGAGGACGCCGATCGCGATCGCCGGCGGGGTCAGCAGTACATAAAGGAGCGCGACGATCTCGGCGGTTCCGTTGCCGAACTGCCCGGTGCCGAAGAGCGCTGCCGCCGATCCCGCGATCCCCACCACCGCGGCGATCACGCTGAGCCTGACGATCCAGGGATGCAGCTTGGACGCGATCACGGCGGCGACCAGCACCGCGGCCTGGAGCGTCACCGAGACGAAGCGCCCGCCGTCACCGCTGGGTGCCGCCATCACGAAGAAGATGGCGACGATGATCAGGCAGAGGACGATCCCGAAGCGGTAGTGGATCCGCTGCACGCCGCCATCATCCAGGCCGGCGAGGACGAATCGAGCGGATATATCAGCGCACGGTCAGCAGGAGCGAGGGCGTGGGTCCAGCCGCTTGTCCCGCTTGGCCTTCTCAAGCCCGTTGGGGCCCGGGCCACAGCTGATCTTCACGTCCCGGTGCGCGTCGCGGGCGTTGATGCGGTCGGTCCCGGTCTTGCCCTTCATCACGTCGTGCCCGGTGCCGCCACGTAGGAAGTCGTCATCCGGGCCACCGGCCAACCGATCGTTCCCAGACTTGCCGAACTGGCGGTCAGCGCCGGGGCCGCCGCGAAGGACGTCACTGCCGGATTCCCCGATCAGCAAATCGTTCCCGTCGTAGCCGAGGACCGTGTCGCGGCCGCTGTTGCCGACGATGAAGTCGTCACCGGCCAGGCCGATGAGCGTCTCCGACGAGCGATCGCCCACCAGGACGTCGTTCAGGTCTGTCCCGAAGAGGTCCTCCACGTCGCCGTGCACGTTGTCGCGCCTGCTCCCGGTCTGATCCTCGGGACCGCCGTCGTTGAAGTTCCCCGAGCCGATCGTGACGTTCACACCGTTGACCCTGCCCGGATAGAGCAGCGTGTCGGTGCTGCTCCCTCCCGAGATGTCATCGGCCGCGAAGCCTCCGTCGAGTGTGTCCCTGCCGCTGCTTCCCCGCAGGTTGTCGGCGAGGGGCGAGCCGGTGAGCATGTCGTTGCCGGTGCCGCCATTGAGCGTTCCGCGCCCCGTGACCCGGTCGTTCCCGGATCCGCCGGTCAGGGTGCCCGGGCTGTTGGCGCCGCTGACGGTGTCGTTCGCGGAGCCGCCGTCGAGGTTCTCCGTGACCATGCTCGGGATCGTGGCGGCATCGAGGGCGATCGAGTCGTCCCGGTCCCCGGTGGCCACCGAGACCGTCTTGATTCCGACGCCGGGGCAGGTCGCGTTGTGGGCGTCGACCACCACGCACGTCCCGCTCGGCGCAAGCGCGGCGGCCGCGTCGGCCACCCTGTAGAGGTCCGCTCCGGCGTCATAGCCGACGGTGACCTGATTGGCCTCGTTGCCGGTCTCGGCGACCCTGACCGTGTCGCCGCCCGCGATCGTCACGGTCGAAGCGAGCGCGGATGGCGCCGCGATCAAGATCGCGGCCAGCCCGCCTATGGCGCCCGCGAGTGCCTTGTTGGTTCGTCCCCGCATCTGTCCCTGGTGCGTCCTCCCTGCCTGTAACACGGGGATACCCGGGAACGAGCGGTCTACTCGGACCGATCGAGCAGCTTCTCGACGGCGAGCACGTCGTTCCACTCGCCATCGAGCATGGAGTGACGCAGGTGGGGTCCCGACCTCGCGCCGGCCCAGCCCCCGTACCAGGGCGATGCTCGGTTGATTGGACGTGAAGATCTTGCCGACGAGCTTATGGGCACCGTCCGCCGAGGCCGCGTCTTCGAGTGCGGCCAGGAGCGTCCTGCCTGCGCCGCCGCGCCGTGAGCCATGGGACCGGCGGGCCCGCCCCTCCGTTGCCCGCCGTGTCTCGAGTGTCGCCACCCGGTCCTCCAGCCCTTCGTTGAAGATCTCGGCGATCCGAGCCGCATCGCCCGGATCTGCGCGTCTGACCTGATGGGATGAGGTCTCGGACACGTTTCGTTCATAGCATTCAGGCGTGCTCTCGGAGCGGAACCTGCGCGTCGTCGCCGCGATCCTGGCGCTGGCCGGGATCGGGGTCGCCACGTACATCGCCATCGCCGAGAGCGGAGGCGGCGCGCCGAAGTGCGTCATCGGCGGCAGCGGCTGCGAGACCGTGGCCAACAGCAAGTACTCGGACCTGGCCGGCGCCAACGTGGCCGTCATCGGGATCGCGGGCTACGTGCTGCTGCTCGCGGCGGCGGTCGTGCCGGGCGATGCGGGTCGCTTCGGCGGCTTCCTGACGGCGCTGGTCGGCTTCGGCTTCAGCGCCTACCTGACCTATCTCGAGCTCTTCGTGATCGACGCGATCTGCCAGTGGTGCGTCGCCAGCGCGGTCCTGATGACGCTCTCGCTGGCGGTCGCGGCCACGCGCGCCTTCCTCTACGCCGGGCGTGAGCTCGGAGCGCCGCAGTTACAGTCTCCGCATGGAAGGTAGGCAGCAACGTCGAGAACGTCTGCGTGCGGAGCGCCAGGCGGCCGAGTCGCAGCAGTCGGACGCTCTTGCCCGGAAGCGGCGCCTCCAGTACCTGATCATCGCCGGGTTCGCGGCCTTGGGGGTCATCGTCGCCCTGATCGTGATCAGCCAGTCGGGCGGGAGCGACAACGGGGGAGGGGGGACGCCCTCCAACGTCGGCGGCGCAGAACAGGTGAACGCCGAGCTCAGCGGGGTCTCGCAGAGCGGCTCGGTGCTGGGGGACGCAGGCGCCCCGGTGAGCGTCATCGAGTACGGGGACCCGCAGTGCTCCTCGTGCAAGATCTTTTCGGAGAGCGTTGCGCCGGACCTGATCACAAGCGAGGTGAAGCCGGGCAAGGCCAAGTACGAGTTCCGCCCCTTCCTGATCATCGGGCCGGATTCCAAGCCCGCGATGAAGGCTGTCCTCGCCGCCGGGGACCAGGGCCGGTTCTGGAACTACCTCCAGCTCTTCTATCTGAACCAGGGCGGCGAGAACTCGGGCTACGTCACCGACGACTTCCTGACGAGCATCGCCAGGGGCGCAGGTGTGCCGAACATCGACAAGTGGAATACGGATCGCAACGATCCGAAATGGGACAGCGTGATCCAGCAAGGCTCGAGCCAGGCCCAGTCGTTCGGGTTCAACGGCACGCCCTCGATCGTCGTCCAGGGCCCGAATGGCCAGAAGGCGATCGGCGGCTCGACGATCCCGACCCTCCAGGAGATCCAGTCAGCCATCCAGCAGGTGAGTTAGCCGCGTGCGCATGCTGGTGATCACCGGCGACGACTACGGCTACTGGCCCTCCTACAACGAAGGGATCCTCGAGGCGATCGAGATGGGCGCGCTCGACTGCGTGAGCGCGATGGTCGAGCGCGAGTACTGCGAGCCCGAGCCGTTGCTCGAGACCGGGGTCGAGATCGGCCTGCACATCGAGTTCGAGGGCCGCTGGGGCCCGCGCAGCGGCGCGCCGGCCCGCACTGCGCTGCGGGTCCAGCTCGAGCGCTTCGGCGACCTCTTCGGCCGTTGGCCCTCGTTCCTCAACGGGCACAAGCACTGCCACGCCCGTCCGGAGCTCGCGACGCCGGTCCTCCAGACCGCACAGCAGATCGGCGCCCCGGTTCGCTCCGTGAACCCGGACCACCGCCAATGGCTGCGCGAGCGGAACATCGACACGCCCGATCTGCTGATCGGCCGCACCGAGAGCAAGCAGGCCGCCGAGCCGCCGGAGGTCCGAAACCCGCCGGAAGGCGTCACCGAATGGATGGTCCACCCCGGCCACGCGGATTCGGAGTCCGGCTCGAGCTACGACCTCGCGCGCCAGGAGGACCTGAACCTGCTCCAGAAGATCATGCTGCGCGCCCGCTTCGACGAGCCCGTCTGGGGCGACGCCGAGCGGGTCACCATGAAGAAGGCCTTCGAGCAGGAACGGGCAGAGCGCTGAGCGCTCTGCGGCCGTGACCTAGCCCGCCGCGGATTCCTCGCGCTCGCTGCCACCGTTCCGCGCGGCGGCCTTCACGCCCTCGCGGGGGGCGAAGCGGCGGAAGATCCCCGAGCGGCCCCCGGCGGCGTCGATCAGCTCGTCGATCGAGGCCTCGAGGTCCTGGGCGAGGTCCTCGAGGTCGGGCATGCCGTCGTAGTCGCCGATCAGACCGAAGTTGACCTGCCCGTCGTAGCTCATGATCCCGATGCAGACGCCCTGATTCTTGGCGAGCGGCACCATCGGGAAGACGCGCTCCATCCGCCGACCCATCAGGTAGAGCGGGAACTGCGGCCCCGGGATGTTGGTGACGACGAGGTTGAAGAAGCGCTGGCGCGACTGCAGGCGCGCCGCCTGGCCGGCGATCGTCGGAGGCGCGAAGTCGGCCAGCTGGGTGAGGAGCGAGGCACCCACAGCCTGCTTCGACTGCTTCAGGTCCCCCATCGACTGGCGCACGACCTCCATCCGGCGCTTGGGGTCCTCGCACCAGATTGGGAGCGTGGCCATCATCGCGGTCACCTGGTTGCCGAGCGTCCCGCGCTGCTCCGCCGTCCGCACGCTGACCGGGACCATCGCCCGCAGCTCGAGGCCGACTGTCGGGTGGCCGCGCGAGCGCATGTAGCGCCCAAGGGCACCGGCGACCGCCGCAATGATGACGTCGTTGACGGTTCCGCCGAGCTCGTTCTTGACCTGCTTCATCTCGGCCAGCGAGGCCCGCACCCAGGCGAAGCGGCGATGCGTGCCGACGTCGAAGTTGAAGGGACTGGGCGGCGCGGCTACGCCGGTCCAGGCGAAGCTGCCCGCAGCGAGCGCCGCATCGGTCGCCCTGCGGAGCGCGCGCCGCGGGCCGCGCATGATGCGGCGCACCCCACGAGCGATCTCACGCGGGTAGATCGTCCGCTCGACGAGCGCCTCCGCCAGCAGCTGTGGCCCGTTGGGCTCCGGTCGCGGGACCCACATCTCCGTCTCCACCGGCGTCTCCGCCGGGTCCTTCTCGGCATCGAAGAGGACGGTGGTGATGTCGACGCCCGAGACGCCGTCGACCATCGCGTGATGGGTCTTGCCGACGATCGCGAAGCGCCCACCCTTCAGCCCCTCGACCAGCCAGATCTCCCAGAGCGGCTTGGAACGGTCGAGCTGCTGGGAGAAGATGCGGCCCGCGAGCACCCGCAGCTGCTGCTCGGAGCCGGGCCCCGGAAGCGAGGTGTGGCGCACGTGATAGGCGAGGTTGAGGTGGGGGTCGTCCACCCAGACCGGGCGCCCCTGCCCGAACGGCACGAAGCGCACCTTCTGTCTGAACCGGGGCACGAGGTGAAGCCGCGACTCGATGTGGTCACGGAACTCCACGTAGGGCGGCGGGGGACCCTCGAACAACGTCGTCGAGGCGACGTGCATCTGGGTCCCGCCCCGCTCCAGGTGCAGGAAGGACGAGTCCAGGCCTGTCAGCCGGTCGCTCAAAGCCCTCTGATGGTCGCACACCGACTGTGAGCGACGTCACATAAATGCGCAAATAGCGCACCTACCCTGGTCGGTCGATCAGTCGCCAAACAACCCGCCTAATCGCGTCGACGGACATCACGCGAGCGGGGGACCCACTTGCCGGCATCCGATGAGGGCGCCGGCGCCGGCATCCACAGCAGGGGGCCGGCCGGGGCGAATGGAGCGGTGATCCGCTCCTAGCGGCAGACGTGAAACGGGTTGGGCCTAGCGGCACACCCTCGCGTCCTCGCGAGCCCGTCAGCTAACCCCGTAGGCGAACAGAGAGGCAAGGTGTATTGCTTTGCGTCGCTTCCGTTGGAAGCGCAGGCGGGCTGCGCTAGCGCTGCTGCCCGCCATGGGAATGATGATCACAGCTGGAATCGCGGGCGCTCAGGACACCGTCCCGGGACTCACCGGGAGCGGCCCTGAGGCGTCCGTGGCGAGCGCCCCGACGGCGATCAGCCTGAAGGGGCAGCGCCACGTGATGGCCCACCGGGCCGTCACCTTCCGCGGGCGCGTCGCGCCCGGTGGCAAACACCGGGTCATGGTGCGCGTGGGGGGTCACAAGCTCCGCACCCACAGCCGCGCGGGCGGTGGCTACAGGGTGACCTGGCGCTCCCCGGCCTCTGGCGTCTTCACAGCGCGTGCCCGCGTGGACGGCTCGTCCGTCCGCTCGCATCGTCTGCCGGTGAACGCCTACAGGCCGGCCGAGGCCTCCTACTACGGCCCCGGCCTCTACGGAGGCGGTCTCGCCTGTGGTGGGACCCTGACCTCGGGCAAGCTGGGCGTCGCCAACAAGACGCTGCCCTGCGGCTCCAGGGTCACCCTCCGCTACCACGGCCACACGGTCACCGTCCCGGTGATCGACCGTGGTCCGTACGCGGGGAACCGTGAATACGACCTCACCGCAGCCACCAAGGCGAAGCTCGGCTTCCCCTCGACGGGGACCGTGCTGACCACCCGCTAGCCGCGGGTCTGAACGGCGAGCTGGCCGGGCTGGTGGGTGATCTCTTCGCTCACCAGCCCGGCCACGCCCACGCCGACGAGCCGGACCGGCGTCTGAGGATCGAACAGCTCGAGCAGCTCGAGAGCGGTGTCCGCGACAGTGTCCGGCTCAACCGTGTGCGCGGACAGGGTGCGCGACCGCGTGTAGGTCTTGAACGGCCGCAGGCGGATCTTCAGGGTCACGGTGCGGCCGCGCCGTCCATTCGAGGCGAGGCTGTCGCACACCGACCGTGCCAGCCGGTCAACGGTGTCCCGCAGGACCTGGCGCTCGGTGACGTCCTCCGGGAAGGTCGTCTCGCGGCTCTCGGACTTCCGCACGCGCTCGAGCGTCAGGCTGTCCGAGCCGCGGCCGTTCGCGCGCGCCCGGAGCCCGGAGCCGTGCCTGGGCCCGAAGGTCCGCTCGAGCAGCGCCTCGTCGGCGTGGGCTAGCTCGGCGACCGTGCCGATCCCGATCCGGCCGAGCTTCGCGAAGGTTCGCTCGCCGACGCCGGGAAGGAGTGAGGCCGGCCTCTCGCCGACGGTCTCGAGCCAGTTCTCGTCGGTGAGGACGAAGAAGCCGTCCGGCTTGTCGAGATCCGAAGCGATCTTCGCCATCAACTTGTTCGGAGCCAATCCGATCGAGCAGACCAGCCGGGTGACCTCCCTGATCCGCCGCTTGATCTCGTGCGCCCTGGACTGCGGGACCGGGGAGGGGGAGAGGTCGACGTAGGCCTCGTCGAGCCCGACCACCTCGACCCGGTCGGAGAACTCACGGAGCGTCTCCATCACCTTGCTCGAGCCCCGCTTGTAGAGCTGCATGTCGACCGGCAGCACGGTCAGGTCGGGGCAGCGACGCCGCGCCGTGACCATCGGCAGGGCGGAGTGGACGCCGTGCTCGCGCGCCTCATACGACGCGGTCGTGACGACGCCGCGGGGGCCGTCATAGGCGACCACCACCGGCTTCCCGCGCAACTCCGGATGCCGCAGCATCTCGATCGAGACGTAGAAGGCGTCCATGTCGACGTGGGCGATCACCTGCGGACCCCGGAGACTAGGCCCACGCTCTGACGGAGGGGCGCTATTTTGATCGCGGTGACGAGCGCGGAGGCAAAGAACCTCGAGGCGATCTCCCGGGCGATCGACCAGCACAACTCGAATTGCCCGTTCCCGGCCAGCGAGGTGCGCATGAACCCCTTCGAGGTCGAGCGCCTGGGCTGGGAGGAGATCCGCGGCCTGCCTATCGTCGCCGACCCGAATCAGGGCACGGGCTCGTTCCGGATCATCTGCTCGCGCGACCAGGAGGGCGAGGGCATCGAGGAGGCTGAGGCCCTCGGGATCCCGATCGAGGTAGCAGTGCCCAGCGGGCCGCTGGAGAAGCCGCCGGCCTAGCGACGGCCTCCGGCGGCTTCCTCGGCGAGGGCCCCGTCGAGGAGGGCACGTCCGGACCAGCGCATCACCTCGACCGCGTCTTCCCGGGACAGACCCGCGACGTCGGTGAGCCAGACGAGGGCCTCGATGCCACAGGCGGACCTCGTGGCGAGCGCCAGCCTCCGCCTGGCCGTCGTGGAGAGGCGCCCACGCAGCGGCGTCAGGGCGTCTTCCAGCCACTCCAGCGCGCGCCCCTGGCGAAGCAGGAGATCCTCGCCCTCCGCACCGTCTCGATCCAGGGAAAGGC
>DATIDP010000222.1:0-33180 GCA_035456265.1 Solirubrobacterales bacterium | reverse complement strand
TGTCGCGGTGGCCCTCGCGTCTCGACCGCATCCGAGCCGCTCTGAAGTCGGAAGCCGAGTCGCGGGCAAACCGTTGTCTCTAATGGGGGACGCGTCGTTGCGAAGCCACCTACTAGGGGCGCGTCCCCCGCCATTAACTGACTCAAGCGTGAGTCTGTTACCTCCGACCTCCATCTGGCGAGGGTCACGGCGGCGGTGGTGGCCCTCGCGTTACCAACGCCTCAAGCGCTTCCGATTTCTTGAGACGGCGAGCGCGTTAGACCGCCGAGCTGGAACCGTTTCGCTAAGGTGCTTGAACTGGCTCCGAGGTAGTAAGGACGATCCAACCGGGGCCTTTCGCATCACTCACTCCGCAGGGCTTTCCCTCTTCCTTCCCTGCGACCCCAATGCAGAGGGACCGCAAATCCACTTCGATAGGAAGGAACAGACTTATGCCAGCAATCATCGTGCAGAGCAACGGCAGCATCCACAAAGACCCCAACGTTCTCCTCTACGAGGATCTTCAACCGGAGCACCTGGCTAGCAGCCACAACGCGGAGCAACTGATCGAGCGCGTGGGATGGGCGGTTAGCGATGCAAAGGACGCCGAGGACGAGGACGTCAGATCCCAGTAAGGGCAAGAGTCCTCGACGACTGAGTCGCGTCGAACGAGCGGTCCCTCCGGGGGCCGTTCTTTTCTTATGAGAGCGCCAGCCAGCCGATCAAGATCGTCACCTTCCCGTGCTGAAGAGCCGGCGGCGCCTACTCCGAAAGGCCCGCGGCTTCGAGGGCTACCTGCCACTGGCGGAAGCCTCGGAAGCGGACGATCTTCTCGCCCCGCACAAGGAAGTGAATTGCGAACTCCTGGTCGAACTCGACGTGGCTCGCATCGCCTCCTCGCAATCGGGCGCGGCCCAGCCACACAAGCGAGTCACCCAGATCGCGAACCTCGCTTTCCTCCAGGGTGAACACCTCCCAGGTCTCCCAGGTAGCAGCGAACCCAGTGGAGACCTCATCCCGGCCCCGGTAGACGGCGCGTTCGACGGCGGCGGGACCGCCCGGTTGCCATTCGATCTCAGGATCGAATCTCTGACTCATCGCCGCCAAGTCGCGGTGATTGAAGGATTGAACGAAGCGCCTCACCAACTCCACGTTCTCCTGCGACATCACCTACTCCGACAGCCCGGCGGCTTCGAGGGCTTCTTGCTCTGTGTGGAAGCTAGTCATTCGCACGATCTTCCGGTCGATCACCGTGTAGACCATCGCGACCGAGCGATCCACCGAGATGCCGCTGCCCTTCCCGCGCCCGGTCTCCGTCGCGACGGCCAGCACGGCACCGGAGCCGAGATCGGTAAGGCGCTCCGTCTCCCATCGATAGTCCTCGAACGTTCCGGCATAGCGGCGGAAGTTCTGCGCCACTGCCTCAGGGCCATAAGCGACCGAGTCGATCTCGATTGTGCGGGATACGTCCAGGACAACGTGGGGATCGAGGAACGAAAGGGCGCCCGGGGCGTTCTTCGCGGCCCATGCGTCGATGTGCTTGCGCACGATCTCGACGTTCTCCTCCGACATCGCCTACTCCGGAAGCCCGGCGGCTTCGAGGGCCTCCCCCCAGCCGGCGTAGTCCCGGTATCGAGAAATCCTTCCATCCCGAATGGCGAACACTCCGGCCCACCTGATCTCAGTCTCGACGCCGCTCGATGCGCCCCGGAACCACCCACGGAGCCGAACGGCTACCTGATCACCTGCTGGGCGCATCTCCTGCGGCTCGATACGAACGCGGTCAAACGAACTGAAGCCCTCATCAACCGAGGTACGCATGTCCTTGATCCCGTGCGTCAAGCGCCTGTCGATCCGTGCCGTCGTATCCCACTCGATGTCGGGATCCAGGATCTCCAGCATCGACTCATCATCCCCTGATCAAAGGCGGCGTAGAACGTCTCAACGATCTCGAGGTTCTCCTCCGACATCGCCCGTCCAGTATCTCGCTGGGAAGGAGATCGACGACCGAGAGCGTGAGTCGGGGCGGAGCCAGCTTGGGCAAAGCGAGCTTTCGCCCCGCCCGGACCCTTAGGTGCTCAGTCGGGGACGTTGAAGGTGCAGGGTGGGGGGTCTCCGACCCTCGGGTTGTGCTCGTTCAATATCCCGTTGGAGAAGCCCGTGGGTGGGCTACCCGGGTTGGGGTTGTTGCCAACTGCCCGGGAATCCGGATTCGAGCAGATAGCCCCCGGCATCCCCGTGCCGTCATGAATGGCGAAGGCGGGAGTGGCAGGCACAGCAAGGGCCGCGGCCACGATCGCGCCCGTGATCAGCTTCTTGCGCATTTCGTCTCCTTTCCGCTAATGCGGAAATGCGCATTCGAGCCTATGCGCGGTGAGCCGCCACGAAGTGGGAGATTTGTCACCACGGGAGGGTCGCAAGCTGTGAGACGCCACCTGAACGGCAAGATTGAGGGCGACCAGGAAGTCCTTTCCCGCGAGGAGACCCTGCGCGTGCTCTCCGAGATGACGAGAAAGGGCTCGATCTCCGCGGCGATCGCGCTCGAGCGAGCGCTGCGCCTGGATCCGGGCAAGGGCTTGCTCCCCAGACAAATAATCCGGTGCTTGCGGAAAGCTGCCCATGGACTCGAGACAAATCTTTCCGGCGATTGCGCAGTCGCTGCTGGCAATGATGGGCATCGTCGAACACCATGCCTGCCACGTGGCTATTCCCCTCCTCTGGGGGTTGGTCATCTGGCTGGCCCTCTTCGACCTCACCTTGTTGTTCGTGATGCACTGAGCGTCGGTAAAGCCCGCTAGCAGGGTCCACTTCCGGCCCCCTTTCCTCCGCAGCTCGCAGTTGGTCGAGCGAACCTCGGCTCCACTCACCCCGGCCCTGCCTGACTCCCTCATGGCCCCGATATGTCATTCCGTCTTTAGGCACGGTCCACTCGACCTCGGGATGGCAGAACGCCAGCGTCCTGGGCATCGCGGCCTGCAGCTCCACCCTGCTCGTGGCAGGCTCGTAGAAGCGCGTCGCAATCTCGACGTTCTCCTCCGACCTCGCCTACGCAGTATCTCGCTACCGAGGCCGAGGATCGGAGCCCCCGGGGAGCGCCCGGCGTGCGGGGCGCTAGGTGAAGCTCGCGTTAATGCTCCGCACACTCGAATTCGACTCCGCCATTCGCGGGTATCCAACAACCCCGCTTGCTCTTCGGCTTCCAGACAGCCGGAGAAACGCGGGACAGGGAGTCGCCGAGGGTGCTCGCCGGGGGTCCAGGGGCACTCCCGGCGCTCCTTGCATCTCAGCCGCGGGGGAAGGGGATGGTCGCGGGGAGTGGTCCCGCGCCTGAAAGACCGCCGAGTGGGGCGGCGCGCGGTATGGCATAGCGGCCTACTCCGACAGCCCGGGGCTGGCGACTACTGAACAGATCCGTAAAGGCCACGCTGCCTTATCGCCGCAGCCTTCAATAAGCAAGAGCGGGACGCAGAGCTAGTTCGGCCTCGACCTTGCCCCCTCGCAAGCGGCACTCGCAAAGAAGCTACGTGTCGCCCTCTACTCGCGAAGCGCGGCGCACAGGTCGACACGCTGCCCGGTGAATTCAAGGCTCGAGTATGTGAAGCCCCCCGGCACGGCGAAGTTGGCGACCACCCGACCGACAAACAACGATGCTCCGGGCCCGAACGGCTCGCCTGGGAAGAGAAAGAGGACCAACCTCCCGGTGAAGGTGTCGGTTGTCTGCTCCGGGTTCGTGATCAGATTGCCGGCGTCCGTCAGCACCAGCGATTCGCCGGTGGAGAGGTTGGTGAGGCGATACTTGTGGCTCCCGGTGGTCAGCTGGCGGCCGTCGCTGAATGTTGTGATCTTCACGTTGTTCCGCAGCGTCTCGGCTCGCAGCGGGAAACCGCAGAACAGCGAGTTGCTGTCGAAGTCGAACGGTTGTTCCGTCTCGCGTGTAGGCGGCACCGCGTGAGCGGTGCCGGCGACCGTTGCGGCAAACAGCAGGGCCCCGAGCACTGCTACAGCAAGAGTCGCGCTCCGGCGACGCCCGATCATGGCGCGACCCTAGGTCATCCGACAGCACCACGTCAAGACGTGGCCGCCTGACGGGCTAGGGACAACCTTCCGTCTGACTAAGGAGCATGGGAGGGTCGCGACGGGTCCTTCGCAACCTGAAAGACCGCCGAGCGGGCCTACTCCGAATGGCCCGGCGGCTTCCAGGGCCTGGCTCAGAGGCCGAAAGACCTACCGCAGCAGACACGTCCGACTCCATCTCCTCTACAGCGTGATCGTCCCAGCGAGGTCAAGCGCCGAGTGGGCGCCCGCCCCTTTGAGTGTGCCGGTGCCGCTGCCGGTAGCGCCGGCAAAGACGCCGGTGCCGCCCGTGATCACAAATGAGGCTGTCGCACTGAAGGGGTTGCCGAATGACTTCTCCGAGCGGGGGGCGTTACCTGAGTTGCCTGGGAAGCAGACCGTGGCCGTGGCATCCGCTGTGAATGAGCCGCTTTGGTCTGCGAGCGTGACCGTCACCTCGGCGGTCACCGAGTCACAGTTGCTGTCTGGGATCGGGGTGAGGCCGGAGGGCCGTAGCTCATAGCTGGCGGGCCCGAAGCCGGAGACACTGCCGGTGCCGCAGAAGTCGAGTATGCCTCCGGGGCACGGCGGCGCGTTTCTCTGCTGGACATTTTTGAAATGCGCTTCGAAGCTTTGCGTGGTCTGCGCTTCGGCGAGCGGCGGGATAGCTAGCAGGGCGACCACCCCGAAAGCGCCGAGCAGGGCGATGCGTCGCATTAGTCCTCCTTTGGTGGGGCAGTTGCAGCAGACACCCGCAAGGCCTGGCCTACGAGTCCCGGCTCAACGAACCTATAAGTGTTCGAGCGGAGTTGTCCATCCCCAGTAACGGGTAGGGGCATATCGGGTCGCGGAGCGCTTGCCGCACGACTAGGACAAAGAAACACGCGCGCTCGCTTGAGTGCCGGCATCGAGCTCGATCGGCCGCAGAACGATGGCCTCGCCGACTCGACGCGTTCCGGCCGACTCCTCAGCCGAGACCCCACTGACGACTGAGCGCCGCCGGCTCCACGCCATTTCCTTGACTAGGGTGGCCTGCTATGAGGTCAACAGCGGCAATCGCCCGGGGCTCGCTGATCCTGCTGCTTCTCTGCGGTCTCGGCGCGCTGTCGGCCTGCCACGGAAGTGACTCTGGGAAGACGGTAGGAACGTCCGGACGAGCGTGCGGAAAGATCGCACCTGGTTCGGCCTCCTACCGTCACGTGATCTGGATCTGGATGGAGAACAAGGACTACCAGGACGTGATCGGCGCGAGCTCGGCGCCGTACCTGAACTCGCTGGCCGCGGACTGCGGGCTCGCGACGAACTACCACGCCATCACGAACCCGAGCCTGCCGAACTACATCGCCGCCACCTCGGGCCTCGGCGGCGACAAGCTCAACCCGTTCTACAGCGACTGTGAACCGGACAGCTACTGCTCGACGGGGCTGAAGAGCATCTTCGCCCAGGTGCCGAGCTGGCGCGCCTATCAGGAGTCGATGCCGTCGCCTTGTGCCCATAGCGACGACGGCCCATACGCCGCGCGGCATAACCCACCGATCTACTACAGGTCGCTGACCGGCTGTCAGAAACGCGACCTGCCGCTCACCGCGCTCTCCGGGGATCTCGCCGGCAACTCGCTGCCGGCTTTCTCCTTCATCACTCCAAACCTCTGTCACGACGCGCATTCCTGCCCGCTTGCCCAAGGCGACGAGTGGCTGGCAGCTGAAACAGAGCGCATCATTCAGAGCCCCGCCTACGGGGCGGGCCAGACGGTGCTCTTCATCACCTTCGACGAGGGCGAGGGAGCCTCGCGGGTGGCGACGGTCGTCGTCAGCCCATCGACGCCGACCGCACGCCGCTCGGGGGAGTTCTTCGACCACTACTCGCTGCTGCGAACGACGGAAGATCTGCTGGGAGTCGCGCCGCTGGGCCGCGCCCAGACCGCCGAAAGCATGGCGCAGGCCTTCGCCCTCTGAGCGCGATCCTGTAGGGCGCGCTCTAGCGGCTTGCCGAGACCTGATCGAGCGTGACGGCGTAGGTCCGCTTCATGATTGATGAACGGCGGTCCAGAAGCCGTCATCTTCGAGCATCTTCCACTCCGTGTAGATCTCCCTCACCATCTCCCAGCCCAAGTCGTGCGATTCGGGATGGCTCTCCCAGTAGCTCTTTCCCCCCGCCTGCGGGGTCGCCCATGCTTTGAAGAAGCTGAGTCCCTTCCAGGGCCGGTGGCCCGGACTGATCATGTCCGCGCGCAACTCGGAGCGAAAGCGCTCAAGGTAGTCCGCCGTGACATGAGCCACGTCCACCTCGTTCAGGCGCTGAAGCAGCTGAAACCTCTGGTCGTCAGTCATGGGACCTCCTCCGTTGAGACCAATGCGCCATACACCTCTCATGCGGACTATCTCGCGGAGGGGAGGGTCGAGCCCAACCAGCGTCGCTGCGAAGTACCGCCGAGCTACTCCGCATGATTTGCAGGGCGCTCCGAGCGCCCGCCCGTCTGATGATCCGTAGGTCGGAGGATTGAGTCCTCCCCCTCCCATCGAAAGCCCCGCAAATCGAGAGGTAGATCGGGTGGAAAGCGAGGCTAGAGTGGGCACCTGATGACCAAGCCCACCGACAGCCTCCGTCGGCGCGTCCTGATCACCGATGGGCAGGAGCGGGCTGCGCTCGCGGCGTGTCGCGCGCTTCGCTCGACTGGATACGCGGTCGACGCCGTTGCGTCTGGGGGCCCCGCCGCGGTGCATTGGTCGCGGTATTGCTCGGGGCGGCTGTGGGCCCCCGACCCCCGAGCTGACAGAGCCGCCTTCGCGGACTCGCTCAGCGACCTTCTGGCCCGTCGGCGATACGACGTGCTGCTGCCCGGGAGCGATGCCGCCCTGCTCGCGATTTCCGAGCATCGCGATCGCCTCTCGCAGCTGGTCACCATCGGCCTGCCCGGGCAGGAGGCGGTCATTCGGTGTCTATCCAAGATCGCGGCGCTCGAAGATTCCGGAGCGACTCAGCTCGCGGCGCCGCGCACGGAGGTCTGCCGCAGTCTCGATGAGACGCGCGAGGCGGCGAATGAGATCGGCTTTCCGCTGCTGGTCAAGCCGCATATGTCGGCGCGGCCGGAGGGGATGGGGCTGCGTGAGCGCAGCAGCAGGCGGGTCAGCAGCGAGAGCCAGCTGGCTGCCAAGACTGAGGATTTCGGGATGCCAGTACTGGTGCAGCGTTGCCTGCGTGGTCCCGTTTACTCTCTCGGCGGGGTAATCACAGACCAGGGGCTCCTGGCGGCCGCCTACAGCCGCTACGTGCGCACCTGGCCCCCCGACGCGGGAAACGTTTCCTGCTCGGTCTCGCTGCCGCTGCCCGCCCAACTGCGGGAGGCGGCGGCTACGCTTCTCGATCGCCTCGGATGGCGGGGCATCTTCGAACTCGAGTTGATGGAGAAACCCGATGGAAATCTTGGCTTGATCGACCTCAATCCAAGGGTGTACGGATCGCTCGAGCTGGCGGTGCACGCAGGGGCCTCGCTGCCGGCGATCTGGTGCGATTCGCTGTTGGAGGACCCCGTCGTCTCGGAGCTCCGCGATGCACGTGCGGGTGTCTGGTACCGGTGGGAGGATGCGGACGTCCGATACGCGTTGCGCCGGCTCAGGTCCGGCGGGATGAGGGACGTCGCACCAGTGCTCAGGCCTCGCCGGGGTACCGCACATGCTCTCTTCCGGCTGTCCGACCCCGGCCCCTTGTTCGCGCGGGTGATCTCGGCAGTCCGGGGCAGACGGCAAAGCCGACGACAGAATCATCAACCCCAGCCCGGTGCCGAGCACAAGACTCCGACGGGGGGTTCCGCGGCGTGAGCCTCGACGCGGAGGTCGCGGTGATCGGGGCGGGCCCCTACGGCCTCGCCTGCACCAGGTTCCTGAAGAAGGCCGGCGTCGACGTCCTCACCTTCGGCGAGAAGATGCGTTTCTGGCAGGAGCGAATGCCGGAGCGGATGATCCTGCGCTCCCGCCGTCGCTCCTCGCACATCGCCGATCCCGATGGCTCTCTGTCGCTCGACGCCTTTGCAGCCGAGCACGGTCATCCCAGGCTGGACCCGGTCCCCCTCACCGAGTTCGAAGGGTACGGAGCCTGGTACGGCGAGCGGGCCGTGCCGGACCTGGACGGGCGCCGGATCATCGCTGTCGTGCCGAGGGGCGAGCGGTCGTTCACCCTGCGACTCGAGGACGGTGCGGAGCTTACGGTGAGCAGGGTGATCGTGGCCGCCGGGATCTCACCCTTCGCCTGGCGCGACTCGCCGCTGGCCGAGTTGTCGGACGAGCTGGCCTCTCACTCCTCATACCATCGGAGCTTCGGACGATTCCGCGGTCGCTCGGTGGTGGTCGTCGGCTGCGGCCAGAGTGCCCTGGAGTCGGCGGCGCTCCTGCATGAGGAGGGAGCGGCCGTCGAGCTGATCGCCCGGAGACCAGCGCCGGTTTGGCTGCGTGGAGACGCCGATTCGCTACGAGGGCGAGTTCGCGCGAGGATGGTGCCGCCGACGGATGTGGGGGGCAGGGTTTCCGGATGGTTGGCGGCTGCGCCCGGCGTGATGCGGGCGTCGCCGAGCGCCCTGCGGGAATGGACCACGGCGCGCTGCATCGTTCCAGCGGGCGCTGAGTGGCTGCCGGAACGGGTACGAGACGTGACGATGACAATGGACCGCCAGATCACCTCGGCCGAGGCGCGGAACGGCACGGTCTGGATCTCGCTCGATGACGGAAGCGAGCGAACGGTGGACCACGCGATCCTGGCAACCGGCTGGCGCATCGATGTCGCCCGCTATCCGTTCCTCGATCGATCGATCGTCGAGCGTCTCGAGCTTCGTAACGGCTACCCGGTGCTCGGGCCGGGGCTCGAGTCCTCAATCCCGGGTCTGCATTTCGTCGGAACTGTGGCGGCGATGAGCTTTGGTCCGATCAACCGCTTCGTCGTGGGCAGCTGGTACGCGGCGCCGGTTATCGCCCGCGCGGCCCGCGGCGAGAGACAGCGCCCCCTGAGGCTCTCCTACCGTCCCCGGCGCGGCTCTCTCACTGTGAATTGAACGATTGATCTGATCGGCGCGCTGGCGCTCGCCCTGCTCGTGCCACCGCCCGGCTGGGGAATCGCGCCAGCTCGACAGCTGGAGGTCACTGGTCCGAGCCCAGTAGCGCCGGTCGGTAGAGAGTCGCGCACCGGGTCCGCGTCCAAGGCGGAGACCTTGGCGAACGCCTCTGCGAGACTTCTGAGTGAGGACGAGCGCGGCGCTCTGGTGCGCGCTTGGCAGGTTGAGAGATGGCGCCTGACGCACAATCACGGAAGTTGAGCCAGGGACGGCGTCTAGCTCTTGGATTCCTGCGCGACCCCGTCGAAGGCCTCCTCAACGTCCATGCGAGGGTCGCCGAGCGCAAGGAGATAAGGGCGACGCGGACGAGGGGAGTCGGTGGATTCATGCCCTGGCCGCCATGCCCATATGACGTCGACGAGAATTGGGAGCAACGCCTCCACGAGTTCGCGGGCTCCCCGTGGCCCTGCTCCGCCACCGACGACTTCTGGGAGTTGTGGCCGCTGGTGATGGGCTCGCTCGAGGAGCAGGGCTTCCGGCTGGGGCGGGGCGCGTTCGGCGGTTGGGGGGACGGCGAGCCGGGGCTGGTGCGCGCTGTCTGGTGCATCACGCGCCATCTGCGGCCGGCCAAGGTGGTTGAGACGGGCGTCGCTCGCGGCATCACCTCGCGCTTCATCCTCGAAGCTCTGGCGCAGAACGGGGCCGGCCATCTCTGGAGCGTCGACCTTCCGCCTCCGCGGGACAGAAATCTGCATGCGCAGATCGGCTCGGCCGTGCCCGAGGGCCTTCGTGATCGCTGGACGTACGTTCGCGGATCCAGCCGGCGCCGCCTCGGGAAGCTCCTCGCTCAGCTCGGAGAGATCGATTTGTTCATACACGACAGCAGGCATTCCGAGCGAAACCTGCTATTCGAGCTGCACCATGCTTGGGGTGCCATGAAGCCGGGCGGCGTGCTGGTCGCGGACGACGTCGATCTGAACTGTGGCCTCCACTCGTTCGTGGACTCTCATCCCGGGCAGCAATGCTGCGTTTGCCACGCTGAGCCGCTCCAGCCCGATCACGGACGCCAAGACGACCGTGGCATCTTCGCCGTGATTAAAAAGAATTCCGGCGGCCAGCTGTAACCCCTGAGAACGTTGTTCATCCGGGCCTCCTCGGAGGCTGGGGGTGTCGAGACGATGTTGGGCGGCGGGAGGCGCCGTTTTCGGAGGCCCCCGGTGGAAGTCGCCGCTATTCGGCGCGCCGCAGGGACACCGCGAGGCCCGCCAACGCTATCCCGACTATGCCCCCGGCAGTGCCGAAGAGGATGTCTGTCGCCGAGTCGCGCCATCCCGGCTCCAGGGCCGTGTCGAACAGTCGATCGCCGACGTACTCGCCGAGCTCCCAGACGAGGGTGAGGACGATCACCACCGTGAGCGCCGCCAGCGCCACCGATCGCCAGTCGCGGATCCGACGGCGCAGTGCCTCAACGAGGGTCCACCCGACGAGACTGCCGCCAACTGCGTGCGCGAAGGCGCTGGTCTTCCACGAGCTGGCGGAAGGATCGAGCCACACCACCAGGAGGACCACCATGAACCCGAAGGCGACGGGTAGCAGCACCCTCCCCGGCACGCCGACGATCCCTGCGGCGATGAGCCCGGCGAGACACATCGCGCTCATGATCGTCGCGCCGCCGTTGCGCTCGTAGACGAAGCTGACCGCGGGCAAGGCGACGAGGGCCAGCGCAATCGCGAATGCGGGATCGAAGCGAGGGCGCGAGGTGTTCATGGCCAGAGCGTAGGCCTCACACACACCTGGAGGTCGCACCAGGGGCATCGGTTAGCACCGCTGCATTCCATGCACGTTCAACGCTCGCGGCAGCTCAACTTCGGAGCGAAGGGCCGCGCCCGCTGGATGTGAGCCTCCGTTCAGGCGCAGCGTAAGATGCCCGCATGGCGACGGACCGCGCGGAGCGAATAGCACGGAACGAGGCGATGTTTCGCGAGGCCAACGAGCGGGCCAAGGCGTGGGAGGAGCGCCATGGCTCAGATGCCGAGGTCGAGTTGTACTTCTGCGAGTGCGCGAATCCCGACTGCCGCGAGAAGGTCGGCCTCCGCGAAGCCGACTATGAGCGAGTCCGCTCGGATCCGCGCCGCTTCGTGATCGTCGCCGGTCACGAGCTCCCGGACGTGGAGACGGTGATCGAACGAAACGAGGGCTGGGCGATCGTCGAGAAGCCCGCCGAGGTGACTTCCACGGTGGAGGCTCTCGACCCGCGCCGCGACCGCTGAGCTTCCTGCTGAACGCGATCACGGCGCAGGAGAAAACATGAAGAAGAACGGCTCGAAGGAAGCTGAATCTGCCTCCCAGCTCATCGACGCGAGGATCTCGGCGCTGAACGACTGGCGCGGCGAGACGCTGTCCCGGGTGCGCGCCCTGATCAAGCAGGCCGATCCCGACGTGGTCGAGGAGGTGAAGTGGAGAAAGGCCTCCAATCCCGGGGTCCCGGTCTGGTCACACGACGGAATCATCTGCACGGGAGAGACGTACAAGGCCGTCGTGAAGCTGACCTTCGCGAAGGGCGCATCGCTGGAGGACCCCTCGGGCCTCTTCAACTCGAGCCTCGAGGGCAACACCAGGCGCGCGATCGACATGCGGGAGGGCGAGGCGATCGACGAGGACGCATTCAAGGAGTTGATCCGCGCGGCCGTGAGGCTGAACGAGTCGTCGTGACCTAAGCGCTGGCCGCTACGTTTCTGCCGACCGGCGACAGGGGAGGCCTCCGTATGTGGGAGCCGTAAGCAGACTCTGGGAGCGAGGCAGGGCGATCCCCTGGGCTGTGGTCTGGGAGGTCGGAAGGTCCCTCTGGCTCAACGCCCATGACCGGGTGAATCAGAACCTCAGCTCGAGGGAGCGCAAGGACTTCGCCGCCATCATTCGCGAGCGACGGGGTCGGCCCTGGAACCTGGACGAGCGGGAGCGCCACCGACTCGTCGCCCTCGTGAAGAAGGCCGCGACCGGCGAGACCGACTCCAGTTGGAACGAGGTCGGGGTGTCCCTGACGACCCTGCTACCGCCTCGCCTCGCCACCCAGGCGTGGAAGCGTCTCAGCCGCTGAATTCGCGCCCAGGGGACGCCGTGGGCGTTGAACCAGGGGCTGGCCGAGGAGCCGACGGTCAGTAGGGTCCGGCTTCTGAGCACCGAGGCGCCAGAGAGGGCCGAGGCACCCCGTCAGGTCCCGTCGCTGCCGACGGGACGAGCGCTGCTCCTCATCGGGCTCCTGGTCGTCGTCACGATCAGCGGCCTCTACGTGCTGCTGCCGGCCCTCGCCGGCGTGAAGAGCACCTGGCATCGGGTCTCCGATGGCGACCCGGCTCTGCTCCTCGCGGCAGCGGTCCTCGAGCTCCTCTCCTTCGCCTCTTACGTCGTCCTCTTCCGCGGGATATTCGGAGGGGCCATCCGGCTCGGCTGGCGCGAGAGCTACCTGATCACGATGGCGGGCGTCGCCGCGACCAGACTGCTCGCCGCCGCAGGGGCCGGCGGGATCGTGCTCACGGTCTGGGCGCTCGGCCGCCTCGGAATGGATCGCAGACAGATCGTTCGACGCGAGGCCACCTTCCTCGTCCTGCTCTACGCCATCTTCATGGGCACGCTGGTGATCGGAGGTGTCGGCCTTCGAACCGGGGTCCTGCCCGGCCCCGCGCCGTTCGGACTGACCGTGATCCCCGCGATCTTCGGCGCCACCGTGATCGCGCTCGCTCTGCTCGCCGCCAGGTTCGGCCGGGATATCGAGATGGCGGCGAAGCGCGTCCGGAAGGCGGAGGGACATCTCTCGCGCATCTCGCGCGCGCTCGGGACTGCGCCGGCGACCCTCGGGACGGGGGTTCGCGGTGCCATCGCGTTCCTCAGGGCGCACCCGCCCGAACTGCTTGCGGCCCTCGGTTGGTGGGGCTTCGACATCGCCGTGCTCTTCACGGCGCTGCACGCGTTCGGAGGCCATCCCGAGGTGACGGTCGTGGTGATGGCCTACTTCGTCGGGATGCTCGCCAACACGCTGCCCGTGCCCGGCGGAATCGGGGCGGTCGACGGCGGGATGATCGGCGCGCTGATCGGCTTCGATGTGAACGCCGGCCTCGCGATCGTGGGCGTGCTCGCCTACAGGCTGCTGTCGTTCTGGCTGCCTGTCATTCCGGGCGTCGTCGCATACGTCCAGCTGCTTCGCACGGAGCCGGTGAGGACGGCGGCCGGTTCCGATACCGACTAGTCCTCGGGGGTGGCCAGGGCGAGCACGCCGGAGACCGCTCGAGCGGCGAGCCGCTCGTCGTCCGGTGCCCGGCCGCCGACCGCGATCACCGTTCCCTCGAGAGCGCCCATGAAGGCGAGCGCGGTCGTCCGTGCCGGAGGGCCCGGCAAAATCGATCCGTTCCGCCGTCCCGCCCCGATCAGGCGGCTCACCCGCTTCACCCCCGTCTCGTAGATCCGCTCGATCTCCCGGCCCACGGGATGGTCGTGACCGCTGAACTCGACCCTGAGCGCCATCACCACCCGGGCGATGTCCCGCCGGCAGAAGACGGCATGACCACGGGCCAGGGCGAGCAGCTCCGGGACCGGTTCGGTCTCGCGGCCCGCCGGGTCGCCGACCTCGCGCATCCAGTTCTGATCGACCCACTCGATCACCGCCAGCGCGAGATCGGCCTTGTCCTTGAACTGGTGGTAGAGCGCGCCACGTGTGTAGCCGGCCTCGCGCGCGACTTCCTCGAGGCGAAGGTGGCCGTACCCATAGCGGGAGAGCCCGCGCGCCGCAGCCTCGAGAAGGGCGGTCCGCGACCGTTCGCGTCGCTCCGCCTGGGTGCGGCGGCCGGTGGGCGAGCCGACGTTCGCGGGTTCGCGAGGCATACTTACATGCATGCACGTATGTTATCGTCTCCCCGGAGCCGATGCACGACGCGACCCGACTTCCCCGTTCCGCTCACGCCTCGCGGCCGTGGCGCATCCACGAGATCGCCCCGGATTTCAAGCTCGAGGACGTCTGGGCGCTGCCGACCCCCGGCGGCCCCGATGACTTCCCGCTCTTGGTCGAGGGTTTCGCGACCGGCGAGGCGTCGCAGAGCCCGTCCCGGATCGCCCGCATGCTGTGGGCGATCCGCTGGAAGCTGGGGGAGCTCTTCGGCTGGGACGACGCGGAAGCGGGCGTCGGCGCCCGGGTTCCATCGCTGCGCGACCGGCTGCCGGCGGACCTGCGCTCCTCCCGAGGTCCCGAGTTCGACTCGCTTCCCTTCAGGCCTCTCTACCTGCTCGACGACGAATTCGCCGCCGAGGTCGCCAATCGAATCGTTCACGGGATCATGCACCTGGGATGGGTATCTGATGCCGACGGCGGCCACCGCGGCCAGATGGCGGTGCTCGTCAAGCCGAACGGCCTGCTGGGCCACGCGTACATGGCCGGGATCAGACCGTTCCGGCACCTGATCGTCTATCCGGCGATGATGCGCCAGGTCGAGCGCCGGTGGAGCGCCAGGCTTGCGCCGGCCGGGTCCTAAGCTCAGGTGATGAGCGAAAAGCGGACCGTGTGGGTCCTCGATACCGAGACCAAGGGGACCGGCGCCGAGATGGTGCCGCTCGAGCGCCTCGAGAGGGAGCGCAACCGCCCGAAGGGCGGGCGCGAGCGCATCCGCGTCATCTCGCGCGATGATCCCAAGGTCCTCGACGAGCCCCGGCAGCAGGCAGGCGAGCGGCGGATTGCCCGCCGATTCAAGATCGTCGACGTCCGCAGCCGCGAGGCCTTGGCCGAGGACGTCGGCCTTGCCGAGGCGCTCGAGACCCTGCGCGGCGTCGGCGGCGTCGTCGACGTCAACGTCTTCATCCGGCACGCCGACGACGAGGATTGGCACCCGCTGACGCTGTCGGAGCGCAAGACGCTCTGGGGCTTCCGCGACGCCGTCTGAGCCCCACGCAAAGGGGGCGGCCTCTCGGCCGCCCCCTTGCTGGAAAAGGAGTGCTCTCGAAGAGCTACTTCTTCTTCTTCGCGCCCTTCACCTTGCACTTCCCGGTCGAGGATGCGCTCAGCACTTCGCCGCTGTAGAAGGTCGTGGTCTCAGACGTCGACCACGTCTTCTTCTTGCAGCGGGCCATGACGTAGTAGCTCGGCACCTTCTTCGTCTTGCCCTTGACCTTGACCTTCATCTTGCCCGTCTTGCGCTTGTTGAACGTCGTGTCGAACTTGGTCAGCACGAGACCGGGCGTGTTCGGGATGTTGCTGAACGTCAGAATCTTCCCGGAGATCGTCCCGATGATCGTCAACGTGGTGGCGCCCGGGCCGATGTCGGTCTGCACGTAGATCGTGCTGGGACCGCCGCTGAAGAACGTGACGGTGCCCTTCACCGCGCCGTTGTTGACCTCGACCGAGCCCCCGCCGGTGATGCTCTGCGGGCAGGCGGCCTGAGCCTGGGCGGTGAACTTGCCCTGGATCGAGCTCAGCGGGCAGGCCGGGATGTTGCCGTTCACGAACTTGACGTTCGGGTCGATCGTGAACACGGTCTGCCGCGGCGACTGCGTCGTGGCGGGGTTGTCGATCGTGGTGCTGATGATGTTGTGCAGCGACACGCCGCCGAAGACCTTCTTGTCCTGCTTGGCCGGCGCGAGTGTCGTCTCCAACGTCTGGCCCAGGGGAGCCGCGCTGGCGACCCCTGAGAAGGCCAGAGCACCGATCACGCCCACCAAGGCGCCGATCAGATACTTGCGGTTACGCATACCAATCCATTCCCTTTCGTGAGCTGCTGGCATCTCTCTGCCTATCACAGGAACACCTCGCGAGTGGAGGAGATGCGCAGCGCGGCGGCGTTGTAGCGGGCCGACAGGGCGTCGGCCCGCCCCGGCGGAGCGTAGGCTCGCGCCCTGACGGCCAAGCGAGGAGGACTCGATGGAACTCGAAGGGAAGGTCGCGCTGATCACCGGCGCCAGCGGCGGGATCGGCGCCGCGGTCGCGCGCAAGCTGCATGACGCGGGCGCGTCGGTCGGACTGCTCTCGCGGCACGGAGGGGACCTCAACCTCGAGCGCGGGATGGGAGTGACGTGTGACGTCCGTGACCGCGGCGAGGTCGAGGAGGCAGCGAAAGGCGTGGTCGAACGCTTCGGCCGACTCGACATCGTCATCGCCAACGCCGGCGTCGGAGCGTACGGCCCGTTTCTGGAGCTCGACCCCGACCAGGTGGAGGAGATGATCGACGTCAACCTGAAGGGCACGCTCTACACCGCCGCCGCAACGCTGCCACACCTGATCGAGTCGGGGGAGGGGGACTTCCTCTCCCTGGCCAGCGTCGCGGGCCTGCGCGCCTTTCCGGGCGAGTCGGTCTACAACGCGTCGAAGTTCGGCCAGCTCGGCTTCACACGCTCGCTCGACCACGAGCTGCGCGAGCGCGGGGTCCGGGCCACATGCATCTGCCCCGGCGGTGTGAACACCAACTTCGCGATCGGCTCCGGGCGCAGCGAGGGCGACCCGGAGCTCGAGGGCATGCTCACGGCCGACGAGGTGGCCGACGTGGTCCTGTTCACGGTCACCCGGCCCCGGCGGATGCGGATCCTGACGACGAGCTTCCGCCCGATGATCGAGGCCTCCTGGGGTTAGGAGAGGGTGGCCTTGCCGACCACCTCGACCTGGTCCTTGACCTTGAGGGTGCCGAACAGCCCGGAGTAGGGCTCGATGCCCCAGTCCGACTGCTTCAACGTGGCGGTCCCGGAAAGGGCGCCTTCCGTCCCCGGATCGAGCTCGAAGTCGAGCGGGTGCGTCTTGCCGTTCATCTCGAGCTCGCCGCTGACCTCGAGGTGCTGTCCGTCTTCGGTCGGCGTCATCCGAGTCGACCTGAACTCGACCGGACCCGGCTCGATCACCTCCTCCTCGAGCGTCTTCTTGATCTCGACCCTGTCCTCGTCGGTCAGGGCCATGATCCCGCCGGTCCCCTCGAGGACCTCCATCGACCCGGCGTCGGCGTTGAGCACGAGGCTGCTCTCAGCCGGGTCCTCGCCGATCACCAGCGTCGCCTGCCAGGAGCGGACCTCGATCACGAGGTCGTGCCCTGCCTTCGCCGCGGCGCCTCCCCGCTTCGTCTCGATCCGGAGGCTGGCGTTGTCGGGCCCGAGCTCGCGCGTCCCTGGCATGATCGGCATGGCCACACGCTATCTGCGCGGGAGAGGAGGGAACCCGATGGAATTCGACAACTCGTTCACGGTCCAGAAGCCCGTCGACGAGGTCTGGAACACGATGGTCGACCTCGAGCGGGTCGTGCCATGCGTCCCGGGCGCCCGGGTCATCGAGAAGACCGGAGAAGGAGCCGTCACGGCCGAGGTCAAGATCAAGCTCGGCGCGATGAACATGAACTATTCCGGGCCGGCGGAGATCGTCGAGCGGGACGACGCCGAGCACAAGGCGGTGATGGACGCGCGCGCGAAGGAGGCTGGGGGGCAGGGCAACGCCGACGCCAAGGTCTCGATGCAGCTGTCCGGCTCCGGCGACGCGACCGAGGTCGCGCTTCACTCGCAGATCAATGTCACCGGCAAGGCGGCGCAGATGGGCGAGGGAGTGATCGTGGCCGTAACCGAGGGGATGATCAAGGAGTTCGCCGAGAACCTGGCCAAGCTCTGAGCGTCCCAGATATTCCTTGGATGCTTGACTCCGGTTGTAATACTCTCGCGACATGGCCGGTACCGCTGGCGTTGAGGCAACGGAATGCTGATCGGCGCTGACACAACCTCTTGGTACATAGGCCTGGGACTCGGTGCCATCGTGGTGGTCGTGGCCGTGATCATCGTCGGCACCATCCTCGTCCTCGCCAACCGGATCGCGGGGCAGGCTGAAACCGCGAACGAGGCGGTCGAGGTGGTCCGGTCGCAGACGGACGAGCTCAGCGGCGTCGCCAAGATCAACGATTCAGGCGTCAGGATCCTGCACGCGGCCCGGGCGCTCAGGAAGGCGGCCGTCGGGCACTGATGGACGTCGTGGTCGCCCTGGCCAGCTCCGAGCGCACTCTCTGGTACGTGACGCTCGCAGTTGGTCTGGTGGTGGCCCTTGTGGTGGCGGGGATGCTGATCACGCTGCTCAATCTGCTCGGCAGGATTCAGGCAGCCGTCACCGGTCTGCTCGGCTCGGCCGGGAAGGTCGCGGAGAACACTTCCAACATCCCCCAGCTCGAAGCCACCGCGCCGGTGCTCGAGCAGATCGCCGCCGAGGGCGTGGTGCAGGACGGCTACATGAACGCGCTCTCGCAGGGCTACGGGGAGCCCGAATGAGCACCTCCCTGCTGATCGTCTTGAGCGTGGCCGAGGCCGTCGTCCTCGTGGTCGTGCTCGCGCTGGCGCTGATCGAGGTCCGCCGCCGGCTCGCCTCGATCGCAAGCGACCTGAACGATCTGGGCGCGGCCCTGAGCGGGGTCGAGGAGGAGCACCTGCGACCGCTCCGCCCCGCGGTGGAGGCGATCAACGCCCAGTTCGACGGGATCATCGGCCTGATGCCGTCCGTGGCCGCGAAGGCCGCGATCATCGCCGAGCACGCGGAGCAGCGATGACGCTGTGGTGGATCGGAAACGCCGTGCTGCTGCTCGTGATCGTGCCGGTCGTCGTGATCCTGCTGAGGGGAGTGCTCAACGCGGCCAAGGAGACCAGCCGGGCCGTCGAGGGGCTTCGGCCCGTCGCCGAGGCCGCCTCCAGGGATCTGGACGCCGTCGAGCTGCTCAACACCACCCAGGAGCAGGTGAGCCAGACGGTCACCGTGGTCGCCGACTACGGCGGTTCGCTCGACGCCATCCTCGAGGACGCCTGAAGTGGAGCCCGCCGCAGTGGTCACCCTGATCGCGGTGGTGCTGGTAATCGTGGCGCTGGTCGTCTACCTGGTCGCCGTGATCCTGGAGCTGCGGAAGATCACCGCCGGGCTGGATGCGGTGATCACTTCGGTGGGCGGCATCGTCAGCAAGAGCGAGCCGGTGAACGGCGTCGTGGTGGCGATCAACAGGGATCTCTCCGCGGGCACCGACCTCCTCGAAGGTCTCCTGGACAAGAAGGCCGGACAGGATGATGCGGCGGGACTGGTCGAGTCGCTTTACCCCGGATCCGGGGCGTCGGTGCTGGCCCGCCAGGGCAGGAGCGGCGAGGTGAAGAACATCGGCGAGGTCTACACCAGGGGCGCGGTGCAGCTGGCTCGCCTGGGTCGCGAGAGCCCGCTCGGCGCCGGCGCGATGTCCGGCGCCGCCCTCAGGGATGCGACCTACTCGAGCGCGGCGGCCCGTTCGATCTACACGAATCCCAGCGGCCCTGTCGCCGACGAGCCGGGAGGCCCCAGGCATCGGCCCAGGTCCCCGGTGATCGGTACGGAGGCCGGCGCCGACGGCGGGCCGCAGTCGGACGAGCCGAGAGCGTCGGATGGCTGAATAGAGGGCGGGGACTCTTCAGTGCAGACACCCGGGCCGATCGAGTACGAGCGGGCGACGAGCGTCGAGAACGCGATCGAGCTGCTCGAGAAGTACGGGCCCGAGACCCGCCTCCTCGCCGGCGGACACAGCCTGCTGCCGATGATGAAGCTGCGGCTCGCCAATCCAGAGCGCCTGATCGACATCAACGAGCTCGACGAGCTCTCATACATCAGGGAAGTGGATGGGGAGATCCGGATCGGCGCCATGACCCGCCACCGGGAGTTGCTCGAGTCCGAGGTTCTCGAGCGGCACTTCCCCGTCTTCGGCGACGCCGAGAGGGTGATCGCGGATCCTCCGGTTCGCAATCGCGGCACGATCGGCGGCTCGCTCGCTCAGGCCGATGCCGCCGAGGACCTCTCGGCGGTCTGTTCGGCGCTGAAGGCGAGCGTCGTGATCGCCGGCTCGGGCGGCGAGCGCGTCGTCTCGATGGACGACTTCCACGTCGGTCCCTACATGACGGCGATCCAGGACGGCCAGATCCTGACCGAGATTCGCCTGCCCCTGAGGCCGCGCGGTGGCAGCGCACACGAGAAGGTCGAGAGGAGGGCCGGGGACTGGGCCATCGTCGCCGTCTCCGCCGCGCTCTGGCTGGAGGGCGGCAGGATCGCCGACGCCGGCGTCGCCCTCAGCGCCGCCGGACCGACCACGATCCACGCGACCCGCTCCGAGGAGCTGCTCCGCGGCAAGGACCCGTCCGAGGAGCTCTTCGCCGAGGCGGGCGGGCTGGCCTCGGAGGACTGCTCGCCGATCGCAGACGGGCGCGGCCCGGTGGACTACAAGCGCCACCTCGCGGGCGTGCTCACCAAGCGCGCGCTGGAGCGAGCCGCGGAACGTGCGTCCAACCAGGAGGGCTGAATGGAAGTCACAGTCACCGTCAACGGCGAACAGGTCACCCGGGACATCGAGCCCGCTCTGCTCCTGGTCCACTTCCTCCGCGACACCCTGGGCCTGACGGGCACGCATTGGGGTTGCGACACCTCCAACTGCGGCGCCTGCGTCGTGCACCTCGACGGGCGTCCGGTGAAGTCCTGCACGACGCTCGCGGCGAGCTGCGACGGGCACGAGGTGCGCACGATCGAGTCGATGGAGGTGGACGGCCGACTCGATCCCGTCCAGGAGGGATTTCACGAGGAGCACGGCCTTCAATGCGGCTTCTGCACGCCGGGGATGATCATGACCGCCCGAGCGCTGCTGGATGAGAACCCCAATCCCTCGGAGGCCGAGATCCGAACCGCGATCTCCGGCGCGATCTGCCGGTGCACCGGCTATGCCAACATCGTCAGGGCCGTGCGCTGGGCCGCAGAGCACGAGTCCGCCGAAGCGAGGAGATGACCATGGCTACGACCGCGGCGAAGGAGACGCCCATCGGCTACGGCAACATGAAGCGCAAGGAGGACGCGCGCTTCATCCGGGGCCAGGGCAAGTACCTGGACGACATCGTCCTCCCGGGGATGCTCTACGGCGCGGTGCTGCGCAGCCCTTACGCGCACGCGCGGATCGTCTCCATCGACACCTCCGCCGCGCTCGCGCACCCCAAGGTGCACCGGGTGATCACGGCGAAGGACCTGGAGACACTCGGCCTTGCCTGGATGCCCACGCTCTCCTACGACTCGCAGGCGGTCCTGGCCGGGGACAAGGTCCGCTTCCAGGGTCAGGAGGTCGCCTTCGTGATCGCCGAGGACCGCTACTCGGCACGCGACGCCCTGCCCCTGATCGACGTCGAGTACGACCCGCTGCCGGCGGTCGTCAACGCCCGGAAGGCGCTCGATCCCGACGCGCCGGTGATCAGGGACGACAAGCCTGACCAGACCGACAACCTGGCGACCCCGCTCTGGGAGGCCGGTGACGCGGATGAGTGCGAGCGCGTCTTCGCCGAGGCCGACACCGTCGTCGAGCGGGACATGATCTACCCGCGCTGCCATCCGGCACCGCTCGAGACCTGCGGGATGATCGCCGACATGAACCCGGAGACGGGTCAGCTCGACATCTACAACGGCAACCAGGCGCCGAACCTGCATCGCACCGTCTACGCGCAGGTCGCCGGGCTGCCCGAGCAGATGATCCGGATCATGACCAACGACATCGGGGGCGGCTTCGGAAACAAGGTGCCCGTCTATCCGGGTTACGTCTGCGCGATCGTCGGCTCGATCATCACCGGCAAGCCGGTGAAGTGGGTCGAGGACCGCTCGGAGAACCTGATGTCGACCGGCTTCGCGCGCGACTACATCATGAGCGGCCGGATCTGCGCCAAGGACGGCAGGATCACGGGCGCGCAGGTCGACGTGATCGCGGACCACGGCGCCTTCGACAGCACGGCGCAGCCCTCGAAGTTCCCGGCGGGCTTCTTCCACGTATTCGCTGGCTCCTACGACCTGGAGGCGGCGCACTGCAGCGTCAAGGCCGTCTACACGAACAAGGCGCCGGGCGGCGTCGCCTACCGCTGCTCGTTCCGGGTCACGGAGGCGATCTACCTGATCGAGCGGCTCGTCGGCGAGCTGGCGCTGAAGACGGACGTCGATCCCACGGAGCTGCGGATGAAGAGCTTCATCCGCCCGGAGCAGTTCCCCTACGAGAACAAGACCGGCTGGACGTACGACTCCGGCGAGTACGAGAAGACCATGCGCGAGGCGATGCGGATCGCCGGCTACGACGAGCTCCGCAGGGAGCAGGCCGAGAAGCGCGAGCGCGGCGAGCTGATGGGCATCGGCGTCGCCTTCTTCACCGAGGTGGTCGGCGCGGGGCCGAAGAAGCACATGGACATCGTCGGACAGGGCATGGCCGACGGCTGCGACCTGCGCGTTCACGGCACCGGCAAGGCGACGCTCAGCATCAGCGCCCAGACCCAGGGACAGGGCCACGAGACGACCTTCGCCCAGATCGTCGCCGAGGAGCTCGGCATCTCCCCGGACGACATCCAGGTGCGCCACGGGGACACCGATCGCACGCCGTACGGCCTCGGGACCTACGGCAGCCGCTCCACCCCGGTGTCCGGGGCAGCCGCGGCGGTGGCCGCGCGGAGGGTGCGCGACAAGGCCCGCCTGATCGCGGCCGGGATGCTCGAGACCTCGCCCGACGACCTCGTCTGGGAGAAGGGCCGCTGGTCCGTGCGCGGCGACCCCGAGAAGGGGGCGGATATCGACGAGATCGCCGAAGCCGCCTACGGCGGGGCGCCGCTGCCCGAAGGGGTGGAGGGCGGCCTGGACGGCCAGTCCGTCTACGACCCCCCGAACCTGACCTACCCGTGCGGCGCCTACATCGCCGTGGTCGACGTCGACCCGGACACGGCCGAGGTGAAGATCAGGCGCTTCATCGCCGTCGACGACTGCGGGACCAGGATCAACCCGATGATCGTCGACGGCCAGGTCATGGGCGGCCTCGCCGAGGGGGTCGGCATCGCCCTGATGGAGCTGATCAGCTTCGACGAGCAGGGCAACTGCCTGAACGGGTCGATGATGGACTACCTGATCCCGACGGCCCTCGAGTGCCCGGACTGGGAGCTGGGGGCCACGGTCACCCCGTCCCCGCACCACCCGATCGGGGCCAAGGGCGTCGGCGAGTCCGCCACCAACGGCTCGCCGCCCGCGATCGTCAACGCCGTCTGCGACGCGCTCTATCAGAGCCACGGCGTCGCGCACGTCGACATGCCGCTGAACCCGGCCCGCGTCTGGGCGGCGATGCAGGGCAGGGCCGAGCCGCCGCAGTGAGCGGGCGTGCCTGAGCTCGGCACGATCGACCTGCCCGCCCTGGCCACCAGGCTGGGCCAGCGCCTGCGGGCTGCTGGAGTGCCGACCACTCCGGAGCGCGCATCCCGGTTTGCCGAGGCGGTGGCGCTCGTCCGCCCGGTGAGGCGGTCGGAGCTCTACTGGACGGCCCGGTCGGTCTTCGTCTCCTCCCAGACCCAGCTGCCGACCTTCGATCGCGTCTTCGCGGCGGTGTTCGACCCGGCCCTGAAGCCGGACGAGGAGCGCGGCGACCCCTACTCCCCGACGCTGAGTGGCTCGCGGCCCAGCGAGCGACCGCCCGCTCCGCAGGCCCGTTCCGTCGCTGGGGAGCGGGAGGGCGACGAGGCCGGGGGCATGCGTCTGTCGCTCTCACGCTCCGGTGAGGACCGCACGGTACTCGAGGTCAAGGTCCCGCTCGCGCCCGCCAGCGAAGAGGAGCGTCTGCGCAAGAAGAGCTTCGAGGCCCTCGATCCCGATGAGCTCGAGCGGATCCGCCGCATGATGGCGGCCCTCGAGCTTGCCGCTCCGAAGCGCCGCGCCCGGAGAAGGCGCCGCGCCCGGCGCGGGGAGCACCTCGACCTGCGTCGCACTCTCCGGGGCAGCCTCCACACGGGTGGCGACCCGATGACGCTCGCCAGGCGGACTCGGCGGACCCGCCCGCGGCGGCTCGTGCTGCTCTGCGACATCTCGGGGTCGATGGAGCCATACGCGCGGGCGTACCTCCATCTACTCACCTCGGCTGTGGCCAGCGGCGCTCCCGCGGAGGCGTTCGTGTTCGCAACCCGGCTGACGCGCCTGACGCGTGCCCTCGGCGGTCGCAACCCGGAGGCGGCGATCCAGCGGGCCGTCGCCGCCGCCCCGGACTGGTCGAGCGGGACGCGGATCGGCGAGGCGCTGCGGAGCTTCAACGGCCGCTACGGGCGCCGGGGGATGGCGCGGGGCGCGGTGGTGGTGATCCTCTCCGACGGCTGGGAGCGGGCGAACCCGGCCCTGGTCGGGCGGGAGATGGAGCGACTCCGGCGACTCGCCCATCGGATCGTCTGGGTCAACCCCCGCGCCGGCGCCGCCGGCTTCGCCCCGGGGGCGGGGGGAATGGCGGCCGCGCTGCCCCACTGCGACGCGCTGGTCAGCGGCCACTCGTTGGAGGCCATGTACGAGGTCGCCGACGCGATCGCGGCGGATGACTCCTCCCGAGACAGGTTCAGGGTGGCCGCGCGGGAGGGCACCACGCATCCCGAGGAGTCCTGGCCTAGCGCCGAGCGGACCGAGGATCAACGGCCGGTGCCCATGCCGAGCGGCTACAGCCCGAAGCGAGGGAGGACCACCCACTGATGAAATTCGAGGAAAGGACTCGAGATGGCTGATGGGCACACCTACCGGGCAGTGTTCATCCGAATGCACCCCACCGGCAAGGCGGTTCTCAGTCTCAGCGAGGCCTCACAGGGTGAGGAGACGAAGCTCGCCGGGGTGGCGGCGGGCGAGCTCGGGATTCCTCCGGAGGACATCAAGGTCGTGCACGAGGACACGGACCGGTTCGGGGAGGGAAACACCTTCAACAGCGAGCCGAGCGATGCCGTCGGCGAGAACGTCGCGATCACCGCCCGGAAGCTGCGCGACAAGGCACAGATCGTGGCCGGCTCGATGCTCGGCGCCTCGCCCGACTCCCTCACGTTCGACAACGGCCACTGGACGGCGGGGGGCGGTTCCCAGGGGGTCAGGATCCAAGAGGTCGCGCTCCACACCTTCGGCGGCTTCGAGCTTCCAGATGGGATCGAGGGCTCTCTGGACGCACAGACGACCTACCGGGTCGGGGCCGTGCAGGCGGCCGGATAGGCCCAGGCCGACCGGGTCCCGGGAGTACCTTTGTCGGAGGGAGTCCAGATGCCCGCAGGAGAAGGAGAAGGCACGGTGCAGGCCCGGGGCGGTTCGGCGTCGAACGCCGCGCAGGGAAGGGCGCCCTTCGTGGCTGCCACGGTCGTGCGGGCGCAGAGCCCGACCAGCGTCCGGGCCGGCGACTCGGCGATCGTGCGCCCGGACGGCGGGATCGAGGGCTTCGTCGGTGGCACCTGCGCGGAGGCCTCGGTGCGTCTCTACTCGCTGCGTGCGATGGAGAGCGGCGAGCCGCTGCTCCTGCGCATCCTGCCCGGTGCGGCCGAAGGGGAACCCGAGGCCGAGGAGGGCTCAGTGACAGTCAAGAACCCCTGCCTGAGCGGCGGCGCGCTCGAGGTCTTTCTCGAGCCGCACCTGCCCGCGCCGACGATGAGGGTCGTCGGCTCGGCGCCGATCGCGATCGCCCTCGCCGACCTGGCGGGGCGGGTGGGCTATGCGGTCGAGTCCGGCCCGGCGGAGCTGGCTCAGCCCAGCGCGGACGACGCCGCGGTGATCGTGGCCTCACACGGCCACGACGAAGAGCGGGTGCTCACCGAGGCGCTCCGGTCGGAAGTCCCGTACGTGGCCCTGGTCGCCAGCGAGGTTCGCGGCCTCGCCGTGCGCGAGTCGCTCGATCTCCCTGAGCAGGAGCGCGCCCGCCTGCACACGCCGGCGGGACTCGAGATCGGCGCGGAGACGCCGGAGGAGATCGCGCTCGCGATCCTCGCGGAGATCGTCGCCCGGAGGCCGAAGGGCGAGGCGGGCCGGGCGCCGAGGCCCCGGGCCACCGGGATCGAGGCGGTACCTGCCGAGTCTCCCGTCCCGGTCCCAGCCGAGCCGGCGCCGGTCGCCCTCTCCACCGAGACCGCCATCGATCCGGTCTGCGGCATGGAGGTGGCCGTCAGCGAGGCGAGCATCCAGCTCGAGCGCGATGGCGACCTCTACTACTTCTGCTCGGAGGGCTGCCGCGACACCTTCAGCGCCCAAGGCGTTCCCGATGGCGCGGCCCACTGAGCGGTTCGTCGCCGGGCTTGTGCTGGCCGCCGGCGGCTCGCGGAGGCTCGGCGCGCCGAAGCAGCTGCTGCCGTACGGCTCGGGCACCCTGCTCGACCACGCGCTCGAGACCGCGCGGGCAAGCGCGTTCGACCAGCTGATCGTCGCGATCGGCGGCAGCTCGCGGGAGGTCCGGAGCCGCGTCGACCTGTCGGGCGCCGAGGTGGTGGAGAACCCGGACTTCGGAGAGGGCTGCTCGTCGTCCATCGCCGCCGGGCTCGACGCCCTCGATCCGCGCGCCGACCTGCTCGTCCTCATGCTGGGCGACCAGCCCGGCGTGACGCCCGCCGCGGTCCGCGCGCTGATCGCGGGCTGCGGCGAGGGCACGGTGCTGGCCGCCTGCCTTTATGACGACGGCCGCGGCCACCCGCTCGCCTTCGCCAAGGCAGCCTTCGATGAGTTGCGCGGGCTGCGTGGTGACAAGGCGGTCTGGAAGCTGATGGGGCGCCGCTCCGACGAGGTGGTCGAGGTCAGGGTCCCCGGCCAGATCCCGCGCGATGTCGACACGCGCGAGGACTACGAGGCCGTCCTGGCTGAGTCCGGGAGCTCCGCATGAGCGACGCGCTCCGCCCCGGCGCCGAGAGCCCGGTAAGCGCCGCGGTTCCAGACATCGAGTCGCTCAAGCGGCAACTCGACGCCGTGGACTACCTGGCCGACGACGGGCTCGCCACCGCGCTGTTCCTCTCGCTGCGGCTGCCCCAGCCGCTGCTGCTCGAGGGCGAGGCCGGGGTCGGCAAGACCGAGGCGGCCAAGGCCCTGGCGGCCGCGCTCGGGACCGAGCTGATCCGCCTGCAGTGCTATGAGGGGATCGACTCCTCGGAGGCGCTGTACGAGTGGAACTACCCGCGACAGCTGCTCAGGATCCGCTCCTCGGAGGCGAGCGGCGGCGAGTTCGGCGAGGAGGAGCTCTTCGACACGGAGTTCCTGACGCCGCGCCCGCTGCTCCGAGCGATCGAGCACCCGGGGCCGCTGCCCGCCGTGCTGCTCGTGGACGAGCTGGACCGCGCCGACGACGACTTCGAGGCGTTCCTCTTCGAGATGCTCGCTGAGTCCAGCGTCACGATCCCGGAGATCGGCACGATCCGGGCCACGCATCCGCCGGCCGTGGTCCTGACCTCCAATCGCACCAGGGACCTGCACGATGCGCTCAAGCGCCGCTGCCTGTACCACTGGATCGACTATCCGAGCCCGGAGCGCGAGGTCGAGATAGTCCGGCGCCGCGTGCCGGGAACCGCGGAGCAGCTCGCGACCGAAGCGGCGGAGGCGGTCCGCCGCCTGCGCTCGAGCGAAGTCCAGAAGCCGCCCGGAATCGCCGAGACCATCGACTGGGTCGCCGCCCTCGAGCTGCTCGGAATTGATCACCTCGACGCCCACGCCGCTGAACGGACGCTGGGCGCAGTGCTCAAGTACCGTGACGATCAGGAGCAGATCACCGAGCAAGGACTGGATCGGCTGGTGGGCACCGATGTCCGAGGCGGCTGAACGCGGATGAGGCACGTCATGGAGGTCGTCGGGGATTGGGTCGGCGCCGGTGATCGGGTCGCGCTGGCAACCGTCGTCGACACGAAGAAGTCCGCACCGCAGCCGCCGGGAACCAAGATGGCCATCAATGAGGCCGGCAGGATGGCGGGGGCGGTCTCCGGTGGATGCGTGGAGGGCCAGGTCGTTCAGGTGGCCGAGGGCATCCTCAGGGGCGGCGCGCCGCAGCTCCTCGAGTACGGGATCGCGGACGAGGACGCCTGGAACGTCGGGCTGCCCTGTGGCGGCGAGATCTCGATCTGGGTCGAGACCTATGACGACAGCGGCCTGCAGGGCAGCTTCAGGCAGCTCGGCTTGCTGGGCGGCCGCGGCGCCCTGACCACCGTTCTCGAGGGCGAGAACGTGGGCGCAAAGCTGCTGCTCCTGGAGGACGGGGCACGCGACGGTTCCCTCGGAGCCCCGGCGTTGGATGCGACCGCGGCGGAGAGAGCCGAGTCGGCGATGTGGTCGGAGCACAGCGAGCTGTACGAGCACGATGGGCAGACCCTGTTCGTCGATGCGGTCGCGCCACCGCCACGGTTGATCATCTTCGGCGCGGTGGACTTCGCGGCCCAGCTGGCCGCCGCCGCGAGGCTGGCCGGCTGGCGCGCCTTTGTCGTCGATCCGCGCAAGCGCTTCGCGACCGCTGACCGCTTCCCGGAGGCCGAGCGGGTGATCGCGGCATGGCCCGACAAGGCGCTGGACGAGCTCGGCGGAATCGACCGGGCCACCGCGATCGCGGTGCTCACCCACGACCCCAAGCTCGACGATGCCGTCCTGCGGATCGCCCTTCGCTCCGAGGCTCAGTACGTCGGAGCGATGGGCAGCCGTCGCGCGCAGGAGAAGCGCCGCGAGCGTCTGGTCGCGGAGGGCCTCACCGACGAGGAGCTCGGCGGCCTCGCGGCTCCGATCGGCCTCGACATCGGCGCCTTGACGGCGGCAGAGACGGCGATCTCGATCATGGGTGAGATCACGGCGGTGCGCAGGGGGCGAGAGGGCGGCCGGTTGAAGGGCGCCGCCGGGCGAATCCACGACGCGGTCCCGGATACCGAGCCGGCGCCCGCGAGGTGACGACGGTGCTCTCGTCGTTCACACCGATGCTCGGGCACGTGGCCGGGGTCCCGGTCGAGGAAACGCTCCCCGGCGTGGTCGCCGTCGGTGCGATCGGCGCGCGCATCGCGACCGAGTGGCTTCGGCGCCGGCTCCGTTGGCGCTCCACCAGGGTGAGGGACGCCGGACGCGGGGGCCGCCCCGGATGACCGGGCGCGAGCCCCTTCGCGACGGTCACGGCCGGCCGATCGGCGACCTGCGTCTCTCGGTGGTGGATCGCTGCAACTTCCGCTGCCAGTACTGCATGCCGGCAGATGGCCTTCCCTGGCTCGACCGCTCGGAGATCCTGACCTTCGAGGAGAACCACCGGCTGGTCGCGCTGCTCGCCTCGATGGGCGTCGGCGATCTGAGACTCACGGGGGGCGAGCCACTGGTCCGCCGCGAGTTCCCGAAGCTCGTCGCGATGCTCCGCGGCGTCGAGGACCTCCGCGAGATCTCGGTCACCACGAATGGCTACCTGCTCGAGCGCGACGCGGAGGCGCTTGTCCGGGCGGGCGTCGACCGGTTCAACGTGTCGGTCGACTCGTTGGCGCGGGATGCCTTCTTCAGGATCACGCGGCGGGACGCCCTCGCACAGGTGATGCGCGGCCTCGAGGCGGTCGCGGCATTCCCGGAGGTCGGCCCGATCAAGGTGAACGCGATCGCGATGCGCGACTTCACCGAGCGCGAGGTGCTCGGCTTCTGCGAGCTGGCCAGGTCGACGGACTACCAGGTGCGGTTCATCGAGTTCATGCCGCTCGATGCGGACGGCAAATGGGAGCCGGAGGCGGTGCTGACCGGAGCGGAGATCAGGGAGATCGCGGAGACGGCATATGAGCTCGAGCCGCTGCCGCGTGAGCCCCACTCGACGGCGCGCCTCTATCGCTTTGCCGACGGGGCCGGGGAGATCGGGTTCGTGAACCCCGTCTCCGAGCCATTTTGCGTCGACTGCAACCGCATCCGGATCACCTCTGACGGCAAGCTGCGCACCTGCCTGTTCTCGATCGACGAGACCGACCTGCGCGCGCCGCTGCGCTCGGGCGCGAGCGACGACGACCTCGAGGAGCTGATCCGCGACGCGGTCTGGCGCAAGGAGCTCAAGCACCGCATCAATGAGCCCGGCTTCCGCCGGCCGCCGCGGTCGATGAGCCAGATCGGGGGTTAGCTAGCGCGCGACGAGCCGGGTCGCGGTCGCCTTCCAGGTGGCGGTGACTCGGACGCCCGGACGCAAGGCCAGAGAGCGGTTCGATTCGACGGTCACCTCCGCTACCAGCGGTTGCGGGGAGGACAATCCGACCCTGGCGCGGTTGCCGATCTCAGTGACCGAAATGACCTCGACCTCTAGGCGGTTGAGTGCCGAGCTCTCATGCGCGGCCCCACCCGGCTCGAGGCTGATCTCCCACGGGAAGACAAGAGCGCCGACTGGCCCGCGGATCAGGTCGGTGCTGTGGAGCACGCCTCCTCCATCCAGGTCCACCTTCGTCAGCCCGTCGGCCTCCGGTTGCGCGGTGCCGCTGAGAACGACGGAGCCTGCGAAGTCGGCGACGAAGGCGCTTGCGGGTCGCGCCGACAGCTCCGCCGCGGTGCCGCGCTGCACGACGCGCCCCGCGTCCATGACGAAGATCTCGTCGGCCAGCATGGCCGCCTCCGAGAAGTCGTGGGTGACGACGATCGCGAGCGCCCGCGTCCCTCTCAATGCGGCGACGAGCTCTCGGCCGGCGTGCGCGCGGGTGCGGGTGTCGAGTGCGGCGAGGGGTTCGTCGAGGAGCAGGACACTCGGGTCGCGCGCCAGCGATCGCGCCAGCGCCACCCGCTGGCGCTCGCCTCCCGAGAGGGAGGCGGGCCGGACGTCGGCCAGCCGCTCGACGCTGAAGCGCCGGAGCTGCTCCAGGGCGCGCCCCCGGCGATCCTGCCGCGGGCCGGGCATGCCGAAGGCGACATTCCGCCACGCGCTCAGATGCGGGAACAGGGCGTAATCCTGGAACATGAACCCGCAGGCGCGCTTCTCCGGGCGGAGATCGATCCCCTGGCCCGTGTCGAGCCAGACCTCTCCACCCATCACGACCCGGCCCGGATTGGGGCGCCGTAGGCCGGCGATGATCCGGAGCACGGTCGACTTGCCCGCCCCGGAGGGTCCGACGATCGCCGCGCAGCGGTTCCCATCCACCTGCAGTTCGACGTCCAGCTCCAGCTCGCGGAGCCGATCGCACGCTCGGACCTCGAGGCCGCTCATGGGCCCCCACCGCCGAGAATCGGGGAGCGTCCCAGCAACTTCACCGAGAACAGCAGTGCGGCGGAGACGATGACGAGCACACCCGAGAGCGCCAGGGCGGCGGTGAAGTCGTCGCTGAAGCGCGCGAAGATGGCGAGCGGCACCGTCTGCGTGATCCCGGGAAACGATCCGGCGAACATCAGCGTCGCTCCGAACTCGCCCAGGGCGCGCCCCCAGGCCAGCGCCATCCCCGACGCGATGCCCTGCCCCGCGGACGGCACGGCGACCCGGATGAAGGCGCTCGCCTCGCTCGCCCCCAACGTCCGTGCGGCGTCGAGCAGGTTGCGATCCACAGCGGCAAACGCCTCCTGTGCCTGGCGAAGGTAGAAGGGAGCCGCGACGAAGGTGAGCGCGACGATCACCCCGGCCGTCTGCAGGACCAGCTGGATTCCCGCGTCATCAAGGGCACTGCCGAACAGTCCCTCTGGACCCAAGGAGGCGAGCAGGGCAATGCCGGCTACCGCCGGCGGAAGGACGAGGGGGAGCTCGACCAACGTCACCACGACCGAGCGGCCACGGAACTCTCGCGTGGCGAGCAGATAGGCGGCGGGCGTTCCGACGATCACGATGATCGCGAGGGCCGCCAGGGACGTCTTCAGGCTGAGCGCGAGCGCGTCCCGGGCATCCTGCTCCCCGAGGCTCCTGATCAGGTCACCCGGGGAGGTGTGAACGAAGATGGCGACGATTGGCAGCGTCAGGAAGGCGAGCACCAGAAAGAGGGCGAGGAAGAGCCCAACCGCAAACGCTCCTCTGCGCATCAGCTCGGCCGAGGCTCGAAGCCGGCCTCCTTGAGCGCCGTGGCCCCGTCCCCACTGAGCAGACCCTCGATGAAGGCGCGGGCGCCGTCGGAGTTTTTCGCGCCGGTGATGACCGCGGCCCCATATTCCACGTCGGGCTGCAGGTCCGCCGGCAGCTGTATCGCCTTCAGCCGCCCGCCGCTCGCGGTCACGTCGGTGATGTAGATGAAGCCCGCGTCGGCCGCACCCTGGGTGAGCTTGCCCGAGATGCTGCTCACGTCGGGTTCCTCGGAGCGCACGTTGTCGTAGATCGCCCGGCGCTGGCCTGCCGGAAGGTGATCTAGCACCTCGCGCGTGTAGGAGCCCACGGGAACCGTCGGATCGCCCATCACGATCGTGGTGCCGGGTTTGGTCAGGTCATCGAGGGAGTCGATCTGCGAGTCCTGCGGGGCTGCCAGCACCAGTGTGTTGGTCGCGAACACCGTGGGGTCGCCGACGAGACCCTCCTTGTGGAGCTGATCGGGCAGGGTCGTGTTTGCCGCCGCGTAGACGTCCGGCTTGACCCCCTGGCGGATCTGGGCGGCGAGCTCGTCCGATCCGGCGAACGACATCTTGGCGTCGATGCCGGCGGCGTCGACGTAGTCGTTGAAGGCCGTATCGAGGGATGCCGCTGCCGAGACAACCAACCGATCCGAGTCGTCGCTGCCGCCCCCGCAGCCCGTCATCGCCGCCAGGCAGGCGGCTGCGACGGCGAGCAGGACGAAGTGGCGCTCGGTTCTGCGTTCGACTGCGCGCATCGCGTGCCGATCATTACATATGCACTACATAGGTAGAAGGTCTTCAGCCCTCCCGGTCGATCATCACCGAGGTCGCCTTCACCGTGGCAGTCGCGCGTACCCCCTTCTCCAGCCCGAGTTCCTCGACCGAATCCCTCGTGATCGCCGCAGTGATCCGGTGGGGGCCGGACTCGATCTCGACCAGAGCCATCACTCCGGCGACCTCGACGGAGCTGACCGTTCCGGGGAATCGGTTTCGCGCCGAGAATGAGGCATCGGTACGGTGCCGCGGCGGGGCATCCCGCAGGCGCTCGATCTCGGCCGCGGGCACCCGTCGGCGATTGCGTGAGTCCCGGCTGGTCTTCAGCTTTCCCGCGCGGTCCCAGCGGCGCAGCGTGTCGACGCTCACTCCGATCGCTCGCGCCGCCTCACCCAGGCTCAGATCCTCCATTGCGGCGCAGTATGGCAGCGCGGGGGCCGCTGCTTATGCAGGCTGATTCACCGGCTTCTCCGATTGACGACGAGGTGGATGATCTAGCCTCGATGCTGGAGAGGAGCAGTCCGCAACCGGAGGAGGAGACCTTGCAGATCAGCGCGCGAAACAAGCTTCCGGGACAGGTCAAGAACGTCACCGA
>DATIDP010000221.1:0-11195 GCA_035456265.1 Solirubrobacterales bacterium | reverse complement strand
CGTCAGAGAGCGCCTGCTTCACGGGCCCGACGACCCGCTCCAGCAGGTCGGAGGTCAGCTCCGCGAGCTTTGCCCGGGTGAGCTTGATGTCCAGGTGCTTCGGACCGGCGTCGGTCGCGGTGATGAACGGCAGGTTGATCTGCGTCTCCTGCGTGGTGGAGAGCTCGATCTTCGCCTTCTCCGCGGCCTCGTAGAGGCGCTGGAGCGAGTTCTTGTCGGCCGACAGGTCGATGCCCTGGTCGCGCTTGTACTCGGCGACCATCCACTCGACGATCGCCTTGTCCCAGTTGTCGCCGCCCAGGTGGTTGTCACCGGCGGTCGCTTTCACCTCGAAGACGCCGTCGCCGATTTCCAGCACCGACACGTCGAAGGTGCCGCCGCCGAGGTCGAAGACGAGGATCTTCTGGTCCGCGGCCTCCTTGTCGAGCCCGTAGGCCAGAGCGGCCGCGGTCGGCTCGTTGATGATCCTCTTGACGTCGAGGCCGGCGATCTTGCCGGCGTCCTTGGTGGCCTGGCGCTGATCGTCGTTGAAGTAAGCCGGGACGGTGATCACCGCCGAGTCGGCCGGCTCACCGAGCTTCGCCTCGGCGTCGGCCTTGAGCTTCTGCAGGATCATCGCCGAGATCTCCGGCGGGGAGTACTGCTTGCCGTCCACGTCGATGCGGACGTCGCCGTTGGGCCCGGCAACGACCTTGTACGGGACGATCGTCTCCTCCTCCTTGACCTCCGCCTCCTTGCGGCCCATGAAGCGCTTGATGGAGAAGATGGTCTTCTCCGGGTTCATCACGGCCTGCCGCTTGGCGACCGTGCCGACCAGGCGCTCGCCCGAATCGGTGAAAGCGACGACGGAGGGCGTGGTGCGGCCGCCCTCGGCGTTCTCGAGCACGGTCGGCTCGTCGCCCTCCATCACCGCCATGGCCGAGTTCGTCGTGCCAAGGTCGATTCCGATTGTCTTTGCCACTTCAGTCCTCCAAAGTCTGGATTTCGTCTTCTGCGAAGTCTGCTTCAGTGTATCCGCCCAAAAAATCTAAGTGAGAGTCCGGCAGATATGTGCGCGGATGTAGAGCCTAGCGCAGAGATCCGCGAGGCAGGCGAAAAGAAGGGCCCCCGCTTGCGCGGGGGCCCTGGTAACTCGGCTTCGCCATCGAAGGGGTGCGCCTCGCTTCGCTGCGGCGCACCCTCGCAACTACTTGACCTGGAGCTGGCTCCAGACGCCGAAGTGGTCGGATGACCACAGTCCGTTCGCGTAGGTGGTCGTCAGACCGCCCTTCTTGAACTTGATCTTCTTGGTGTTGGACATGATGTGGTCGACCCTGTGGGTGACCCCGGCGCCGCTGGGGTTGCTCAGGTTCGGATCCTGAATGCAGCACCCGAACGGGGGCGGCGCGATCGCACGCTCGCTCCAGCCGCCGGCGAGCAGCGCCCGGTAGGCCAGGGCATCGCCCGGATCCACCTGATCGCCATGCACCGGCGAGTCCGAGTTGAAGTCCCCGATCAGCAGCGTCGGGTGCTTCGAGGCGGTCGGGCCGCCCGGGGCGATCAGCTGCTTGGCCTGGGCCTCGCGGATGCCGCCCTTCGGGTAGGTCTTGCCGTCGCTGCCGGTGTTGCTCGAGGCGCTGTCGAAGGCCTCGAAATGGCTGTCGACGACGTGCACCGTCTTGCCGTTCACCCTGGCGTTAACGGCGGCCCAGCCACGGGTGACGTCGACGTTGAGTACGCCGCCGACCTTGACGCGCAGCAGGGTGTTGAACGTGCCGCTCGACGCGTTGCTGATCTTGACGCCCTTCTTGACCAGGATCGCGTCCCGCATCGTCAGGCGCTCGTTGTGGCAGACGCCGGGCGTCGAGCAGGGCGTTAGCCCGCCGGAGCCCTGGTTGACGGGCAGCTCATAGTCGAACTCGGTCTTGACGACCGCGACCCGGTAGCGCAACGCCGGCTTCTTCTTGTTCTTCGCGGCGGCGGCACTCTTCTTGCCCTTCTTGCCCTTGTTGAGCTGAGCGAGCAGGTCGTGCAGGAAATCACCGCCCTGCGGGTCGGTCTGGGTCGCCTTCGGGCTGCCGGTGATCGCGCTCGGGTCGTACGGGCCCGTCCGCCACCAGGCGGCCTCCTGGAGGCCGACGACGTCCGGCTTGCGCTTCTTGATCTCGTTCGCCAGCAGCGCGGCGCGGACCGAGGGGAACTTGGTCCGGTGCACCTGCTGCTCGATCTCGTAGGCGGCGTTCACGGCGCCATCTACGGTGGTCGCGTTCAGCGCCGGACTCAGGTCCGCCCCGAGGTACAGGTTGCGGGTCATCACCGTGAGCTGATGCCCCTTCTTCTTTCCCTTCCCCTTGGCGTCGGCGACGCCGGGGAGCAGCGCCAGGGCGAGGACGGCGATCAGCCCGAGGACGAGCCCCAGGCCCACGCGCCCCCTCCTGGAGAAGCCATGTGCGTTACTCAACAGAACTCCTTTCGAAGAAGGGCACCGCAGGCGGCGCCCCTCGGATTCCTCTCATCGCCCTAAATCACGCTATCGCGGGCAGAGTTGCGGGCCCCCGGCGGGGAGCCGTAGCTACTACGGACCCTGGCCGGCGACCTGAGACACGAAGGTCGCGACCTCGTCGGCCTGCTGGCCGGAGACCACGCCCTTCGGCATCCGACCCCCGACGCCGTTGTTGATGGCGCTCAGGACCCGGGGCTTGATCGTCGCGGGATCCGGCGCGCTCGCGCTCGGCGGTGCGAGCAGCTCGTCGAGGTTCGGGCCGATGACGCCATCCGTGCCCGCCTCCGCGAGCGTGTGGCAGGCCCCGCAGTTCGTCACGAAAAGGTCCTTGCCCCCCTGCAGGTTGCTGGGCACATTCTCCGCTGAGGAGTCCTGGGACCCCTCCTTCGTGAGGGCCCAGGCCGGGATGCCCACCCCGAAGAGCAGGACCACGATCCCGAAGGTGACGAAGGTGCTCCGCTTCATTTCGCGCCGGGCAGCATATTGCCCCGCCCCTCCGCCTTGTGCTCGCGGTACCACGGGCACATCCGGCTCAGCCCGCACTCGCCGCAGCGCGGCCGCGGTCGGCAGACCGCCCGGCCGTGCCGGATCAGGTTGATGTGAAGCTCGTAGGCGTCCTCGGGCGGGGTGATGGCCAGCATCTCGTCGTGCGCCTCGTCGAAGGAGGCGCCGGGCCTGAAGAGGCCGAGCCGCTCCCCCACCCTCTTCACGTGGGTGTCAACCGGAATCTCCGGCAGGCCGAACGCGAAGATCAGCACGCAGGCTGCGGTCTTCCGGCCGACGCCGTGCAGCTCGGTGAGGAACTCCATGGCCTGCTCGCGCGGTGCCTCGGCGAGCCAGTCGAGGTCGGGATGATCGCCCAGCTGCCCGAGGATCTCCTGGATTCGCGGCGCCTTGGTGACGCTCAGGCCCCCCGGCTTGATCGCCTCCTCGACCTCTTCGGTCGGGGCATCCCTGACCTCCTCCCAGGTCGGAAAGCGCTCTCTGAGCCGGTTGTAGGCGACGTCGCGGTTGCGGTCGTTGGTGTTCTGGGAGAGGACGGTGCGTACGAGCTCAGCTATCGGATGGCCGTGCGGATGGTTGACAGGCTGTCCGTAGAGCTCGCGCAGGCGGTCACGGATTGCGAGCACGCGCTTCCGTGAGGGGCGGCGCCAGTTCGGGTCGCGCTTCGGGACACGCGGCGGCTTCCCGGGCCGGAGCGTCGCGATTTCGCCGTCTGCGAGAACTACCCTGTTGGGGAGAGGCACGGGGGCGAGGATATTCGCGCCCCCGTGCCGGCTCGTCCACTCGTTCGAACCCGAAAACCGGGAAGAAGAGTGGGACCCGTCACGAAGGTGTAATCAGTGGGTTATTAGAATCTTCCGGTCGTGCGCTCCCTGATCAACAGAGTCGGTGCCTGGCTGCCCCACGGCTATGGGGATGCCGGCAAGCAACTCGGCCTCTTCGTGCTGGCCGAGCTCAGCTACGAGGCCGTGCGCGGCATCGCCGACGGCGCGCGCGAGCAGGCCTTCGTCAACGGGGCCAACGTGATCTCGCTCGAGAAGAGCCTCCACACCTTCTTCGAGCCGAGCCTCCAGTCACTCTTCATCAACCACGGCTGGCTCATCGACTTCGCGAACTACATGTACATGAACAGCCACTTCGTCGTGACCACGGCGTTCCTGGTCTGGCTGTACGTCTTCCGCAACCAGAACTTCTACTTCGTGCGGAACATGTTCATGGTCGCGATGGCTCTGGCGATCGTCGGCTACGCCCTCGTGCCGACCGCGCCCCCGCGGCTCTTCCCGCAGGAGGGCTTCGTTGACACGATCACCGACTTCGCCCAGGTCAACCACGATTCCGGTCTCGTGAAGCTCTTCATCAACCCGTACGCGGCAATCCCCTCCATGCACGTCGCCTTCTCGACGATGATCGGCATCACCGGTGTCCTCGTCGCGCGGCACAAGCTCAGCAAGATCATCTGGGCCGCCTACCCGGTGCTCGTCTTCTGGGTGGTCGTTGTGACCGCCAACCACTTCTGGATCGACGGTGCTGCAGGCCTGCTCGTCGCGACGCTCGCCACGCTCGCGGCCAGCTCACTGGCCCGCGCCCGTCCCGCCGTCTGGTCCTTCCGTCCCGCGACCACTTGAGCGCACGGGTCGTGCTCCGTCGCTACGGCGAGCCGGGGCTGGTCGCGACGGCTCTCGGCGTCGCGTACCTGATCGTTCAACCGGACAGCGCCGATCACGCCGCCCAGGTCTTTCGGTCGGGGCTCTTCGACAGCCAGGGCTTCGCGGCGTGGGACAACTTCTGGTTCGGGGGGCACCATCTGCCCGGCTACGGGGTGCTGTTGCCGGCCCTCGGTGCGCTGATCGGCCCGCGGCTCGTGGGAGTCCTCGCCGCGGTCATTGCGTCATTGCTCCTCTCGGCGATCGCCTATGAGCGCTTCGGCGACCACGCCAGGCTGGGCGTCGCCTGGTTCGCGACGGCGACGTCGATCAGCCTCTTCACGGGCCGGCTCACGTTCGCGCTCGGCGTCGCGGTGGCGCTGGCGGCGGTGCTCTCAGCGCAGCGAGGTCACAGGCTGCTCGCGATCTTCTTCGCGGCCCTGACCCCGCTCGGGAGCCCGGTCGCGGCTCTCTTCCTGGCGTGCGGCGTCGTCGCCTACGCAATCGCCGAGCGCAGCCGCAAGGGCCTGGAGCTGGCCGTGGTCGCGGTGGGCATGACGTTGCTGATGTCCTCCGCCTTCCCCGAGGGCGGCACCGAGCCATTCGACTTCTCGAGCTACGAGCCGGCAATCCTCGTGACGATCGCAGTGTTCGTCGCCCTTCCGCCGCGGGAGCGCCTGCTCCGCTACGGCGTCGCGGCGTACGGTCTCGCGCTCACCGCCGCCTTCCTGGTCCAGACGCCGATGGGCGGCAACGCCACCCGGATGGGCTCCCTCCTGCTCGGGCCGGTGCTCGCGTTCGGGCTCTGGCGCCGGCAGCGGTTCTATCTCGTCCTGCTGATCCCGGTGCTGATCTATTGGCAGTGGTCGCCCGTCGTCAGGGACCTCGAGCAGGTGAGCGCCCAGCCCTCGGTCAAACCCGGTTTCTACGCGCCCCTGATCGACTTCCTGCGAGGTCAGCCGCGGCACGACGCCTACCGGGTGGAGGTCCTGCCCGAGGAGCACCACTGGGAGTCGGCCTACGTGCCGCGCGGCATCTACATCGCCCGCGGCTGGGAGCGCCAGCTCGACCGCAAGCTCAATCCGCTCTTCTACCAGTCGGCTCCGCTCTCGGGCCCCCAGTACCGGAGCTGGCTGGATGACCTCGGCGTCGGCTACGTCGCCGTCCCCCACGCGCCGCTCGACTACGCCGCCCGGCCGGAGAAGAAGATGCTGAAGCGGGGTCCGCCTCGCTACCTCGATCGGGTCTACAAGAGTCCGGACTGGACGGTCTACAAGGTGCGGCACCCGTCGCCGCTCGCGATCGGCGGCAAGATGGTGAAGCTGCGGCCGCAGGGGTTCGTGGTGGACACGAGCGCGCCCGGGACGGTCCTCGTGCGCGTGCACTGGACCCCGTACTGGTCGATCGAGCAGGGCACGGGCTGTGTCGAGCAGGCCCCGGGCGGCTACACGATGCTCGACGTCGAGACGCCGGGCCGGTTCCGGGTCGGCATCGACTTCTCTCCCGTGCGGGCGATCAGCTCGGGCCCGCGCTGTCACCAGGAGCCCGTGATCCAGTACGGGTCAGCGGGGAGCGGCGCGCCCGCCGTCCCGCACGGCGGCGGTCAGCGCTGATGGCGGCCGCGGGTCGAACGGCCCAGCGCCTCCGCGGGTTCGCCTCAGCGCTGCTCCCCCGCGGTCCACTCGATCTGCTCATCCAGCTCGTCCTGCTCGCCGGGGCCTATTGGGCCTGGCGGCACGCCAGGGGCGCCGTCGACGGCGGCATGGGCCTCTCGTTCTCCCACGCGCGGGACCTGGTCAGCGCCGAGCGGTCGCTCGGGCTGCTGATCGAGCCCAGCGTGCAGCACTGGGCCGTTGACGCCGGCTGGCCGTCCGAGGTCGCTGGCTGGGGCTACGCGAACCTTCATTTCAAGGGCAGCTGCCTGATGCTCGCGATTCTCTACTTCGGCTACCGGGGGAGTTACGGCTTCGTCCGCAACGCGGTCTTCGCGGCGATGGCGATCTCGGTGATCGGCTACGCCCTCTTCCCGACGGCGCCGCCCCGCTTCCTGCCCGAGCTCGGCCTCGATCCGTCGAGCTCGGTGACGGGCAACAACCCGCTCCTCTCGAACCCCGGCGATCCACTGTTCAACCCGTTCGCGGCGGTCCCCTCGATGCACGTCGGCCTATCGGTGATCCTCGCCTGGTCGCTGGGCATGCTGGTTCGCCCGCGCCTGCTCAGGGCCGTGTTCTTCGCCTATCCGCTGCTGATGGCCTACGTGGTGATCGCGAGCGGCAACCACTTCTGGCTCGACGCGGTGTTTGGGCTGCTCACTGCGGCCCTTGCGGTCGGCGCCGCTATGCTCCTCGCCCGGCTCAACTCGGACTGGTCATTCGGTTCGTCGGCCCGCAGCGCTCCTTCCGGCGATCTCGAACCGCAGCCAGAGCCCGAGGCCGCACCGGCATGACTGCGCGGGTGCGTCGCAGCGAAAGCGAGGCGCAACCCGTTTAATGATGAGCATCGATCAGCGAGACCTGCCCGCCAACGGGACTCCCCCGCCCGGCAGGGGACCAACCGGTGCCGCGGAGTTCTCTGCGGCGATGCGGAATCGCCTGATCGAGTCCCGCCTCACGCCCAACGCCATCTCCATGGTCGGGCTGGTCGGCAACCTGGCCGCCGCCGTCCTGATCTGGCAGGGCCTCTACTCCCTGGGCGGCATCGCCTTCATCATCGGCTCGGTCATGGACACCCTGGACGGGCGCTATGCCCGAGTGTCCGGCAAGGGAACCCTGTTCGGAGCCTTCCTCGACTCGACGCTCGACCGGGTCGAGGAGGGCATCGTGCTGACCGCGGTCGCCTACCGGTTCGCCCTCACAGGGGATGAGTTCGCGGCCGCGATGTGCGTGGTGGTCGTGCTCGGGTCGCTGATGGTCTCCTACACGCGTGCGCGGGCCGAGGCGCTGGGAGTGGAGTGCAAGGTCGGGTTGGCCACGCGCCCGGTCCGGGTGGTCATACTTTCGATCGGCCTCGTCTTTGCGAAGGGAGCCGGGATCCTCGACGCAGACCTTCTGGCACCGGCGATCTACGCGATGGCGGCGCTGACGGCTTTCACCGTCTTTCAGCGCGTCTGGCACGTCAGGAACGAGCTCAAGCGACGCGGCGCCGAGGTTCAGCCGGCGCCCGCGCAGGAGCCGGTTCCGGCCGAGGACGTGTAACCCCGCAGGAGCGCAAGTGTGGTTTCAAGGCTGAGTCTTCTGATCTAGGAGGATTTCCAAGGATGAGCACCGTCAATGGAAGAGCCAACGGCGCCCGCCGCAACGGCGCTCGGGACGACAAGGTCCGGGTAGCGATCGTCGGCGTCGGGAACTGCGCGAGCTCTTTCGTGCAGGGCGTCCAGTACTACAAGGACGCCGATCCCGCCGAGCAGGTTCCGGGTCTCATGCACGTGGACCTCGGTGGGTACCACATTCGTGACATCGAGTTCACCGCGGCCTTCGACATCGACGCGGACAAGGTCGGCAAGGACCTCTCGGAGGCGATCTGGTCCGGCCAGAACAACACGATGAAGTTCTCCGACGTGCCGAAGCTGGGGGTCAAGGTCCATCGCGGCATGACCCACGACGGCCTCGGCAAGTACCTGAAGGAGAAGATCACCAAGGCCCCCGGCGAGACCGCCGACATCGTCGGGATCCTCCAGGACACCCAGACCGACGTGCTGGTCTGCTACCTGCCCGTCGGCTCGGAGCAGGCGACCAAGTGGTACGTCGAGCAGGCGCTCGCCGCGGGGGTCGGCTTCGTCAACTGCCTCCCGGTCTTCATCGCCCGCGAGGACTACTGGGACCGGCGCTTCGAGGAGGCCGGTCTGCCGATCATCGGCGACGACATCAAGTCGCAGGTCGGCGCGACCATCGTCCACCGGCAGCTGGCGAGACTCTTCGCCGAACGCGGCGTTCGCATGGAGCGGACGAGCCAGCTCAACGTCGGCGGGAACATGGACTTCTACAACATGCTCGAGCGCGAGCGGCTGGAGTCCAAGAAGATCTCGAAGACCAACGCGGTCACATCGATCATGGACCACGAGCTGCCACCCGATGACGTCTACATCGGGCCCTCGGACTACGTGCCGTGGCTGACCGACCGTAAGTGGGCGCACATCCGCGTCGAGGGCAGGGCCTTCGGCGACGTGCCGCTCAACGTCGAGCTCAAGCTCGAGGTCTGGGACTCGCCCAACTCGGCCGGCATCGTCATCGACGCGGTGAGGATCGTGAAGCTGGCGCTCAACCACGGCGTCGCCGGCCAGCTGGACGGTCCCTCCAGCTACCTGATGAAGTCGCCGCACGACCAGCGGCCCGATCCGGTGGCGCGCGAGATGACCGAGGAGTTCATCGCGAAGTACGCGCGCGAGCGCGGTGTTCCCGCCAAGGGCGCGGGTAAGGCGAAGGCCAAGGCCAAGTAGGGCTTCAGGGCCGGCGAAGGCAGCCGCCCGCTGCTCGCCGCGAGCAGACTCGCACGCCGGCAGCCGCCGTCGGACGCCTGGTTCCCTAATCTCGCGCCGTGGGCGACGACTCACTCGCGATCGCGCAGGTTTCGCCTCACCCCTGGGGGAAGCGGCACGGGATCAACGAGTTCGTCGCCCGGACCTCCGCGGAGCTGGTGCAGCGGGGCCATCGCGTCCTGGTCATCGCCCCATCCGATTCCCGGCGGGCCATCCGCGAGAGCCGGCGGCTGACCCGTCAGGTGGAGGAGGATCCCGGCGCGCTCTGGAAGGGCGAGAACCCGCGCGTGATCGCGATCGGGCAGAGCATCCCGCTGCCGAGCGGCCCGCGGCGCAGGCCGGCGCCGCTGCCGGTGGACGTGAGCCGAGCGCTCGAGCGCCTGCTCGGGAGCGTGCCTCTCGACGTGGTCCACGTGCACGAGCCGTTCGCGCCGAGCACGGGTTCGGCCGCCCTGCGGCATTCCATGTCGCTCAACGTGGCGACGTTCCACGAGCCGGTGGAGCGAGTCCTCTCCACCCAGGTGGCGCGGATGCTGGTGGAGGTCTTCTTCGGCCGGATCGACGCCCGCACGGCGAGCAACGAGGCGACCGGCGAGCTGCTTCAGCGCTTCTTCCCGGGCCAGTACGAGCTGATCAAGCCCGGCGCGGACGTCGAGAAGCCTGCCCTGGAGGCGCCGCCGGGCGGCCGGGTCCGAATCGCCTACTGCGCGGAGGAGGAGCGCGGGGCGCTGCGGCTGCTGCTGCGCGCCCTGCGGAAGCTGCCGGATGACCTCGACTGGGAGGGCGTGATCTGGTTCGACGGCCCGACCGACCCACTCACCCGGGTCAGCCGCAGGCTGCGGGAGCGCCTACGGGTGGTCCGGCCGCGGGATGGGGAGCCCGCGGAGTTCCTGGCCGGCGCCGACATCGCCTGCCTGGCGTCGGGCGGCGTGCGTGCCGCTCCCGGCCTGCTCCGGAAGGCCTTCGCGGCGGGCGCCGTGCCGATCGTCTCCGACCTCGAGCTCTACCGGGAGCTGGTTGGCGAGGGAGAGCGCGGGCTGCTCTTTCCGCTTGGGGACGTGATCACGCTGACGGCGCAGCTCGAACGGCTCTCGCGAGACTCGGCGCTCCGCGACGAGCTGCGGGCAGCGGCCCGCTCGAGCGACGAGGCCCGGCCGTGGACCGTGGTCACCGATGAGGTGGAGGCGGTGTACCGCCGGCTGGTCTCGAGACGGCACGAGGAGGGCGGAGACGGCGAGATCCGCAAGCGATTGCGCGAGCGCGACTTCATCCACTGCGACCTCCACATGCACACCGACCATTCGCCGGACTGCGCCACCCCCGCGGAGGTTCTCCTGGAGACGGCCAAGGAGCGGGGACTGGGCGCGATCGCGATCACGGACCACAACGAGATCTCGGGGGCGCTCGAGGCGCAGGAGATAGCCGCGAGGATCGGCGGAATCAAGGTGATCGTCGCCGAGGAGGTGAAGACGGCCCACGAGGGGGAGGTGATCGGGCTCTTCCTGAGCGGGCGGATCGAGCGCGGCATGTCGATGGCGGAGACGATCGCCGAGATCCGGCGGCAGGGCGGCCTCGTCTACGTGCCGCACCCCTTCGACCGGCTTCACTCCGTCCCGGACTACGAGAATCTGCTCGAGATCGTCGAGGACATCGACATCCTCGAGGTCTTCAACCCGCGCGTGACCCTCTCCGCGTTCAACGAGGAGGCGGTGAGGTTCGCCCGCAAGTACCGCATCGTCCCGGGGGCCGGGTCCGACAGCCATGTCGCGCAGGGTCTCGGCAGCGTCAAGATCCGGCTGCGGGACTTCGAGGGCGCTCGAGAGTTCCTCGAATCGATGCGGGAGGCGGACATCGTTCGCAAGCACAAGAACCTCGCCTATGTCCAGGCGCTCAAGTTCTTGCAGACGAGCGGCGGCCGGGGAGGAAGGTCTCTGGCGGCCCGCGACGGCCGTCGGGGCGCGCGCAATCGACGGCGCTCGGCGAGCAAGAGTTGATGCACCCGCAAGGGGCCGGGCCGGGGCCGAAGAAGAGGCAGGGCGCCGTGTCATCAATAACCGACGACGAGATCCGCGAGAAGTACCTCGAGCGCGCG
>DATIDP010000220.1:0-15186 GCA_035456265.1 Solirubrobacterales bacterium | reverse complement strand
GTTCGCGTTCCGGCGCGACTGGCAGCGACAGATGCACGAGGGTGGCTGGGCCGGGATCTCGTGGCCGAAGGAGTTCGGCGGCCGCGGCGCGACCCTGATCGAGCAGGCGATCTTCTCGAGCGAGATGGCCCGTGCCGACGCTCCATCGCCGGCGAACGTGCTCGGCCTCGTGATGGGCGGGCCGGTGATCATGGCCCACGGCACCGAGGACCAGAAGGAGCGCTGGCTGGAGCCGATCCTCAGCGCCGAGGAGATCTGGTGTCAGGGCTTCTCCGAGCCGGAGTCCGGCTCGGACCTCGCCTCACTCAAGACCCGCGCGGTGAAGGCCAACGGCAGGTGGAAGGTGACCGGGCAGAAGGTCTGGACCACCTACGCCCACGAGGCGAAGTACTGCATGCTCCTCGCCCGCACCGACCAGGATGCTCCCAAGCACAAGGGGATCACCTACTTCATCCTCGACATGGAGCAGCCGAACGTCGACGTCCGGCCGCTCCGTCAGATCACCGGTGAGGCCGAGTTCAATGAGATCTTCCTCGAGGAGGCCGAGATCCCCGACGAGAACATCGTCGGCGAGGTCGGCGGCGGCTGGCAGGTCGCGATCACCACGCTGATGTTCGAGCGTGCCGGCCTCGGGGCCGCTGCGGTGCTCGGCCTGAAGCGGACGATGGAGGACCTGATCGCGATCGTTCGCGAGCGCGGTCTCGACGAGGACACGATCATCCGCCAGAAGATCGCCCAGCTGCAGATCGGGATCGAGGCGATGCGCCTCGGCTCGCTGCGGGCTTTGACCCAGACGATGAAGACGGGGATCCCGGGACCCGAGGGCTCGCTCTCGAAGTGGGAGTGGGCGGACTACAACCAGGCGCTCACCGAGCTCGGCAACGAGGTGCTCGGCCCGGAGGGGATGCGCGTGAACAGCGACTGGAGCTACCGGTTCCTGCGGTCCCGCGCCAACTCGATCGAGGGCGGCACCACCGAGGTGCTGAAGAACATCGTCGCCGAGCGCGTGCTCGGCCTCCCGCGGCTGAGGTAGCCATGAACTTCGACCTGAACGACGAGCAGCAGGAGATCAAGCGCACCGCACACGAGTTTCTCGCCTCGCGCTTCAAGCCCGAGAAGGTGCGCCAGCTCGCCGGGTCCCGCTCCTACGACGACGCCCTCTGGCAGGAGATGTCCGAGCTCGGCTGGCCCGGGATCGCGATCGCCGAGGAGGATGGCGGCCAGGGCCTGGGCACGGTCGAGCTGGCCGTCCTGCTTGAGGAGAGCGGGATCGCCTGCGCGCCCACGCCGCTGCTCGGCAGCGCCGGGGCGGCCCTCGTCATCTCGGCCGCCGGCTCGGACGAGCAGCGGGCCGAGTGGCTGCCGAAGCTCGCCTCAGGCGAGGCGACGGGTTCGTTCGGCGGCTTCAGCGACGGCAGGAGCACGCTGTTCTGCGACCTGCCCACGGCCGAAGTGGTCGTCACCTTCGACGGGGAGGGGGCTCTGATCGCGCTCGCCTCCGAGGTCGACTTCGAGCCCTTCGAGGCGATCGACGCCACCCGCTCCTACGGCCTCGTCTCCGAGGCCGCCGGCGAGCGGCTGCCGGGCGACGTCGACGCCGGCCGCGACCGCCTCGCCGTCGCGATCGCGGCGGAGCTGACCGGCATCGCCCAGCGGACGATGGAGATGGCGGTCGAGTACGCACGCGAGCGCCAGCAGTTCGGGCGCCCGATCGGCGCCTATCAGGCTGTGGGACATCGTTGCGCCGCGATGCTGCTCGCCACCGAGGAGTCCCGGTCGCTGACCTACTACGCGGCCTGGACCGCCGACGCGGAGCCCGAGTCGCTGCCGATGGCGGCGGCGATGGCGGGCGCGCGCGCCTCCGACGCGGGCTGGGAGGTTCCGGCCTCGGCGCTGCAGGTCTTCGGGGGCATCGGCTTCACCTGGGAGCACGACCTGCAGTTCTGGCTCAAGCGCGGCCGCGTCGCCGGCCGCATGCTCGGCACCCCCCGTGATCACCGCGAGCGGGTCGCCGACCTCTCTGGCCTGGGCGCCGGCGAGCCCGCCGCGGTCTAGCCGCCATACTCGCCCCGATGTCGCACGAGAACGTCGACCGCCTGCGTGGGGTCTACAACGAGTGGGCGAAGGGAGAGCTCCAGGCCGGCGAGGAGCTGTACGCCGAGGGCGCCACCTTCGTCCCGATGGCCGAGGGGCGCGAGACCCTCGACCGGGACGGCTTTCGCCGTTTCATGCACAGCTTCCTGAGCGAGTGGGACGACTTCACCTGCGAGGCGGTGGATATCGCCGACCACGGGGACAAGGTGCTGGTCACCGAACACCAGCGCGCCACCGGCAGGGGAAGCGGGATCGCGATCGACCAGCTCTTCTACGTGGTGTGGACGTTCGAGGGCGGTCTCGCGGTGCACGTCCGCTGGGATTCGGATCCGGACGAAGCCCGGAGGGCCGCGGGACTGTCCGGCTAGGCCGGCAGCGGGGCCCTGGGAGAGCAGGAAGTCGAGGACCCTCGTCGCCTCGTCGAGCCTCGGCTCGACCCGTGTCCGCACCAGCGGTAGAGCGTCATCCGGGCACCTACCGGGCCGCGGGCTGCGCTCAGCCCTCGGCGAGCTCGGCTATGTAGGCGACCCCGTCGAGGTCGCGGTGCGTCAGGTACTGGAGCATCACCCGCTCGACACCGATCCGCTCGAGGTTCATCAGCTGCTCGCGAATCTGGGCGACCGTGCCGACGAGCGAGTTCGGTCGCTCGGCCTCGAGATACGCCGCCGGGTCCGTTGCGTCATCGCCTCGGATCTCGGCGGTGGCGTGTGCCCGCTCGAGCAGATCGACCTCGTCCGAGCCGATGATGCAGCTCGTCATCAGGGAAATCACCGGCTCCGGGCGCTCCGCCGCCTGCCAGGCCTCCTTGACCAGGGGGACCGCCTCGGCGCACCCCTCGGCGGTCATCATCACCAGGTTGTACTCGTCCGCCCAGCGGGCGGCGAGCCGCAGGCTGCGGGGTTTGGCGCGGCCACCGACGATCAGGTTGGGAGGGGACAGCGGCTTCGGAAGCGGGTCGCCCCTCACCGTGTAATGGCTGCCCTCGAAGTCGAGCTCGCCCTCGTCCCACTGCCGGCGGACGATCTCGATCTGCTCCTCGAGCAGCTCGAACCGCTCGCCCAGCGGCGGGAAGGGAAAGCCGTAGGCGACGTGCTCGTCCTCGAGCCAGCCGGTCCCCATGCCGAGCTCGATGCGGCCGCCGCCCGAGATGTGGTCGGCGGTGACGACGTCCTTCGCCAGCACCGAGGGGTGCCGGAAGGTTGCCGGCGAGACGAGCGTTCCCATCTTCAGGTCGGAGGTGATCGCGGCGAGGCCGGCGATCGTCGCCCACGCGTCGAGCGAGCCGCGGTCCCTCCTGCCCATCACCGAGAGGTAGTGATCGGAGCGGAAGAGCGCGTCGATCGGGCTCTCCTCGCAGGCCCTGGCCAGGCCCTGCCAGTCCTCCCACGAGACGGACTCCTGTCCCTCGATCATCAGGCAGACGCGCATCAGTCCACGATCTTCGCGTCGGCGATCACCTGCATCCTGCCGCCGTGGCGGAAGTGGACGTCAACCGTCTCATTCCTGCCGTAGCTGCCGAACAGCCCGAGGAGCATCGCCATCCAGCGCGCGCCGCTGACCTTCTCCTTCACCAGCGGGCGGGAGAAGACGATCTCCCTGCCGTGGACGGAGTAGTCCGTCCCCTCGCGCTGCTCCTGCCCGTTGATGAAGACCTGGATCGGGCGCCCGGCGCCGTTCGGCAGGCGCACACGGCGACCGACTTCGACGCTCTCCACCATTGGTCGCAGCTTATTCCCGCGGCGTCAGCGCTCAAGCTCCTCCGTGAGGCGCTCGAACGCATCGTCCAGGGAGTCCGCGTCGATCATCTCCTTGCGGATCGCGCCGGTGTAGGCGATCGCCTTGCCGTCGCCCATCACGTCGATGCCCCCCTCCGGGGCGCGAAAGATGCCGGGGCCCGAGATCTCGATGCGGGCGTGAACCCGCTGACCCGGAGTGTGCTTCCGAAAGACGCTGATCGCGGGAAGGCCACCCTCGCTCCGGACCTGCTCGACGCGTCGCCGAGCCTCGGCGATCGCCTCGTCGAGTGTCGCGCACCTCTCGCGCCCGACCGAGCTCCCATGCCTGACGGTGACCTTCCAGCTCACCGGGGGGCAGCGTAACCGTCACTCGGGGCGGGTGGCGGCGTAGGTGGGGCCCAAGCATGCGCGCCCGCGCGCATGTTTGGGACGGTACCTGCGCCGACAGGACCCGCCCGCCGGTGACGCCTACGCGCCGCGCCGCGGCTTCTTCGGCCTCTTCGCCGGCGGGCCGGTGATCTTCTCGGGGCCGTCGCGCCTCTCGGGCGGCGTGTAGTCGATGTCGCGCCCGCCGGTGTAGATCTGCCGCGGCCGCGCGATCTTCAGGTCGGGGTCCTCGTTCTGCTCCATCCACTGGGCCATCCAGCCGGAGGTCCGGGGGATCGCGAAGATCACCGTGAACATGTCGGTGGGTATCCCCATCGCCTCGTAGATCAGCCCGGAGTAGTAGTCGACGTTCGGATAGAGCTTGCGCGAGGTGAAGTACTCGTCCTCGAGGGCGTGCTTCTCGAGCTCGGTGGCGATGTCGAGGAGGGGGTTGTCCCCGGTCGCCTCGAGCACCTCGTCGACGTGCTTCTTGATGATCCGGGCCCGCGGGTCGTAGTTCTTGTAGACGCGGTGGCCGAAGCCCATCAGCTTCTCCTCGCGGTTCTTGACCCCCTCGAGGAAGGCCGGGATGTTGTCGAGGGACTCGATCCGGCGCAGCATCCGCAGGACCGCCTCGTTGGCGCCGCCGTGGAGTGGACCGTAGAGCGCCGCGACGCCGGCGGCGACGGCGGAGTAGGGATCGACCCCCGAGGAGCCCACCGATCGGACGGCGTTGGTCGAGCAGTTCTGCTCGTGGTCGGCGTGCAGGATGAAGAGCACGTCGAGCGCCTTGGCCAGGCGCGGGTCCGGCTTGTAGGTGTTCTCCATCTTGAACAGCATCGAGAGGAAGTTCTCGGAATAGGAGAGCTCGTTGTCGGGATAGACGTAGGGGAGCCCCATGCTGTGCCGGTAGGCCCAGGCGGCGAGGGTCGGCATCTTCGCGATCAGCCGGATCGCCGCCATGTAGCGCTCCTCCGGGTCGTCGATGTGCTTCGCGTCGGGATAGAAGGTCGAGAGCGCGCCGACGCTGGCGAGCAGCATCCCCATCGGGTGGGCGTCGTGGCGGAAGCCCTCGTTGAACTTCTTGATGTCCTCGTGGGCGAAGGTGTGGTGGGTGACGTCGTAGGTCCAGCGCTCGAACTGGGCGGGGGTGGGGAGCTCGCCGAAGATCAGGAGGTACGCGACCTCGAGGTATGTCGAGTGCTCGCAGAGCTGCTCGATCGGGATGCCACGGTGCTGCAGGACGCCCGCCTCGCCGTCGATGAAGGTGATCGCCGACCGGCAGGAGGCGGTGTTGGTGAAGGCCGGGTCGTAGCCCATCAGGCCGAAGTCGTCGTCCGAGACCTTGATCTGCCGCAGGTCCATCGTCCGGATGGTCCCGTCGGTGATCTCGAGCTCGTAGCCCTTGCCGGTGCGGTTGTCGGTGACGCTCAGGGTGTCGCCGCCGGAGGCACCGTCACGCGACGTCTCTGCCTGCGGCTGCTGCGTCTCCTGCTTGGTCGCCATCGGACCTCCTTGACATCAAACGGGTAGCGCCTGGCGGCTCGCCCTCGCGTCAGCGCCGTACCCCCATATCTTCTCACGGTGGTGAATTCGGCAAACCGGCTCAGCAAGCAGGACACGCTGGAGCTGTTCTCAGGCCTGCCCCGTCGCTACGACCTCGCCGGCGCTCTCCTCAGCTTCGGCCAGGACCCCCGCTGGCGCTCCACGATCGTGCGTGAGATCGCGGCGGTGCCCGAGGACAGGATCCTGGACGTGGCCACGGGCACGGGCATGGTCGCCATCGCCCTGGCCCGGCGCTATGGATGCTCGGTCGTGGGCCTCGACCAGAGCCCGGAGATGCTCGCCGGCGCCCGCGCGAAGCTCGACCGGGACCCACGGCTCGCGGCCCGGATCGAGCTGGTTCGCGGTGAGGCCGAGTCCCTCCCCTTCGCGGACGGCGAGTTCGACCATCTGACCTTCACCTACCTGCTTCGCTACGTGGACGATCCAGGGGCCACCCTGGGCGAGCTGGCCCGCGTGGTGGGGCCGGGCGGCCGCATCGCCTCGCTGGAGTTCATGGTTCCCCCGAATGCCGTCGCGCGTTGGCTCTGGTATCGGTACACGCGCGCGGTGATGCCGGTTCTGGGCCGCGTGATCTCCCGCGAGTGGTACAGGGTGGGGCGCTTTCTGGGCCCGAGCATCAGCGATCTGTACCACCGGCTGCCGCTCGACCGGCAGCTGGACCTCTGGAGGGCGGCGGGGATCGACTCGGTGCAGGCCCGCGTGATGAGCTTCGGCGGCGGGGTTGTGGTCTGGGGGACGCGTGGCCGATGAGGCGCAACTGAAGCGTCCCGCCTTCTACGCCATGCGGCCCGGTGGGTGGCGAGACCTCGTCACCGTCCTGCACCCGCCCTATACGGCCTGGCACCTGGCCAACGTCGCGTTCGGGGCGGCTGCAGCGACCGAGATCCATACCGACCGCTTCATCGCGACGCTCGCGGCGTTCTTCCTGGCGGTCGGGATCGGCGCCCACACCCTGGACGAGCTCAACGGCCGCCCCCTGAAGACCCAGCTGTCTGACCGCACCCTGGTCGCCCTCGCGGTCATCTCCCTGACGGGGGCGATCGGAATCGGGATCGCCGGTTGCTTCGTGATCTCAGCCACCCTGGCGCCGTTCGTCCTGGCCGGTGGCTTCATCGCGGTCGCCTACAACCTCGAGCTCTTCGAGGGCCGGTTCCACACGGATTTCTGGCTCGCCGCCTCCTGGGGCGCCTTTCCGGCGCTCACCTCCTGGTGGGTGAACACCCTGTCGTTCGGTTCCGCGAAGACCGTTGTCGCGGGTGCCCTGGTGACCGTCGGCTGTTACGGGCTGACCACCGTCCAGCGCCGCCTCTCCACACCCGTCCGGCGGCTGCGCCGGAAGACGGTCTCGGTCAGCGGCCAGCAGCGACTCGAGGACGGCACCGTGATCGAGCTGACCCCGGCGGAGATCGCGGGACCGCTCGACGGGTCGCTCCGCGCCCTCTCCTGGGCCGTCGTCGCCCTGGCGATCGGCATGGTCGTGATCCGGTACTAGGCGGTCTGCCGGGCCGGGGCCAAGCCCGCTCTCAGGCCGACGCCTCCAGCGCCGCGGTGAGGGACTGTGCGTCGAACGAGCCCCGTACAGGCGTCCTCTTGCGTCGCATCCAGGCCGACCTCGATCTGGACGAGGCGCGGCTGCGGACCTAGGCGGAGGAGGCTAGTTGGCGGGAGCCGGGTCGATGTCGAAATGCGTGATCCGGCGGAAGTCCCGGAGTCGATCTTCGATCTCGTCCCTGGTGAGGCGCTGGACGCGCTCGGTGCCGAAGTCCTCGACGTTGAACGAGGCGAGCACCGAGCCGTAGGCCATGGCCTGCCGCAGAACGCCGTGGTCGAGGACCGAGTCCCCATCGGCGCGCCGGCTGTCGAGGTAGCCGAGGAAGCCGCCCGCGAAGCTGTCGCCCGCACCGGTCGGGTCGCGGACGTCCTCGAGGAGGTAGCCGGGGATGGCGAAGAACTCCTCCCCGCTGAAGAGCGCGGCTCCGTACTCGCCGCGCTTCGCGACCACGACCCGCGGCCCCAGATCCATGGCGGAACGGGCCGCGCGAGCCAGGTTCGGCTCGCCGGTCAGCATCCTGATCTCCGCGTCGTTCAGGAGCAGGCAATCGACCTCGGCGATCGCCGTCTTCAGCGAGTCGAGCGCGGTCTCGATCCAGAGGTTCATCGAGTCGAGGGAGCTGAACGCCGCCGCGGACGACCCTCGCACCCTGAGCTGCAGCTCGGGTTGGATGTTCCCGAGGAAGAGCATGTCCGCGCTCCGCGACGCCTCCGAGAGCTTCGGGTCGAACTCCGCGAAGACGTTCAGCTGCGTGTCGTCGGTGTGCGCGACGTTCATGTCGAACTCGTAGTGCCCGCGCCAGAAGAAGGTATGGCCGCCGTCGATCCGCTCGATGTCGTCGGTATTCACGTTGTGGTCCGAGAGAACCCGGAGCTCCTCGTCTCCGAAGTCCTCACCCACCGGGCCGACCACCCGTACGTCCGTGAAGAAGCTTGCCGCGAGCGAGAAATGGACGGCGGAGCCGCCCAGCATCCGGTCGCGCTCCCCGAACGGGGTGCGAACGGAGTCGAACGCGATGCTGCCCACGACGGTCAGTGCCATACGCTTCGGGAGTGAAGGCTATTCAGATCGAGGAGTTCGGCGGGCCGGAGAACTTCAGGTACGTCGATCTTCCCGACCCGGAGCCGGGCGACGGCATGGTGGTCGTGGACGTTGCTCGCTCCGGAATCAACTTCGCCGACACGCATGCGGTCCGCAACGACTACCTCGCGGAGCAGACCCTGCCGCTGGTCCCCGGGGCGGAGATCAGCGGCACCACCCCCGATGGCCGTCGGGTTGCAGCGCTGATCGCGAACGGGGGCTACGCCCAGAAGGTCGCCGTGCCGGAGGCCTGGCTGGTGCCGCTTCCCGACGGGGTGAGCGACGAGCAGGCGGCCGGCCTCCTGCTCCAGGGTCTCACGGCCCACGCGCTGCTCCACTACTGCGCGCACGTCGGGGAGGGGGAGACGGTGGTGGTGGAGGCCGCCGGCGGAGGCACCGGGAGCCTCGCCGTGCAGCTGGCCAAGCGCGCCGGCGCCAGGGTGATCGCCCTCGCCTCGAGCGACGAGAAGCGCAAGCTGGCGGAGCGGCTCGGAGCCGACGCCACGGCCGACTCGCGGGCCGAGGATCTGAAGGAGGCGATCATCGAGGCCAACGGCGGCGAGAAGGTCGACGTCGTGCTTCACATGAGCGGCACCGGCTTCGAGGCCGAGCTGCACGCGCTCGGGATGCTCGGCCGTATCGTCGTGTTCGGGAACGCCGCCCGGCACCCGAACGAGCTGCACACGAACTACCTGCTGCAGACCTCCAAGTCCGTCCTCGGCTTCTGGCTGATCGCCCTGATCGCCCAGCGCCGCGACCTGATCCGGTCGATGACCGCCGACCTCCTCGGCGCGGTCGCGCAGGGCGAACTGGAGGTCGTGGTCGGCAACACCTACCCGCTCAGCGAGGCCGCACGGGCCCACGAGGAGATGCAGGAGCGCCGGACGAGCGGCAAGTTGCTCCTCGACCCCTCCGCCTGATGAGCGAAAGTGCCGCCGCTCAGGAGGTCGCCACCTCCTTCTCCGACCTCGGGCTGTCCGAGGGCCTGCTCCAGACCCTCGACGAGCTCGGCTATGCCGAGCCCACGCCGATCCAGGCGCAGGCCATCCCGGAGGTGCTGGGCGGTCACGACGTGATCGGCCAGGCCCAGACCGGCAGCGGCAAGACCGCGGCGTTCGGGCTGCCGATGCTCGAGTACATCGACCCGGAGAACGAGGAGACGCAGGCGATCGTGTTGACGCCGACCCGGGAGCTCTGCATCCAGGTGACGCAGGCGCTGCGCGCCTACGCGGAGCACCTCGAGGGCGTCAACGTGGTCGCGGTCTTCGGCGGCGCGCCGATCCGCGACCAGCAGGCGAGGCTGCGCTCCGGCGCCCAGATCGTGGTGGCGACGGTCGGCCGGATGATGGACCTGATCTCGCGCCAGTCCCTCGTGCTGACCGCCGCGCGCTACGTGGTGCTGGACGAGGCCGACGAGATGCTCGACCTCGGCTTCATCGAGGACGTCGAGCGCATCCTCCGGATGTGCCCGAGCGGCCGCCAGACGCTGCTCTTCTCGGCGACGATGCCCGGCCCGGTCGCAAAGCTCGCCGAGCAGTACATGTACGACCCGGTCACGATCCGCGTGACGCCGCGGAAGCTCACCGTGGACTCGGTGGAGCAGGCCTACGTGATGGTCGAGCCGCGCAAGAAGCTCGAGCGCCTCGCCGAGGTGCTGAAGGCGGAGGAGCCCGAGCAAGCGATCATCTTCGTGCGGACCAAGATCGGCGCGGCGAGGCTCGGGAAGCAGCTCGCCGACAAGGGCCTACGGGTCAAGGCCCTGCATGGCGACCTCAGCCAGGGACAGCGCGACGGGGTGATGATCTCGTTCAAGGAGCACAAGACGCCGCTCCTGGTCGCCACCGACATCGCCGCTCGCGGCCTGGACATCGAGCACGTCACCCACGTCATCAACTACGACCTCCCGAACAACCCGGAGATCTATGTCCACCGAATCGGCCGGACGGGGCGCGTCGGGCGGACCGGTAGGGCGATCACGTTCGCCACGTCAAAGCAGCAGGCCGACCTGAAGCAGATCGAGCAAGTCGTCAAGGCCCCCATCGGCGACTGGGAGCCGCCCGAGGAGCGGCTCGAGCACGCCCCGACGCCGCGGCACCGCGAGGGCCCGCCGCCGGATGCGGCCAACGGGATCGTGAAGCTGTTCGTCAACCGCGGGGCGCGCGGCGGGATCGACGAGGAGGACCTCAACTGGGCGCTGGTCGAGGGCGCGGTCGTACCGAAGGAGGCGATTCACTCGATCAGGGTGCTCGAGCGCTTCTCCTTCGTCGAGGTCGCAGCCGATCAGGCGGAGCGTGCCGTCGAGTACCTCGACGGGACGAAGCTGAAGGGCAAGCAGATCCGAATGGAGATCGCCCGCAGCTAGGTCGAGTCCCCGTCGGGGCTCGAGTGCCCGGCGAGCTCCTCGATCTTGCCGATCAGGTCCTCCCACTCGAAAGGCTTGGGGATGCAGTCGGAGGCGCCGAGCGAGCGCATCCGATCCGGCTCCTGGGCGTCGAGGTGCGCGGAGATCATCAGGACCGGGATCTCGGAGCCCCACTCCCGCAGCTGCTCGAGCACCTCGGTTCCCGACATGTTCGGCATCATCGCGTCGAGGAGAATCACGTCGGGCTCCTGGGTGCCGGCCTCCCGGAGCCGCTCGAGGGCCTCGAAGCCGTCGGTCGCGGTGACCACGTCGTAGCCCTCCATCTCCAGCCGCCGCTGGAGCATCAGGAGAACCGTCTCTGAGTCGTCGGCGACGAGGAGGCGCGTCAAGTTGGCGCTCCCGCCTTCGTCCTGCTCGCGGTTTCCGTCCGCGAAGGCCGTCCATCCTTGGCGATCGGCAGCACGAAGCGAAAGGTAGCGCCCTCGCCCTGGGTCGATTTTGCGGAGATCGCGCCGCCGTGCAGCTCGACGAGCGATTTTGCGATTGCGAGTCCGAGACCCGTTCCGCCCACCTCCTGAGTCTCGCCGCTCTGCGCCCTCCAGAAACGGTCGAAGACGTGATCGAGCTCCTCCTGGCCGAGGCCCGGACCGTTGTCGGAGACCGCGAACTCGATCTCCTCGCCCACCAGCGTGGCTGCGAGCTTCACCTCGGCGCCCTCATGCGCGTACTTGTTCGCGTTCGTCAGCAGGTTGGCGAGCACCTGCGCGATCCGGTCGGGGTCCGCGACGACCTCGGGCAGATCCTTCTCGACGGCGACGGTGAAGCGCTGGTTTCGCTCCTCGAAGTGCGGGCGCATCTGGCGCCCCACCCGCTGGACCAGCGCAGCGACCGGCGTCGGCTTCGGCTCGATGCGGAGCTTGCCCGCGTCGCTGCGGGCCAGGTCGAGGAGGTCGTTGATCATCTTCTGAAGCTGCGCGGAGCTCTCGGCGATCACCTCCGCCGCCTCGTACTGGCGGGCGTTGAGCGAGTTCGGCTGGGCGGTCAGCATCTCGGAGAACCCCTTGACCACGGTCACGGGAGTGCGCAGCTCGTGCGAGACCGTGAGGACGAAGTCGTCCTTCATCCGCTCGACCCGATCGCGTTCTCGGGCGTCCCGTTCCAGCGAGTTCGCCATCTCGTTGAAGGCGCGACCCAGGGTGGCGATCTCAACGGGGCCGCCGACCTCCACGCGGGTTCGCAGGTCGCCGCCCGCGAGCCGCCGGGCACCTTCGACCAGGCGGCCCAGCGGCGCCCGCATCGAGTTGATCAGGCCCGAGAAGAGGACGAGCGCGGCGAGCAGCGCCCCGGCCAGGCCCGCCGCGACCAGCAGCGTGGTGTTCCGGGTCTCCGTGCGGGCATGGTCGCGCGAGGTCTCGCGCGCGTCCCGCGTCGCGTTGGCGAGCGTTTCACCGTTCTTGGTGACGGCCTTGGTCACCCTGCCCTCGACGCCGGGCGGCGGGATCTTGCCGTTGACCAGCGGCTGGGCCACCTTCTTGCGCCAGGCGGCCTCGGCCGCCACGAGCTGGGCGAGGTCCGAGGAGAGCTCGGCGTCGCCACCGATCAGGTCCTGGGTCTGATTGACGGCCGCGGAGAAGTTCGCGGCCGCGCGATTGAGCTCAGCCTGGCTGGGCAGCTTCTGTCCGGTGGGCGGCCTCGCCGCCGCCTGCTCGAGGATGAACGCGGAACGGAGACGCTCGCTCTCCAGCTCGACCTGGAAGAAGCGCGTGATGTCGTCCTCGTAGTTGACGCGGACCTGGAAGAGCCGCCCGACCCCCAGCAAGGAGACGAGCAGGAGTAAAGCGAACAGCACAAGAAAGCCGATTCGCAATCGCGAAGTCAAAGATGGGTTGAATCTCATCTATTTTGCTTAGCCCGTTGAAGCCCGTACACTACGCCCGCGAGGGGACCACCATGGGTAATGGCTTGCTTGCGTCATGGCGCCGCCGGATCGTGGGGCGCGGAGTTGCAGGAGCGGTTCTGTTGGCCGTTCCGGTCGCTGTTGCCGCCGCGATCGGCTTCGGAACCGGGTTCTCCGGCGTCGCCGGGGGCCTGTCTGCGTTGACGAGCGGTCCGAGTGCGGTCCCCGCATCCGCGCCCGCCAAGCCCACCAGCAGCCTCAACCACGGATCCCTCGCCCTCGCCAGCAAGTCCACCTCCGCCCGCTCGGCCTCGGGCGGAGGCGGCTCGACCGGTGGAGGCGGGGGCGGCAGCGGCGGCGGTTCCACCGGCACCGGCGGCGGCTCCGGTGCGGGCACGGGCACCGGGGGCGGCTCCGGCGGCTCGGGCGGCGGCTCGACGACGAGTTCCTCGTCGCCGTCGATTAAGACGCCGAGCGCTCCGAGCGTGCAGCTGCCCGGCGGCGGCAGCACCGGCGGTGCGACGGACTCGGTGAACGACACCGTCGACAACGTGGCCGGCGGCGTCAACAACACCCTCAACGGCCTGCTCGGCAAGTAGGGACCGTCAGACTGCCGCGCGGTGCTCGGGCTCTCGCTCAGCCTCGCGTCGGCGGCCTCGTGGGGAATCTCCGACTTCCTCGGCGGGCTCCAGACCCGGCGGCTGCCCGTGCTCGCGGTCCTGGCGGTCTCCCAGCCCGCGGGCCTCGTCCTGATCGCGATCCTGATCGCCCTCATCGGCGCCGATTCGATCTCCGCGGGCAAGCTGGCGATCGCGTTCCTCGCGGGGGCCGCCTCGCTCGGAGGGCTGGCCGCCTTCTACTCGGCGATGGCGATGGGCACTGTCAGCGTCGTCGCCCCGATCGCATCTCTCGGCGTGGTGGTGCCGGTGGTCATCGGCCTCGCCGAGGGTGAGTCGCCGGCGGCGGTCCAGCTCGCGGGCCTGGTTCCGGCGATCGCCGGGGTGGTGGTGCTGAGCTACGAGGAGCAGCCCGAGCGGGTCGAGAGCGCTCGCGCCGCTCGCCTCTCGATCGTCCTCGCCGTGGTCGCGGGCCTCGGCTTCGGGGTGTTCTTCACCGGCCTCGACGCGGCGGCGGCCGACCGCCCGGGCTGGGCGATCCTGGCGGTCCGCGTCGGTGGCGTCGCCACGGTTCTCGTCGCCCTGCTCGCGACTCGGCCGCGGTTCGACGGTGTCGCGGCGGCCTGGCCGGTGCTGATCGTGATCGGCGCCTTCGACGTGCTCGCCAACGCGCTCTTCGCGATCGCCTCGACGAAGGGAGTGCTTCCGGTGGTGGCCGTCGGCGGCTCGATGTACCCGGCCTTCACCGTGGCCCTCGCCCATGGCGTGCTCGGTGAGCGCCTCGCGACGCTCCAATGGATGGGCGTGATCCTCGCGCTCGCCGGTGTGGCGATGATCGCCGCCGGCGGCTAGCGGCGAGCGGGCCGGCTAAGCAGCCGCCGCGAGCGCGACGCCGGTCAGCTCGGTGAGCCTGGCGATCGTCTCGGCGGCGTTGCGATGGAGCACGGCGGTCATCCCGACGGCCTCGGCGCCCTCACAATTCTCACGCAGGTCGTCGACGAAGATGCAGTCCTCGGGCTTTTCCCCGAGGCGCTCGGCGGCCAGCCGGTAGATCTCCGGCTGCGGCTTGTGCATGTGCACCTCGGCGGAGATCACGGCGGTGTCGAAGAGCTCGTCGAGAAGCTGGCGGTCGTAGTGCGACGTGCTCCAGGAGTTCGAGATCAAGCCGGTCAGCATCCCGGCGGACCGGATCTCCTTGCACGCGGCGACCATCGCGTCATCGGGCTGCATCCCGGCGAACATGCTGTCGATCAGGCCCTCTGGGTCCTTGAGCCCCAAGCGGCGGCCGAACTTCGTCTCGAACTCGCCCTCGGTCAGCTCCCCGGTCTCCAGTCCCCGCAGGTCCGCAAGGGCCCCGGGGTCATGGCGAAAGAGATTCTTGATCGCGTCCGGCTCGAGGCCCTCGCTGCGGAGGAACGCGGCAAAGCTGTCCCAGACCGACGTCGTCAGGACGCCGCCGAAGTCGAGGAACACGCCGCGAAATATGCTCTTGCCCGCCATGGCGGAGGAGGCTAACGAGGCGACGACCACCGAGGCCCCGGAGGGGATCGACCGGGCCGGCGTTGAGGCCTGGTTCGAGGCGAACATCCCCAAGGTCGAGCCGCCGCTGAGCTTCGACCGGATCTCCGGAGGCCGCTCGAACATGACCTTCGGGGTCCGCGACTCCGCCGGTCACGCTTGGGCGCTCCGCCGGCCGCCGCTCGGAAAGCGCCTCGGCTCGGCCCACGACATGAGCCGGGAGCATCGGGTGATCGCCGCCCTGCAGGACACGCGGGTCCCGGTCCCTCCGGTGGTCGGCCTCTGCGAGGACGAGTCGGTGAACGGCGCGCCGTTCTACGTGATGGGCTTCGTCGAGGGGCCGATCCTGCGCTCCGCGGAGGATGCCGAGAGGTTCGACCAGGAGGAGCGCCGGGCCA
>DATIDP010000219.1:0-8319 GCA_035456265.1 Solirubrobacterales bacterium | reverse complement strand
CGGGGTGCGGCGGATGGTCCGGCGGCGTGGGATGGTCCGGCGGCATGGGGTGGTCCGGCGGCGTGGGGTGGTCCGGCGGCGTGGGGTGGTCGGGCGGCGTGGGATGGTCCGGCGGCGTGGGGTGGGTCGGGTGAGGCGGGTGGGTCGGGTGAGTGGGGTGCGTCGAATGGTCCGGCGACGTGGCTGGGCCAGACACCGGGTGGCCTTCAGCTGTGCTCGTAGGAAGTGGCGACGCCGGTGCGGTCGCAGACGCGGGCGCCGGGGCACTCTTACGTTTGCGTTCTCCCGGACGGTGGCGTGTCAAATCAGTGGCCGGCGACGGCTCGCCGAGGACCAACAGTCCGGGTGTGCCTCTATCCCCCTCCGATCGGGGCGGCGTGTCCGGCCATCCCCCGTCCGTCGCGGACCGAAGTCCGAGCGCAGCCGCGCCGTAGATCAGGATGCTGACGAGAAGGGCGGGCAGACTCGCTGCGGCCAGGCTCACCAGATAGACCGAACCAGTCCTGCGCTGCTTTGGTTTGAGCACCGGGCGTAATGCTTACAGCCCGGCGAGAAGAGTGACGAAAGGAACAAACCAGCCGTCCCTCATTGCCTCGGCCCCGCGGACACCTTCGTCGCCGTCCCGACGACACTCTGTCCCTCGACCGTCGACCGGCCACAGCGCCCGGACCGGTCATTGATTCAGTGCCGGCGCTGGACAAGTCGAGACAGATGTGGCCCGCCGCGAGAAACTTCTGGGACAGCTGCCGTAGAACGCCCGCCGTGCCGATACGACCTACGTGACGTCGCGAATGCGAGTAGGGGTTCTGCTCGTCGGCTTGCTGATCGGGGCTCTCGCGGTCTGGCTCGCCATCGCACTCGGTGCGTCCTTCGGCGTTCAGGTCCTGGCACTGATCGCAGCGACCTACGCGGGCACGTGGATAGCGACCTTGGCCGGCATCTGGCTCCTTCGGCATTGGCGACACGCCGGTCCCGGGAGCAGTTGGAAAGACCGCATTCCAAGCGGAAGGAGGAGGGTGCGGTAGCAAGTCCGGTAGCAAGTCCTGCGCGTCGAAGAACGCCCCGATTGGCTCTGCGCGTGAAATCTGATTTGGTGTCGCCTGGTCCCGCAGCCGGCGGCTTCCAGTCCTTGACACGCAACTGTGCGGGTGTTCGAATAGCTCGACGGCTGACTTAAGCCACGGAAGGAGGTCAGCAATGAAGGTGCGTAGGCGGATCGTTGCGGCGGTCGCTCTCGCTGCAGTCGGGCTGGTCACGGCGGTGCCCGGTGCGTTCGGCTCTGCTGCGGACAACCCAAACGCAAGCTGTGTGGGCTCCGGGTCATCGTCCGTGGCACCGGGGCAGGCGCTCAACCCCTTCGCGGTGCCGGGCGAGCGCGCCCAGATATCGAAAGATGTGCAGGCGATGGCCGCCGCCGCGGGCACGACACCCGGGCAGTTGGTCTCTGGGGCCGCACAGACACACGGGACGGCCCTGGTCTGCTTCCCCGGGGGTCCCCCTTAGACCCAACCGGCACAGAAAATGGAGCTTGGAGCCGCGCAGCAACCTGCGCGGCTCCAAAGACCCGAGGCGGGCCACTCGAACGGCTTCGACATCTTGCTTATGCAGGCGTCGCCGCGGAGGTCCCGTCCCATCGGGTATCCGGTGACTTCCACGTCCGGTTCAGATCAAGACGGTCGACTGCTGAGGCTGGGCCTACTCCCGCAGCCCCGTGGCTTCGAGGGTGTCAATCACGATTCCGGCCCGCGAGCCAGCCGACCAGCACCCCAAGCACCACCCCGACCTCTGGTGCGAGAGGAATGTCTGTGGTCAGGCTGAGGACGAGGCCGAGCGCCAACCCAATCACCGCACCGACCCCGATTGCGGTTCCGACAGACATGCGGCTCAGTCGATCCACCGCCTACGCCGACAGACCGGCGGCTTCGAGGGCCTCGCCAAGCTCTCCGTAGAGGGCCATGCGGGTGATCTTCCCCCCGTGGACGTCATAGAGGAATAGGTAGCGGGCCTCCACATCGAGACCGTTTCCCCTGTCCACGACTTGGACGTTCTCCTCCGGCATCGCCCACGCAGTATCGCGCCACATCTCGGTGCGAACCGACCGGCGCGTCGCCACGCGAGAGCGACCCGCCGAGGCGGGCCGCTCGTCGACGTCCGGTCGGATGTTCGACCTACCTGAGGACCAGGAATCTCAGCGGGGGTGAGGTGCCGAAGTTCTGGTTCGTACCGCTCTGGTTGCAGATCTCGTAGGTGACCGTGTCAGCGGTCACTCGCGCGGTCAGGTTGATCTCATAGGTGGGCCAGCCGCTCGGCGGGGTCAGCACGACGTGGTCGCCCGCCTGCGCGCCGGGAACCGGCTTGGAGATCGGGGTGCAGCTGCTATTCGTGACGAGGCCGGGGCCGTCGAGGTCGCCCTCGCCCACAACTGTGTTGCCGCTGAGCGCTTCCGCGTTGGCCGCGGTCTCGGCGCTGGTAGCAGTGTTCGCCTGGTTCGCGTTCGTCGCGGTGTTCGCTGTATTCGCGTTGGCCACCGACAGCCCAGGCGCCCGCTGGGTGATCTGGCTGTTGGCCTGGTTCTTGGCGATCGCCTTGGTCTGCTTCTTCTCCTTCTTGTTGAGCACGCTTTCGATCGCGGTCGGTGCCGCCATCGCGGTGCCGACGACGGCGACGACCAGAGCCGTCACCGCGACGATCATCGCCGGAGACGGACGCGCATTTCTGAACCTACTCATGGACTCTCCCTTCCTGCGAGGCCGGGGCGGTCCTCCGTGATCCCAAGTACACGCCCCCGACAAGTTCAATGGCGCTGGACTCTCCCTTACGGTTGTTTCAGTGTCAAGGCTCGGTTACCTGTACGCCCCTAGCGTCGGTTCCTCCCCTTGAAGCCGTCGGGCTGCGCGCCGGACGAAAAGGGGCTATTCGGAGCTGACTGGTGCACCAACTGGCGAACGGCTGGCGAACGAGGGGCCCGACCCCTTGTTCTGAGCGGGTTGGCGCCCTCCCGTCGCAGACCTACCACACCTGATTCCCTGAGCGGAGATCAAGGGCCGGTCCCCGAGACCCGGTATTCGGAAGGGGTTCTCGTGCGACGACGGCCCGGCCACTATCTCGCGTGCCAGCCGCGCGCTAATCGACCTCCTCGACCGGAAGTCCAGCCTCCTTCCACGCGGCAAAGCCGCCCGCGACCTCGGCCGCACCCCGGCGCAGGGTCGCCTTCGAGCGGATGGCGTGTTGACAGAGGTAGATGGCGCCCGGCCCCTCCGGACTTACGATGTGTTTGGCGAGCGAGACCGGTCTCGCCCCAGGCGGGGCTCCGTAGCGACGACGCTCGAGCTCGGTCCTCAGATCGAGAATCTCCGCAAAGCCGAGCTGCACCGCGCCCCAGGCCGCCTCGGGCTCAAGAGATCGCGCCACTACGTGAGATCCCTCCACTGCCGTCAATTTATCGGGGGACGCTTGGGGCGGCGGGACCGGGTCTTCCGCACGGGCGCCCACCTGACGACCACAAGATGCGGTCCACCCCGTACCCATTCCACCCCCTACGGCGCTTCTCCGGATACAGGCGGCCGACGCCTGTAGCACGCATGGGTCTTCAGAGCGAAAAGCAGCCGGGGAATGGCATGCACCGCTGCCCGAACTGCGACTCGATTCTGGTCCAGCCCGTCAACTGGCATCAGCAGGGTGACGGCGACTGGCACGTCGAGCTCCGCTGCCCAGAGTGCGAGTGGTGGGGGCAGGGCGACTACTCCCATACCGAGGTCGGCAGCTACGACGAGGAGCTCAACCGCGGTGGCCGGGAGCTCATTGAGGACCTGCGCGCCGTCATCCGCGCCAACATGAAAGAGGAAGTCGATCGGTTCGCGGCCGCCCTCGCGACCGACAACATCCTCCCCGAGGATTTCAACGCTCGCCGTCGCCGCCTCGTCTGAAACGGCAGCTGCCCAAGACGCAACCTCACCCTCGACCGTTGTCGGCAGCTGATGCCCGCTTCCGGGGGGTGGGCCCTCGGGTGGCTCGTCTGCCGGGGGTGGGCCCTTGGCTGGCTCGATGTCTGCGCCGACGCCGAGCAGCAGCTTGCCGGCGATCGCGCTCGCGCCGCCACCCGCGCGTCGGGATAGGCCACCAGTGCTGTAAGCCCATGCGTTCCTTCGCCTCCGCCCAAGCGTTCCCTCGCCTGTACACGAGTGAGCGTTGCCGGGCGTCCGAGGGGTACGGGACTCATTTCGAGTGTGCGTCGACGGTTTCCGGGGTACGAACTCCTCGTGTCAACGATCGCCGTAATCGTCATCGTGATCGCCGTCGTACTCGTCGTCGCGGTCCTGCTGGTGGGCTTCCAGCGCTGGGCAGAGAAGCGTCGTCGGGAGCGCGAGCTCGAGCGCGAACGGCTCCGCAGTGAGGTGGCCGGCCATCAGCAGGAGGCCGAGGCCCACGCCGTAACGGCGACGGAGAAACAGGACGAGGCCGAGCGCGAACGTGAGGCTGCGAGCGAGCACGCGGCGGCTGCCGAAAAACACGCCAGGGAGGCGGAGGCGCGTGAGCGGCGCGCCGCCGAGGCCGAGCAACGCGCCGAGCGCGAGCAGCGTGCCTCCGAGTTCCACGGAGAACGCGCCAGTGAGCGCGAGCGCGAACTCGACTGACTGTCCTTGGCGCGTTGGGGGATCCCCTGTACGTCCGCTTCGGGATTAAGCCCCGCTCCGAGAGGGAAGTGGTTGCCCGTGGCGGATCAAGGGAGTGAGAGCCGAGGGGACGAGGACCACAAGGAACGCGTCAGCCGCGAGCTGATCGAGCTCCTCAACGAGCTGCGAGTCGCGCTCCCCGGCGTGCAGGTGCTGTTCGCGTTCCTGCTCGCGGTTCCGTTCGCGCAGGGGTTCTCGCGCACGACGGACTTCCAGCGGGCCCTCTTCTTCGTGGTGATGGCCCTCACGGCGGTCTCCCTGGCGCTGCTCGTCGCACCGTCCGCCTGGCACCGGCTGCGCTTCCGCCAGCTGGACAAGGAGCGGATCCTCCGAGCCTCCAACGCCATGTCGATCGCGGGTCTTGGTTTCCTCGGCCTGGCGATGACGGGCGCGGTGATGCTGATCGCCGACTTCATCTACAGCCCGACGTTGACGATCGTGAGCGGCGTGCTGGCCTTCGTCGTCTACGGGCTTCTCTGGTACGTCCTGCCGCTGGTCGTGCCGCGAGGACCGCGGCCGGACGAGGCCCAGGGGTAGCGGCGGCAGCGGGAATCACCCGAAACCTGACCCGCTTACGCTAGTTTTCTCGAATGGCCGGGTCGAACGGGACCGCAACCACACTCCGCGTCGGCGCCGAGAGCTCCGCGGTCGTGGGCAACACGCCGCTCGTGGCGCTGCCTCGCCTCGGTGCCGACCTGCCGGGCCAGGTGGTCGCCAAGCTCGAGTTCTCCAATCCGGGCGGGTCCGTGAAGGACCGCATCGGCGTGGCGATGATCGACGCGGCCGAGCGCGACGGCCTGATCGAGCCTGGCCGCTCGGTGATCGTCGAGCCGACCAGCGGCAACACGGGGATCGCGCTGGCGCTCGTCGCCGCCGCGCGCGACTACCGGCTGATCCTGACGCTGCCCGAGGGCATGAGCCGCGAGCGCACGGCACTGCTCCGCACCTACGGCGCGGAGGTCCACGAGACGCCGTCGCTGGGAGGGATGAACGAGGCGGTCGAGCTCGCCAAGCGCCTGGCCGAGGAGCACGACGGCTTCATCCCGCAGCAGTTCTCCAATCCGGCGAACCCCGAGATCCACCGCCGCACGACCGCAGAGGAGATCTGGCGCGACCTCGACGGCGAGGTGGACGCCTTCGTGGCCGGTGTCGGCACCGGCGGCACGATCACGGGAGTCGGGCAGGTGCTCAAGGAGCGGCGGCCCGGGATCCGGGTGATCGCCGTCGAGCCGGCGGCATCCGCCGTCCTCTCGGGCAACCAGCCCGGCCCCCACAAGATCCAGGGGATCGGTCCCGGCTTCGTGCCCGACGTCCTGGACCGCGAGGTGATCGACGAGATCGTTCGGGTGAGCGACGAGGACGCGCTCGACACGGCACGGGCCTCGGCGCAGCGCGAGGGCCTCCTGATCGGCATCTCGGCGGGGGCCGCGGTCCGGGCCGCCCTCGATCTGGCGGCCCGCGAGGAGATGGCGGGCAAGCGGATCGTGGTGATCGTCCCGGACTCGGGCGAGCGCTACATGTCGCTGCCGTTTTTCGCCCCGGCCTGACGACCGCTCCTCCCTAAGCTTCGGAACATGCTTGGTCTGGGCACGCTCAGACGCGTGACGAAGGAGATCTCGGCGGATGTCGCCTCCGCTCGCGAGCGCGACCCCGCTGCTCGCGGCATCGGCACGCTCGAGATCCTCACCGGCTGGGCCGGGGTTCAGGCGCTGCTCGCGCACCGCGTCGCGCACGCCCTCTGGGAGGCCGATGTCCCGCTCATTCCGCGGACGATCGCCTACACGAGCCGAGCGGTGACGGGCGTCGAGATCCACCCGGCCGCCACGGTCGGCTCGGACTTCTTCATCGACCACGGCTCGGGTGTCGTGATCGGCGAGACCGCGGAGATCGGGGACCGCGTGACGCTCTACCAGGGCGTCACGCTGGGCGGCACCGGATTCGCCCGCGGGAAGCGGCATCCGACGCTCGAGGACGACGTCACCGTCGGCTCGGGCGCCAAGCTGCTCGGCCCGGTCACGGTCGGCCGGAATGCCAAGGTGGGAGCCAACACCGTGGTGATCGAGGACGTCCCCGATCACACCACGGTGGTCGGGAATCCCGGACATCCTGTCCGGGTCGAGGGCAGGAAGGTCGAGGGCCCGGACACCGACTGGATCCACCTGCCGGATCCGATCGCGGAGGCGATGAAGGAGCTCTCCCGCCGGCTGACCGACGTCGAGCAGCGGCTGGCGCGCCTTACCGGCGAGGAGGCGGAGGAGGCCGAGGTCACCGAGCTGAGGCCGAAGCAGGGGCCGAGCTCAGCGGGCGGGTAGCCGCTTGGGCCGCGCCTATCCTAGGCCCGTGGCCCGTGGACAGGAGGAATTGAAGGTCGCCCCGGAGGAGGAGGCCGGCGAGGCGCCCCAGGGGGCGCGCGGCGCGCCGATCGAGGCCGGCGCCGACCAGATCGAGCGTCTGCTCGCGGATCTCAACGGGCCGCAGCGTGAGGCCGTCACCTTCGGCGAGGGGCCGCTGCTGATCCTCGCCGGCGCCGGGTCGGGCAAGACCCGAGCGCTCACCCACCGGATCGCCTGGCTGCTCGCGACCGGGCTCGCGCATCCCAATCAGATCCTGGCGATCACCTTCACCAACAAGGCCGCCGACGAGATGCGCGAACGGGTCTCCTCGCTGGTGGGCGGGGTCTCGCGGCGGATGTGGGTGATGACCTTCCACGCAGCCTGCGCGCGGCTGCTCCGCATGGAGGCCGAGCGGCTCGGCTACACGCCCCGCTTCACGATCTACGACGAGGCGGATTCCCTGCGGATGCTGAAGCGGGTCCTCGAGGAGCTCGAGGTGGACACCAAGCGCTACCCGCCGCGGGCGATCCGGGCCCGCATCTCCGACGCCAAGAATCAGCTGGTCGACGCCGAGTCCTACCAGGAGCAGGCGGGTGGCCCCTTCGAGGACCTGGTCGGGCAGGCCTACCGGCTCTACGAGCGCCGGATGCTCGAGGCGAACTCGATGGACTTCGACGACCTGCTGATGCGGACCGTCAACGTGCTCGAGCTCTTCGAGGACGTTCGCCGCCGCTATCGCGAGCGCTTCCGCTGGGTACTCGTCGACGAGTACCAGGACACCAACCACGCCCAGTACCGGCTGCTGCAGCTGCTCACCGGCGAGGACGGGAACCTGACCGTCGTCGGCGACGAGGATCAGTCGATTTATGGGTTCCGCGGAGCCGAGGTCCGGAACATCCTCGAGTTCGAGCTGGACTTCCCCGACGCGGCCGTCGTCAAGCTGGAGCAGAACTACCGCTCCACGGAGACGATCCTCGACGCCGCCAACGCGGTGATCGCCCACAACACCGGCCGCCTCGGCAAGCACCTCTGGTCCGACCTGGGGGAGGGCGAGAAGATCCACGTCGCGGAGCTCGAGGACGAGCACGCCGAGGCCCGTTTCGTCGCCGGGGAGATCGAGGAGCTGACCGACAAGGAGGGGCTCTCCCGCGACGAGGTGGCGGTCTTCTACCGGACCAACGCGCACAGCCGCGTCCTCGAGGACATCCTGGTCCGGTACGAGCTGCCGTACCAGGTGATCGGGGGGACGAAGTTCTACGAGCGCGCGGAGATCAAGGACGCCATCGCGTACCTCCAGCTGCTCGTCAACCCGG
>DATIDP010000218.1:0-31602 GCA_035456265.1 Solirubrobacterales bacterium | reverse complement strand
CCCTTTCGTAGCGCGCGGTGCCACCGAGATAGAGCTCCGCGACCCTCGGGTCCTTGAGCAGCTCCTCACCGCGGCCCTCGAACCGGTTCTGGCCGAGGTCGAGGACGTAGCCGCGCGTCGACATCCCGAGTGCGCGGCGGGCATTCTGCTCGACCATCACGAGGGTCACGCCGTGCCGGTTGATGTCGGCGATCTTTTCGAAAATCGCCTCGACGAACGCCGGGGCGAGCCCCGCGGAAGGCTCGTCGAGAAGCAGGATCTTCGGCTCGGGCATCAGCGCTCGCGCCATGGCGAGCATCTGCCGCTCGCCGCCGCTCATCGTCCCGGCAGCCTGCCTGCGCCGCTCGCCGAGCCTGGGGAAGAGCTCGTACATCTCGCCGATCCGCTTACGGGTGGTTCCCCGCTCGAGCGCGCCCATCTGCAGGTTCTCCTCGACCGTCAGTGACTCGAAGATGTTGTCGAGCTGGGGGACGTAGCTCATCCCGCGCCGGGTGATCAGGTGCGGCCGCAGGCCGGTGAGGTCCTCGCCGCGGAGAACGACGCGGCCCTCTCTCGGAGGGAGGAGCCCGAAGATCGACTTGATGAGGGTGGACTTGCCTGCGCCGTTCGGCCCGATCACCGTGACGATCTCGCCATCCCGGACGGTCAGGTCGACGCCCGTGAGGATGTCGACCTCAGGCACGTATCCCGCGACCAGGCCCTCGACCGCGAGAACCGCGCCGTTGCTCTGCCCGTCGCTCATCCGCCGGAGCTCCCCGCCGCGGCGTTGTCCACGGCGACATTCCCGAGATACGCGTCGATCACCCGCTTGTCCTTGCGGACCTCATGCGGCTCGCCCTCGGCGATCACCCGGCCCTCGGCCATCACGATGACCCGGTCCGAGTGGTTCATCACGACCTCCATGTCGTGTTCGATGAAGAGGATCGTCACCCCGAGCTCGCGGCGAAGGCCCTGCATGTGGTCGAGGAGGCGCCTGCCGAGCGTGGGGTTGATGCCGGCCATCGGCTCGTCGAGCAGGAGCAGCTTCGGTTGCGCCATGAGGGCGCGCGCCAGCTCGAGCAGCTTCCGCTGGCCTCCCGACAGGGTGCCGGCGTAGGCGTCCGCGAGGTCCCTGAGGTTGAAGATCCCGAGCAGCTCCATTGCCTGTTTGCGGACCTGCACCTCCCGGGCCTTGAAGGCGCGGGGCCGGAAGACGACGTTCCGGAGGCGCTCGCCCGGCTGGTCGCGCGCCGCGAGCATCATGTTGTCGATCACCGGCATCGCCGCGAGCGCCTTGGTGATCTGGAAGGTGCGGACCATCCCCTTTCGGGCGATCTCATACGGGTGATCCCCGAGGATCTCTTCACCCTGGAAGGTGACCGAGCCGCGGTCTCCCTTGTAGAAGCCGGTCAGCACATTGAACAGCGTGGTCTTGCCGGCCCCGTTCGGGCCGATAAGTGCGCTGATCCCGCCCTCGCGGATCCTCAGGGTCGCGCCGTTGACGGCGTGGATCCCGCCGAACCGCTTGACCACGTCCTCGACATCGAGCAGGGTCGCGCCGTTGCTCGCCGCGTCATTCACCGAGGACCATCTCCTCGCGCTTCCCGAACAGCCCCTGTGGCCTGAAGGCCATCAGGCCGATCAGGACCAGGCCCGTGATGGCCAGGCGGATCGCCGCGATGCGGGTTTCGGTGAAGGGCGGGTCAGGCAGGTCGATGAACCGGGTGCCCTCGAGAACGAACCAGAAGAGGACGGCGCCGACGGCGACCCCGCGGTAGCTGCCTATCCCGCCGAGAATCAGCACGCTGAAGGCGAAGAAGGTCACGAGGGGCTCGAAGTCGAGCGGGTGGACGGTGGCCAGGTTGAGGGCGAGGAAGAAGCCGGCGATCGCGCCCAGGCACGCCGAGATCGCGAGCGACTGGAGCTTGAAGACCAGCGTGTTCTTCCCGAGTGCCTGCGCCGCGTCCTCGTCTTCGCGAATTGCCCGCAGGACGCGTCCCCAGGGGGTGCGCTGCAGGCGCCTGAGTAGGAAGATGGATATCCCGACGGTGACCCAGATGACGAGCAGCAGCGGGAAGAGCGAGTCGGGGTCGCCCCAGAAGTTGGAGACGAAGTTGTTGATGTGGTCCGAGAGGTCCCGCCATGCGTTCGTGTAGCAATTCGACGGGTTGTCCAGATCGCAGAACAGCCCCTGGTTGCCGCCCGTCAGCCCGCGGGCGTTCTGTGCGAACAGCCGCACCACCTCGGCCATCGCGATCGTGACGATCGCGAAGTAGTCGGCTCGCAGGCGCAGCGACGGCAGGCCGACGATCACGCCGAAGAGCATCGTCACGGCCACGGCGCACGGCAGCGAGAGCCAGAACGAGAACCCCGCGTTCAGCACGAGGATGGCCATCGTGTACGCGCCGATCGCCATGAAGGCCGCCTGCCCGAAGTTGACGATCCCGGTGAAACCCGTGTTGAGCTGCAGCCCGAGAGCGACGATCGCGTAGGTGCCCGCGAGCACGCCGACGCTGATCCAGAAGCTCGTATTGGTGAGCGCCTCCAGCGTGACCGCGAGCGTCATATCGCCTTGGCCTTCCCGAAGATGCCCTGCGGCCGGACGATCAGGACGACGATCAGCACGAGGAAGCCGACCGCCGTCTTCCAGCGAGCGTCGATCACGAGCGTCGACCACTCGGTCATCACGCCGATCACCATTCCTGCGGCGAGCGCCCCGAAGGCGTCACCTATGCCGCCGAGGATGACCGCGGCAAAGATCGGCAGGAGCAGCTCGAAGCCGAGCTCGGGCCGGAGGTTGGTGGTGGCGGCGGCGAGGACCCCGGCCAGCCCCGCGAGGGCGCCGGCGAAGATCCAGGTGTAGTTGATCACCCGGCGAGTGTCGATCCCGGCCGTCTCGGCGAGCTCGAGGTCGTCGGAGAGGGCTCGCATTCGCTTGCCGAGCAAGGTGAGCCGCAGCATCAGCCCGATCGCCACGATGACGACGGCTCCGACGATCACCACGATCAGCTGCGTCTGCCCGATCCGCAGGCCGAGGAACTCGACGGTGCTGGTGGTGTCCACGTCGAGGACCCGGATGTCGGTGCTCCAGAACCACTGAATGATCGCCCGCAGCAGGAACGCGAGCCCGATCGACATCAGGATCAGCTGCAGGAAGCCGGCATGCTTGGCGCGCATCGGCCCCCAGAGGACGCGCTCGAACAGCAGGCCGAGGAGCGCGGTCGCCACCATCGCCCAGAAGATCCCGATGACCAGCGGCATGCCCCAGGTGACGTTCACCAGGTAGGCCATGTACGCCCCGAACGTGAGGAAATCGCCCTGGGCGAAGTTGACGAGCTTGAGGATCCCGTAGACCAGGGTGAGCCCGACGGCGCCGAGGGCGTAGATCGCACCGAGGGAGAGCCCGTTCAGACCGGTCTGCGCGACGGCGTGCAGGCCGTGGCTGATGACCAGGGCGAGGAAGATCACCGCGATCACCAAGACGGCGGCGACCCATGGTCGTCGCAAGCTCTCCTTCAGCCGCTCGCCCATCGCGGACGGCACCGGCTCGGCCACCTGACCGGCCTCCATGCCCAGGAACATATCCGCGAGGCGGGGTCTCGTACACATCGGAACCGCCGAGACCCCCGAAGGGGGGAGTCGCGAGAGTCATCTAGGGTGGCTGCCGATGGACGATCTGGATCGCGCGGTCCATGCCGTCGTGCACGAATGCCTCGCAGTGAAGGAGGGAGAGGAGGCTCTCGTCATCTGCAATCCCGCGACGCAGCGGGTCGGCGAGCGGCTTCGCGGGGCGGCGGCGGAGGCGGGGGCCGACGCGGTGCTCACGGTGATCTCCGAACGCCCCTCACACGGCGCCGAGCCGCCGCGGACCGTCGCGGAGGCGATGGCCGCCGCCGACGTGCTCATGGCGCCCACCATCCAGTCGCTCTCTCACACCGCCGCTCGCAAGCACGCCACCGACGCCGGGGCGCGCTGCGCGACACTGCCGGGCGTCACCGAGGAGATGCTGGCGCGGGTGATGAGCGCCGACATGGAGGGGCTGCGCCGCAAGGGCCATGCGGTCGCCGAGGCGCTCGACCGCGCCGCCGAGGCGCGCGTCACCGACGCAAACGGCACCGACCTCCGCCTCGACATCTCCGGGCGCGAGGCGATCCCCGACGCGGGCGAGCTCACCGAACCGGGAGCGTTCGGGAACCTGCCCTGCGGCGAGGGGTTCCTCTCGCCTGCGGGCGGCGAGGGCACGCTGGTGGTCGACGGCTCGCTGGCCGGGATCGGCCTGGTGGAGGAGCCCGTCGAACTGGTGGTCGAGGGCGGCCACCTGACGTCGGCACGCGGGGGCCAGGGCATGGCGTTCATGGAGCTGCTCACCGCTCACGGCGAGGAAGGGACGAACATCGCCGAGCTCGGCATCGGCACGAACGAGCGGGCGATCCTGACCGGCGAGATCCTCGAGGACGAGAAGATCGCGGGCACCTGCCACGTCGCCTTCGGCGCCTCCGCGGGGATCGGCGGGACCGTCCAGGTGCCGGTTCATCTCGACTGCATCGTGATGAGGCCGACGGTGGAGCTGGACGGCAAGGCGATCGTGCGGGACGGAGAGCTGCTGGTCCGGTGAGCGAGGCGAGCGCCGACTGGGGCCGGCTGCCACTGGTCGCGGTCCCCAACTTCTCCGAGGGTCGCAGCGAGAGGGTGATCGGGACGCTCGAGGCGACCCTCGCCGGCTGCGCGAGGGTCCTGAACCGCCATTTCGACTCCGAGCACAACCGCTGCGTCTTCACGATCGCGGCGGAGCCGGACCGGCTGGTGGATGCGCTGGCGGCCGGCGCGCAGGAGGCGCTCAACGTGATCGACCTGCGCAGCTACAGGGGACTCCACCCGCACATCGGCGCGCTCGACGTCTGCCCGGTCGTCTGGCAGGAGGAGGACCGCCACGACGACGCGCGGTCGGCCGCACGGGAGGTCGCCGAGCGAATCGCGGGCCTGGGCCTCCCCGTCTTCTTCTATGGCGAGCTGGCGACGACCCCGGAGCGGGTCGAGCGGGCGTACTTTCGGCAGGGCGGGCCGACTGAGCTGGCCCGGCGGATGAAGTCCGGCGAGCTCGAGCCGGACCTGGGCCCCTCGGAGCCGCACCCGACCGCCGGCGCGACCCTGGTGACCGCGCGAGAACCGCTGGTCGCGTTCAACGTCGAGCTCGACACCCCCAATCCCGAGATCGCCCGGGCCGTGGCGGCGGGGCTGCGGGAGGCGGGCGGCGGGCTCGCCGGCGTGAGGGCGCTCGGGCTGCCGCGCGACAGCGGGCAGTGCCAGGTGTCCATCAACGTGCACGATCCGATTGCCGTGCCCCTTGCGGTGGTGGTGTCCGAGATCAAGCGGCTCGCCGCCGAGCACGGCGCCAAGCCGGTCGAGGCCGAGCTCGTCGGGCTGGCACCGGAGGCGGCCTTCGAGAACTACCCGGAGGACGTCCCGATCAAGGGCTTCGACCCCAGACGGGACGTGATCGAGAACGTCCTCGAGTAGTGCACTAGCCTCCCCTTCGATGGCCCAGACGAAGAAGAAGCGCCGTCGCAAGCAGCGCGGCACCCAGGGTGGGCGAATCGACCGTCGGCCCGCTCGCGGCCGGGCGCGGAGCCGCGCGGAGGCCCAGGCGCGGGCCAGGAACCGCACCGGCAAGAAGAAGGGCGGCCCGCGCGTCCCGGAGCCGGCGAGCTGGTCGAGCGCCCTGAAGAAAGGCGGCGTCGCGGCGGTCCTCTTCGTCGCGCTCCTCGCCCTCTTCGGGCAGAACCCCGCCGTGGCGGTTCTGGTCGGATTCCTCATGCTCGGCTTCTACGTGCCGATGGCCTACACGCTCGACCGGTTCCTCTACCAGCGCCACCTCCGCAAGGAGGCGCAGAAGCGCGCCGAGCGCGAGCAGCAGCGCGCCGGCGCCGAGGGCTGAGCCATGGACGTCCGCATGTTCACGGTCGGCCAGATCGCCGAGAACTGCTTCCTGTTACGGAAGGACGACTCGGACCGCGCGCTGATCGTCGACCCCGGTGACGAGGCGCCGCGCATCCTCAGCGCGGCCGATGACCTCGGGGTGACGATCGAGGGCATCCTGCTCACGCACACCCACTTCGACCACATCGGCGCGGTCGCGCCGATCGCCAAGGCAACCGGTGCGCCGGTCTGGTGCCCGGAGATCGAGACCCCGGTCCTCGCCGACATCAACTCGTTCGTGCCCTGGCCCGGATTCGGGCCCTTCGAGAGCTACGACGCCGACCACACCGTGAGCGGCGGCGAGAAGCTCGAGCTGGCGGGGATGGAGATCGACGTGATCTTCACCCCGGGCCACAGCCCGGGCCACGTCACCTACTCGATCGCCGACGAGTCGTCGATCTTCTCCGGAGACGTCCTCTTCCAGGGATCGGTGGGGCGCACCGACCTGCCCGGGGGCGACTGGGGGACGCTGCTCGAGTCGATCCGCAAGCTGGTCGAGTCGCATCCTCCGGAGACGACGGTCTACCCGGGCCACATGGGGATCACGACCCTGGGCGCCGAGCGCGCCACCAATCCGTTCCTCGCCGAGTTGGCGCGCTAGCGCCGGTTAGGCTCGCGACATGGCCGAGCGGTTCAAAGCCCCCAGGGGCACCTTCGACGTCCTCCCGGAGCAGGGGCCGGTTCGCCGCCGTATTCACGACGCGGCGCGGCGAGCACTCGAGGCGGCGGGCTACGGGCGGATCGAAACGCCCGTGTTCGAGGACACGGAGTTGTTCGCGCGGGGCGTGGGGGAGTCCAGCGACATCGTCCAGAAGCAGATGTTCACCTTCACCGACCAGGGCGGGCGCTCGCTCACCCTGCGACCGGAGGCGACCGCCTCGATCTGTCGGGCCTACCTCGAGCACGGCATGCAGAAGCGCGCGCAGCCGGTCAAGCTCTGGACCGACGGCCCCTTCTTCCGCCACGAGCGCCCGCAGGCAGGCCGCTACCGCCAGTTCACCCAGATCGACGCCGAGGCCATCGGTTCCGACTCGCCGCTGGTCGACGCCGAGATGATCGTCCTGGCGAGCGACATCCTCGCTGAGCTGGGCGTCGAGGGCGTCCGCCTCCGCATCGGCAGCCTCGGGACCCCGGCAGCGCGGCATGCCTACCTGGACGAGCTTCGCGCCTACCTGCGCTCCCATGAGGGCGACCTCTCCGAGGAGGTCCGCAACCGCATCGACGCCAATCCTCTCCGGGCCTTCGACGCGGACCATGAGGGAACCCGCCGGATCATGGACGAGGCCCCCACCCTGCTCGAGCGCCTCGATCAGGCCGACGCCGAGCATTTCGACGGGGTGCGTCATCTGCTCGACCAGAACGGGCTCAACTACGAGCTGGACCCGACGCTCGTCCGCGGGCTCGATTACTACACCCGGACCGTCTTCGAGTTCGAGTGCGAGCGGCTCGGCGCACAGTCCGGGATCGGCGGAGGCGGCCGCTACGACGGGCTGATCGAGCAGCTCGGCGGCCCCGCGACGGCGGCCTGCGGCTGGGCGCTGGGGGTGGACCGGATCGCACTCGCCCTCGAGGACGCGGGGAGGGCGGAGGCCGAGCGGGAGCGCGAGGGCGTCTTCATCGTCGCGGAGGCCGACGGCCGTGCCGGCGCCCTCGCCGTGGTCACCGAGTTGCGCCGCGCGGGCATCACGGCCGACCTCGACCTCGCCGACCGGGCGACCAAGGGGCAGATGAAGCAGGCGGACCGGGTCGGCGCGCGCTACGCCCTGATCCTGGCGGGGGACGGCAAGGCGACGCTCCGCGACCTGACCTCGGGCGAGGAGCGGGAGGTCGACCCGTCCCGGATCGCCGAGGAGGTCCGCGCGTGATGCGAGGGCGCCCCGCAGGCGAAGCCGAGGAGCGACCCGTTTATGGGAGCCTCACCCCGCGATGAGCGTCGGATTCCCCGCTCTGCGGGCCAACGAGTACCGAGACACCTGGTGCGGCCAGGTGCTGAGCGACCGCGTCGACTCGGAGGTGCGCGTCGCCGGCTGGGTGCATCGCCGCCGCGACCACGGAGGCCTCGTCTTCATCGACCTTCGCGACCGCACCGGCCTCGTGCAGCTGGTCTTCAACCCCGACGAGGCGGGGGAGGCGTTCGAGCTGGGGCACAGGCTGCGCTCCGAGGACGTGATCACCGCTGCCGGTCCGGTGGTCAGGCGCTCACCGGAGACGGTCAACAAGGACCTGCCGACCGGCGAGGTCGAGGTTCGTGTCAGGGACGCGCGGCTGCTCTCGGACGCGGAGACGCCGCCCTTCGAGATCGAGTCGTTCTCGGGCGAGGTGAGCGAGGAGACGCGGCTTCGCTACCGCTATCTCGATCTGCGCCGGGACCGGATGAGGAAGGGGCTCGAGCTGCGCCACAGGGTGGCCTCGGCGATGCGCGAGTTCCTCTCGGGCGAGGGCTTCGTCGAGATCGAGACCCCGATCCTGACCCGCTCCACGCCCGAGGGAGCCCGGGACTTCCTGGTGCCGAGCCGGCTCCAGCCCGGGTCGTTCTACGCGCTGCCGCAGTCTCCCCAGCTCTTCAAGCAGCTGCTCATGATCGGCGGCTTCGAGCGCTATTTTCAGATCGCGCGGTGCTTCAGGGATGAGGACCTGCGCGCGGACCGGCAACCGGACTTCACGCAGCTGGACATCGAGATGTCCTTCGTCGACACCGAGGACGTGATCGACCTGAACGAGCGCCTCCTGGCTCACGTGCTCGGGAAGTGCGGCGTCGAGGTCGAGCTGCCGATGCGGAAGATCCCCTACGACGAGGCGATCGCCCGTTATGGCAGCGACAAGCCCGACCTCCGCTTTGGCCTCGAGCTCCACGAGCTGACCGAGGTGTTCCGCGGCTCGCAGTTCAACGCCTTCAGGCAGGCGATCGAGGGCGGGGCGGTGGTCCGCGGCCTGAACGCGGGCCGCCGGGAGATGTCGCGGGCGGACCTCGACGGCCTCGTCGCAGAGGCGACCGACCTCGGCGCCAAGGGGCTGGTCTGGGCGGTCGCCGAGAAGGACGGCTGGCGCTCCCCGGTCGCGAAGTTCCTCTCGGCGGAGGAGATCGCCGCCGCCAACGAGCAGCTCGGCGCGAGCGAGGGCGACGTGGTGCTGATCGTCGCCGATCAGCCGCTCCTTTCGGCTGAGGTTCTCGGCGAGCTGCGGCGCCGGCTCGGCGAGCGCCTCGGCCTGATCGATCCGGAGGCGAACGAGCTCGCCTGGATCGTCGACTGGCCGCTGCTCGGCTGGGCGCACGACGAGGAGCGCTGGGACCCGCACAACCACCCGTTCACCTCGCCCGACGGCGAGTTCGATCCCGACGATCCGGGCGCCGCGCGCGCGAAGGCATATGACGTCGTCTGGAACGGATGGGAAATTGGTGGGGGTTCGATCCGTATCAGCGACCCCGAGGTGCAGCGCGAGGTGTTCGCAGCGATCGGTATTGCGGAGCAGGAGGCCGAGGAGCGCTTCGGCTTCCTCCTCGGCGCGCTTCGTTATGGCGCCCCGCCGCATGGCGGCATCGCCTACGGCCTGGACCGAATGGTCGCGTTGCTGCAGGGCACCGAGTCGATCAGGGACGTGATCGCGTTCCCGAAGACCGCATCGGGAGCGGATCCGCTGACCGGCGCCCCCGCGCCGGTCGATGAGCGCCAGCTGCGGGAGCTGGGGATCTCCGCGAGAAGCGGGGGCGGAAAGGGATAGGTCGATGGAGCGGCGAGGTCCCCGCGAAGGCGACGAGGGTTTCGAGTGGACCGATTCGCCCGCGCGCCCGCCGCGCGAGCCGTCCACGGGCGAGACCGAGGCTCCGGGCACCGGCGAGCGCGATCGCGTCAGGACCGGCGAGCGCGACCGGGTGGGGACGGGCGAGCGGCGCGCCGTGCGGGGCGACACCGGCTCGTTCCAGGCCATCCGCGAGGGGATCGCGGAGCGGCGGCGAGAGCGGGAGGAGACCGGTGAGTTCGAGCGCAGCGGCCAGAAGCCTCCCCCGGGGCGGCGTTCGCGTCATCGGGACCTGCCGGCGCGTGTGCGGCGCCGCGAGGCGGCCGTCATCGGCGGCATCGCGCTCGTGGCGGTCATCGGCCTGATCGTCTTGATCTCGGGCGGGGGCGGGGGAGGCAATGAGCAGACGGTCGGCCTGAAGCGGCTCGTCGGGCAGTCGATCGTCGCCAGGCTCGGAGCCAAGGGGCCGGATCAGGCGCTGCTCCAGAGGATCAAGCAGGGGCGGGTCGGCGGCGTCATCGCGTTCAACAAGGACGCCAACAGGCTCAGGGCGGATCTCGCCACCCTCCAGCAGGCCGCCCGGGCCGGCAACAGCCCGCCGCTGCTCGTGATGATCGATCAGGAGGGGGGTGACGTGAAACGGCTGCCGCAGGGGCCCCCGGACGCCTCGCCCGCGCAGCTCGGGAAGAGCGGCGACGAGGGCCAGTCACGGGATCAGGGACAGGCGACCGGCTCGTATCTGAGGGGCCTGGGCATCAACGTGGACCTGGCCCCCGTGCTGGACGTCTCGCAGCCGAACACGGCGAACACGATCAAGAGCCGCACCTTCGGATCGGATCCCGCCATGGTCACCAAGGTGGGCGTCGCCTTCGCCCAGGGTCTCCAGGACGGCGGCGTGGTGGCAACCCCGAAGCACTTCCCGGGGCTGGGCAGGGCGACGGTGAACCCCGACGACAGCGCGGTGACCATCGCCGCCACCAGCCAGCAGCTGCAGAGCGACCTGGAGCCGTTCAAGGGCGCCATCGAGGCGGGTGCGAAGATGGTGATGGTCTCGACCGCCAGCTATCCGACCCTTGGGTCGAAGAAGCAGGCGGCGCTCTCGGCCGGGATCGTCAGCGGCCTGCTGCGCGATCAGCTCGGCTTCAACGGCGTCGTGATCACCGACGACCTCGAGGCGCCGGGCGTGACCGGCACGACCTCGCCTGTGGTCGCGGCCTCGAGCGCGATCAAGGCCGGCGACGACATGCTGCTCTACGGGCGGAGCGCGGGTGCCTCGGACCGCGCCTTCAAGTCGCTCGTCAGCGAGGTGAAGAGCGGCAACCTGAGCCGCTCCCTCTTCCAGCACGCCTACGACCGCATCACGTCGCTCAAGTCCAGTCCAACCGGCTGAGTCGAGTCCTGCCGGAGGGGTAGGGTGGCGCGAATTTCCTGTCCACTCTCCGACGGGAGGGAGACCCATGAACGAGTTGCTTCGGCCCGACGACACGCGCGACACGCTGCGCGAGGTCGGGGGCCTTCTGATCGGGCTCGCCGCGGCAATGATCTACATCCGCAAGGGCCCGTTCCTATCGACCAACAGCGAGCAGTGGGCGGCCTTCCCGATGTTCCTGGTGCTCGCCATCCCCGCGGTCTACCTGTACGGGAGCATCCTGACCCGGCCGCAGACCGGCGAGCTGCGCCCGTGGCAGGCGGTCCACAGCGTCTTCGGACTGATCTTCATCCCCCTCGCCCTCGGCCAGTTCGTCGACATGATCGGCGGGACCCCGACGGCCGACCTGAACGTGTGCTGGATCGCGACGGCCACCGCGGCGGCCGCGTTCTACGCGGGAGCCAGGGCGGGAGTGCGCGTCCAGTTCCTGCTGGGCTCGATCGCCGTGATCGTCGCCTGGACCGCGCTCTGGAACAAGATCCTCTCCGGCGGGATCGGGGGGCACTGGGGTGTCTATCGAGGCTTGCTCGGCCTGCTCGCAATCGGGCTCCTGGCCGCCGCCCTCTACGTCTGGCGGAACAACCCGGGTGGCGACGACGTCGGCGCGAGCGCCACGGCCCCCTCCGGGGACCTCGGCCTCTGGAAGGCGTCGGAGCTGGTCACCGGCGCCGGCATCGCGGCGGTGATCGGATGCGCCCTCGGCATCACCGCGATCGGCAACCTGAATCCGCTCAGCGGGAGCACGCCGCCCATTCAGACGAGCAATCTCTGGGACACCCTGCTGCTGCTCGTCTCCCTCGGGCTGGTCGCGATCGGCGCGCAGATCGGCACCAGGGGCCCCGTCTACGTCGGCGCCATCGGCCTGACGCTGTTCCTCGTCATCGCCGGGCTCGACCTCAACTCGGAGCACCCGAACCCGTTCAAGTTCGGCGGCTGGCCCTGGGTCCTCCTGGCCGGGGGGCTGATCGCCCTCGGGCTCAGCCTCACGCGTGAGGCGAGCCTCGGGGCACAGCCCCGGCGCTTCGTCGAGAACATGCGCCGAAGCGGGAGCTGACGACGGATTCAGCCGAGCTCGCTCGCCGCTTCCTGGCCGCGCTCAGCGCAGGCGACCAGGCGGCGGTGGGCGAGCTGGTGCACCCCGAGGTCGAGATCCGGACCGAGCGAACCGTCCACCGCGGCCGGCTGGCGGCGATGGAGTGGTCGGGCAAGGTCTTCGACCACCTGGTGCGCCGCTACGTCCCGGTGGAGATCGAGGAGACGCCGTCCGGCGTCCTCGTCCATGCCGAGCTCCAGTACGTCTGGCGGGAGGCGGGAGACGTGGGGGACAGCTCCCGCGTCGCGATCGAGCTCGGAATCCGAGACGGGCTGATCTCGTCCTGGTACCTGCTCGACGAGCCTGAATAGCTCCGACCCGGTGCTAGGGTAAACGCAGGCCCGAGCCTGTACGCGAACCGCTTCAAACGTTGACCCAACACAACTGGCTTGGGGGTCGATTTCCGGCGGTCCCTCGGGATCGTCGGTAGACCACCACCTGTGCGACACGGGTTACCAAGCCGGAGCGGAAAACGGCAGGCTGGAGCCTCCTAAGCGGCCACCAGGCCGCTCCATTTTGAGCGAGGGCGAAGCCCGCCGCGTTTACCCTCTGCCGCGTGAGCGAGACGGGCATGAATCGCCAGCTCTTCGAGGAGTACCTCGACGACGACTCCCGCCGCGGCCCCGTGCCGGAGGGGGCGTTCAGCGGTTCGGCCGGCGGCGTGCCCTGCGGCGATCTCGTGCGGATCTCCGTGCTGGCGGCAGACGATGGCCGCATCGAAAGGGTCAGCTTCGACCACGAGGGCTGCTCGGCGACGGCGTCAGCCGCTGCCGCCACCGCGGAGCTGGCCGAGGGGGCCCCGGTGGTCGAGGCCGCCCGGATCGGGCCGGACGAGGTGGCGGCGGAGCTGGGAGGTCTGGCGCCGAGCCACCGGCACGCCGCGGTCCTCGCCGCCGATGCCCTGCATCGGGCGCTCTCGGGCCTCGCGGGCTCAGGCGCGCAACTCGCCGAGGCCCCGGCCGGCGGCGAGCGCGTCCTGGTCGCGCTCAGCGGCGGGGTGGACTCGGCCGTGTCGGCGCTCCGCGAGCGCGAGCGGGGCCGCGAGGTGGTCGCCGTCACCCTGAAGCTCTGGGCGGACCAGCGCACCGACGGCGAGCGCAGCTGCTGCTCGCCCGAGGCGGTGCTCGGGGCCCGCCGGGTTGCCCACTCGCTCGACATCCCGCACCTGACGCTCGACCTGGAGGACGAGTTCCGCGCCGGTGTCGTCGACCCGTTCCTGCGGGGCTATGCAGAGGGGCGCACCCCGAATCCCTGTGTTCTCTGCAACGGCGACCTGCGGATCGACGCGATGATCGCCCTCGCCGATCGCGTCGGTGCGGCAAAGCTCGCCACCGGCCACTACGCACGGATCGTCGACGACGGCGACGGCCCGCTGCTCTCCGCCGCCGCCGACGCGGCGAAGGACCAGACCTACATGCTCTCCGGGCTGCGTCCCACCTCGCTCGGCCGGATGCGGTTCCCGCTCTGCGAGCTGACCAAGCCGGAGGTGCGCGAGATCGCCGGCCGCGCCCGCCTCGAGGTGGCGGGCAGAGCCGAGAGCCAGGACCTCTGCTTCCTCGCCGGCCAGGGAAAGCGGGAGTTCCTGCGCCGGCACGCGGGCCTCGACGAGCGGCCCGGCGACATCGTCGACCGTCGCGGCCTGCGGCTGGGGTCGCACAACGGCCATCACAACTTCACGGTGGGTCAGCGGCGCGGGCTGGGAATGGGAGGCGGCGAGCCGCTCTACGTGCTCGGCACCGACGCCGCGGCGAACAGGGTGATCGCCGGGCCACGCGGGGAGCTCGCGACCCGGCGGGTGAGGATTCGCGGCGCACGGCTTCACCGCCCCGCGGCGCGGGTCGACGGCGTGCGGCTTCGCTCCCACGCGCCGAGGCGCGATTGTCGCCTCGAGGTGAACGGCGATGCGAGCGAGGCGATCGTCGCCCTCGCGGAGCCGGTCGATGGAGCCGCCCCGGGCCAGGTCGCCTGCCTGCTCGACGGCGACCTGGTGGTCGGCCACGGCTTCATCTCCTAGCCGTACCCGGGCCACATACCGACCGTAGACTCCGCCGCATGAAGGTCGACGAGATCCGCAACACCTATCTCTCCTTCTTCGAGGAGCGGGGCCACAGGATCGTGCCCTCCGCCTCGCTGGTGCCCTCGGTGCACGACCCCTCGGTGCTGCTCACAACGGCCGGCATGCAGCCCTTCCGGCCGTTCTTCCTCGGTCAGGGCAAGCCCCCGGCGCCGCGGGTTGCCGACGTCCAGCGCTGCTTCCGGACGACCGACATCGAGGAGGTGGGCAACACGAGGCGCCACTTGACCTTCTTCGAGATGCTCGGCAATTGGAGCTTCGGCGACTACTTCAAGGAGCAGTCGATCCCGTGGGGATGGGAGCTCTCCATCGAGGGCTTCGGCTTCGACCCGGAGGAGATCTGGGTGACGGTCTTCGAGGGCGACGAGGAGCTGGGCCTGGGCCCGGACGAGGAGGCAATCGAGATCTGGCGCCAGGTCGGCGTGCCCGAGGAGCGAATCGTCCGGCTGCCGCGCTCCGAGAACTTCTGGCAGGCCGGGCCCACGGGCCCGTGCGGGCCGTGCTCGGAGATGTACCTGGACCGCGGCGAGCAGTTCGGCAGGCCGGATGACCGCCCCGGCGACGACACCGATCGCTTCGTCGAGTACTGGAACCACGTCTTCATGACCTACGACCTGGCCGAGGACGGGGCGCTCACGGAGTTGCCGATGAAGAACATCGACACCGGCATGGGCCTCGAGCGGATGGCGGTGATCCTCCAGGGCGTCGACTCGGTGTTCGAGACCGACAGCCTCCGGCCGCTTCTCGATCTCGCCGAGGAGCTCTCCGGGCGCTCGCACGCCGACGGTGGAGCGACCACCCGGGCGATGCGAATCCTCGCCGACCACGCGCGCGGCACCGCCGCGCTGATCGCCGACGGGGTCGTGCCCTCCAACGAGGACCGCGGCTACGTGCTGCGCCGGGTCATGCGCCGCGCGATCCAGCAGGGCCGCTCGATCGAGATCCCCTCGCCGTTCATGGAGCGCTTCGCGGGCCGGGCGCTCGACCTGCTCGAGCCGGCCTACCCTGAGCTTGGGGCGGAGCGCGCGAACGTGCTGCGCTGGGCAGCGAACGAGGAGGAGAGCTTCGGCCGCACCCTCGAGCGCGGCACGGAGATGCTCGCCGACCTGATCCGCCACGCCCACGAGGACCGCACCTCCTGGATCGACGCGGCGGACGCCTTCCGGCTCCACGACACCTACGGCTTCCCCTACGACCTGACCAAGGAGCTGCTCGCCGAGCAGGGACTGTCGGTGGACGACGAGGGCTTCGAGGAGCTGATGGAGGAGCAGCGTTCCCGCGCGCGGATGGGCACGGCGACGGCGCACGGCTCCGAGGACCACCACGGCGCCGTCCTCAGCTTCGCCTCCGCGGCTCCGCCGTCGCACTTCGTCGGCTACGAGAAGCTCCGGGCCGAGACCAGCCTACTGGCGGCTCAGGGCGACAACGGGAAGGCGCTGGTCAAGCTCGAGGAGAGCCCGTTCTACGCGGAGGGCGGCGGTCAGGTCGCCGACTCCGGCGAGCTTCGCTGGGCCGGCGGCAGCGCCCGGGTCGCGGACGTCTACCGGATCGGGGATGACCAGGCGGTCGAGATCGACGGCTCACTGAACGGCCTCTCTCCCGGCACGCGGGTCGAGGCCGAGGTCGACCACGTCGCCCGCTTCGCGACGATGCGCAACCACACCGCGACGCACCTGCTGCACGCGGCGCTTCGGGAGCGACTCGGCACCCACGTTCGCCAGGCGGGCTCGGCGGTCCGGCCCGACAAGCTCCGCTTCGATTTCACCCACGGCGCGCCCCTGACGGCCGAGGAGATGCGCGACATCGGCGACCGGGTCAACGACTGGATCAAGGAGAGCCACGCGGTCCGGGCCCTCGAGATGTCCCGGATGGAGGCCGAGCGCCTCGGCGCAATGGCCCTGTTCGGCGAGAAGTACGGCGACTGGGTCCGGGTGATCGAGGTCGAGGGCGTCTCGCGCGAGCTCTGCGGCGGCACGCACGTGGCCAACACCGCCGCGATCGGGATCTTCGCCATCGCGTCGGAGGGGTCGAGCGCGGCGAACGTGCGCCGCATCGAGGCCCTCACAGGCCCCGCCGCGATCGACTGGTTCCGCCGCCGTTCGCGGGAGCTGTCGGAGATCGGGCGGGTCCTCGGCTTCGAGCAGGATCCCCTCGCCGGCGCCCGGCGGGCGGCCGAGCGGATCGAGGAGATGGAGCAGCGGGCGAGGAAGGCCGGCTCCGAGGACCTCTCCAAGAGGGCGGAGGAGATCGCGGCATCCGGACAGAAGATCGGCGGGATCACCGTGTTCGTCGGGCGCGGCGAGAACGCGGACCAGCGCACACTGCTCGACCTCGCGGACCGGATCAAGTCGCGGGCGGGAGCCGCCGCGGTCGTGCTCGGCGGCGCGGGCGACGGCAAGGCGGCACTGGTCGCCAGCTTCAGCAAGGAGGTCACGGACCGCGACCTCTCGGCGGCGGAGGTGATCAAGGAGGCCGCTCTACTGATCGCCGGCGGGGGAGGGGGACGCGAGAACGTGGCTCAGGCCGGCGGCCGCGATCCAGACAAGCTCGACGAGGCGCTCGCCGCGGCCCGGAAGGCGATCGAGGCCAAGCTCACGGCCTGATGCCGAGATGCGAGGGCGCAGCGGAAGCGAAGCGGAGCAGCGACCCGATTGACAAGGGGGGCCGGCTGGGCGTCGTGATCGTCGCTGCCGCTCTGGCACTGCTCAGCGGCTGCGGCTCCTCCGACAAGGTGGTCGGCGGCTCGGCGAAGGTCACCATGCCAACCCCTCCCGACTACCTCGACCCGCAGCTCGCGTCCACGCCCGAGGGCGCCCAGGCGGACTGGATCGCCTACACACCACTGCTCACCTACCGCCACAAGAGCGGGGCGGACGGGACGGAGCTGATCCCCGGGCTCGCCCAGCGGCTCCCCCGGATCTCTACCGACGGGCGCCGCTACCGCCTGACGCTTCGCAGGGGGCTCGCCTACTCCAACGGCAGGCCCGTCGTCGCCGGGGACTTCGAGTACACGATCGAGCGCGCCATCCGGCTCGGCTGGCCCGGCAAGCGGTTCCTCACCGACAACATCGAAGGCGCCGAGGCCTTCGACCGCGGCCAGGCCAGCGAGATCTCCGGCATCGAGACCGATGATGCGACCGGGGAGATCAGCATCCGGCTGGTGCGCCCCTGGGGAGCGTTCGAGAACGTGCTCGGGCTTCCGGCGACCGGCCTGGTCCCGGCCGGCACCCCGATGCGGGATCTGAGCGCCACTCCGCCCCCGGGGGTCGGCGCCTATCGGATCACCGATGTCAAGCCGGGTCGCAGCTGGACCATGGTGCGCAACGCCCGCTTCGACGCCCTCGAGATCCCGGACGTTCCCGCGGGCAGCCTGGAGCGCATCGCCGTCAAGGTCGTCCACAGCCCGGCCGCCGCGGCGAGTCAGGTGATCTCCGGCCATGCGGATGGCTACGACCCCGGCGCCCCCCTGCCGCCCGGCGTCCAGGCGCGCGCGCGGGCGCTCGGGTCGAAGCGCTTCGACATGCTCGGCGTTCCCTCGACGCTCTACTTCTTTCTGAACAACGCGCAGCCGCCGTTCGACAGCGAGCTGGCGCGAAGGGCCGTGATCACCGCCCTCAACCGGCCGTACATGGCGAAGCTCTCCAAGGCGGCCCTGGCGCCGGACTGCTATCTGATCCCGGAGGGGATCGCGGGCCACCCGACCGCATCCTGCCCATACGGCGACGCTGAGGACCGCGGTGACCTGAAGGTCGCCCGGCAACTGGTCCAGGCATCGGGCACCGCCGAGACCCCCGTCATCGTCTGGGTCCAGGACAGCTCCCCTGAACGGGCCTACGCGCGCTACTTCACGAAGCTCCTCAACCGCCTGGGCTTCGACGCCCGCACGAAGCCGGTGGCGACGGCTCAGGACTTCGGCAGGGTCGGGAAGGGGCGAGTGGAACCGCAGACGGGGTTCGCGAGCTGGTTCAACGACTTCCCCAACCCGATCGACTTCTACTCGGTGCTCGACTCGCGCTTCATCGGGCCACCCGGCAGCCCCAACGCCGGACACGTCAACGACCTCTTCATCCAGCAGCAGCTCGAGAAGCTCAGCCTGGTGCAGGCGCAGGATCTGGGCTCCGCGGCCGGCGAGTGGCGCGACCTCGACGAGTACGTGGCGAAGAAGGCCTACCTGGCCGTCATCGGCGCGCAGCAGGTCCCGAAGCTGATCTCCGAGCGCATCGACCCGAGCTCGGCGGTCATCCACCCCCTCTTTCTGAGCGACTGGAGCAGCTGGTCGCTGCGCTGAGCGGCGTCGCCTGCAGCCGGTCCGATTGGGCGTATCCGACGGCCAGCGGTGCACCGATGTGTTGGCATTGTCTTAAGGAATGCTTGACTTGCCGTTTACGCCGATATATCACTCCCGGTTGGGTGCAGGAAAAATCCCGTTGGGATCCGGAAATAGGACAGGAGGGCACAGGGTGAGGAAGCTCCGCAAGGTTGCGGTTCTGAGCTTGGCGAGCGCCGTGGCAGCGATGGTGTTGGTCGCCTGCGGCGGTGGCAGCAGCAGCAGCAGCAGCGGCACCGAGGGCGGTGAGATCAACGGCACGTTGACCTCCTTCCCCGACTATCTCGACCCGCAGCTCTCCTACACGCTCGAGGGATGGGAGGGGCTCTGGAACGTCTACGTGCCCCTGCTGACCTACCAGCACGGCAACGGTGAGGAGACCACCAAGGTCGTGCCGGGTCTGGCGCAGTCCCTGCCGGACATCTCCCCCGACGGGAAGACCTACACCCTGACGCTCCGCAAGGGCGTGAAGTACTCGGACGGCACGCCGGTCAAGGCGTCCGATTTCCCCTACGCGATCCAGCGGCTGTTCAAGCTGGACTCGGGCGGGGCGCCGTTCTTCGAGAACATCGTCGGCGCCGAGGACTACGCGAACAGCAAGGCCGATTCGATCAGCGGCATCAAGGCCGACGATGCGACCGGCAAGATCACGATCCAGCTGCTCAAGCCGAGCGGCACGTTCGAGAATGAGCTCGGCCTGATGTTCGCGGCCCCGGTCCCCCGGAGCACGCCTCTGGACAAGGATCAGACGAACACCCCGCCGCCGTCGACCGGGCCCTACATGATCACCAACGTCGACGCTCCGAACAGCTACACGCTGGAGCGCAACCCGCAGTTCAAGACGCTTCAGGCCGCGGGTGCCAGCGACGTGCCGGACGGACACGTGGACAAGATCACGGTCACGCAGAACAAGAACCAGTCGGCCCAGGCGACCGCGATCGAGCAGAACCAGAACGACTTCATGGTTGATCCGCCGCCCGCGGATCTGCTGCCGCAGATCGAGAGCCAGTACTCCGATCGGTTCCGCTTCCAGGACTCGATCAACACGTACTACTTCTGGATGAACATGACCAAGCCGCCGTTCAACGACGTGCGGGTCCGCCAGGCGGTCAACTACGCGATCGACCCGGCGGCGCTCAACCGCGTCTTCGGCGGCCGGCTGCATCCGACGCAGCAGATCCTGCCGCCGGGCATGCCCGGCTACCAGGAGTACAAGCTCTACCCGGGCCCCGACCTGAACAAGGCGAAGGCCCTGCTGGCCCAGGCCCACCCGTCGGACATGGACATCACCGTGTGGACGGACGACGAACCTGACCGGAAGAGGATCGGCGCGTACTACCAGGACGTGCTGAACCAGCTCGGGTTCCACACCACCCTGAAGATCATCGGTGGCGACGTCTACTTCACGACGATCGGGAACCTGAAGACCCCGGATCTGGACACTGGATTCGCGGATTGGTTCCAGGATTACCCGCATCCCAACGACTTCTTCGAGCCGTTGCTGTCGGGTAACTCGATCCATCCCACCAACAACAACAACTACTCACAGACGAACATCCCCGAGCTGAACAAGGAGATCGCCGACCTCGACACCAAGCAGCTGAGTGACCCGGGTGTCGAGGACCAGTACGCCGCGCTCGACAAGAAGTACATGGAGCAGGCGGCCTGGGCTCCTTACGGGAACGAGAAGTTCACGACGTTCACGTCGGATCGAATCAATTTCGACAACGTGGACTTCAGCCTGTTGTTCAACCTGGACTACTCCAGCTTCCAGCTGAAGGGCTAGTCACGGAGGCCGTGTAGAACAGAGAGTTATTGGAGAGAGGGGCCGCAGGGCCCCTCTCTTGTCTTCTGACCCAATGGCAACCGAACCCTGGACACCGAGAATGCCGCCGGCGGAGGCGACGCCAGCGGGCGAGCCCCCGCTTCCGGTCGGGGACCAGGCCGAGGTCGTCGGGCGCAGTCCCTGGTATCTGGCCTACCTGCGGCTGCGCCGAAACAAGATCGCGGTGGCCTTCGGCGTGCTCTTCGTCCTGATCGTCCTCTTCTGCCTGGCGGCGCCGCTCTGGGCGGACCACGTGGCGCATACCGGGCCGAACCAGAACCACCTCACCGAGCAGATCACGATCGGCGGCAAGAAGACCTTCGTGGTGGCCCCGAACGGGATCCCGATCGGGCCGGGCCTTCACTCGAAGTTCCTGCTCGGCGCGGACGACAACGGCCGCGACGTGATGGTCCGCCTGATGTACGGAGGCCGGACATCGATCTACATCGGTGTGATGGCAGCGCTGATCACGACCCTGCTCGCCGTCGCGGTGGGTCTCGTGTCCGGTTACTACGGCGGCTTCACCGACGCGGCTCTCTCCCGCACGATGGATCTGATCTGGGCGTTCCCCGTGCTGCTCCTCGGCATCGCGCTGGGCACCGCGCTCTCGGTCGGAGGCTTGCAGATCGGGCCGTTATCCGTTCCGGCCGACTCGCTCTGGATACCGATCCTGATCATCGGCTTCGTCTACGTGCCCTACATGGCGAGACCGATCCGAGGCGAGGTCCTTTCCCTGCGTGAGAAGGAGTTCGTGGAGGCGGCGGTCGCTCAGGGCAAGGGGCCGATCCGGATCATGTTCACGGAGCTTCTGCCCAACCTGATCTCGACGATCATCGTCTTCTTCACACTCAATATCGCGAACAACATGCTGCTCGAGGCCGCCCTCTCGTTCCTCGGCGCCGGTGTGAAACCCCCGAACGCCTCCTGGGGAACGATGATCGCCGACGGTGAGGATCGGCTGGTGACGGCCCCGCACCTGACGATCGTCCCGGGCGTGATGATCGTCCTCACCGTCCTCGCGCTGAACGTCTTCGGCGACGGGCTCCGCGACGCCCTCAACCCCCGGGCGAAGATCAGGATGGAGCACTAGATGGAGGGCATGGGCCAGTTCATCGTGCGGCGCCTGATCGGGATGGTCGTGGTGCTGTTCGCGATCTCGGTGCTCGTCTTCCTGATCTTCAACGTGATCCCGAACTCCGATCCGGCCCAGCGGATCGGCGGCAAGAACGCGAATCAACAGTTGATCGACAGGATCAACGAGGACTGGGGCTTCAACGATCCGCTGCCCACGCAGTACGTGACGATGATGAAGAAGACGTTCACGGGAGATCTGGTCAGCTACCAGAACCAGCGCAACGTCGTCGACCAGATCAAGAAGGGGATCCCGGTCACCTTCTCGCTCTGCATCGGCGCGGGGATCATCTGGTTCGCCCTCGGGGTGGTCTTCGGATACCTGAGCGCGATCAAGGCGGGCAGAGCCGCGGACAGAGCGCTGACGATCCTGGCACTCATCGGGATCTCGTTACCCGTCTTCTTCCTCGGCGAGATGCTGCTCTACTACGTCGCCTTCAAGGCGGGGCTGTTCCCGGTCGGCGACTACGTCAAGTTCAGCGAGGATCCTCTGCAGTGGGCCAACCACCTGATCCTGCCCTGGTTCACGCTCGCGGTGCTCTTCATCGGCTTCTACAGCCGCCTTCTCCGCTCGAACATGCTCGATGTGATGGAGGAGGACTACGTCCGCACCGCCCGTGCCAAGGGCCTGCCGGAGCGCCAGGTCCGGCTCAAGCACGTGCTCCGCAACTCGCTGATCCCGATCATCACCCTCTTCGGCCTCGACTTCGGCGCGGTCATCGGGGGCGGCGCCATCCTCACCGAGACGGTCTTCAACCTGCCAGGCGTCGGTCTCTATGCGGGGCAGTCGGTCGCCAGCCTCGACCTGCCACCGCTGATCGCGGTGACGATGTTCGGCGCCTTCTTCATCGTGCTTCTCAACACCATCGTCGACATCGTCTACGCCTACCTCGACCCGCGGATCAGGCTCGGGACCCAGGCGGCGACGTGAACCGCTCGGCCCGTGCCCAGCCCGAGTCCCCGCTCTCGGTCGAGGACATGCGCGTGCGGTTCGCGACCGAGGACGGCATCGTGCACGCTGTCGACGGGGTCTCCTTCGACCTTCGTCCCGGCGAGATTCTCGGCATCGTCGGGGAGTCGGGGTCGGGCAAGAGCGTCACCGCCCAGACCCTGATGGGCCTGACGCGCTCGTCGAACGCGTCCATCTCGGGCTCCGTGCGCTTTCACGGCACGGACCTCGTGACCGCGAGCGACGAGCAGTTGCAGTCGATTCGCGGCCGAGAGATCTCCATGGTCTTCCAGGATCCGATGACCTCGCTCAACCCGGTTTACCGGGTCGGATACCAGATCATCGAGCAGCTCGAGGCCCACAAGGAGATGTCGGATCACGAGGCCAAGGAGCGAGCGGTCGAGCTCCTGGCCTCGGTGGGAATCCCCAACGCGAAGGAACGGGTCGACAACTACCCGTACGAGTTCTCGGGCGGAATGCGACAGCGCGCGATGATCGCGATGGCGCTCGCCCTCGAGCCCCGCATCCTGATCGCGGACGAGCCGACCACCGCCCTGGATGTGACCATCCAGGCGCAGATAATGAAATTGATTCAGCAGCTCAACGAGGAGCGCGGCTTGGCCGTGATCCTGATCACCCACGATCTCGGCGTGATCGCCGAGGTCGCCGATCGGGTCCTGGTCATGTACGCGGGCCAGATCGTGGAGCAGGGCAGCCTCGACGAGATCTTCTACGACCCCCAGCATCCGTACACATGGGGGCTGATGGGCTCGCTCACCCGTCTCGATCAGCCGCCGCCCGACCGGCTGCCGCAGATCGGAGGGGCGCCGCCGTCGCTGCTCGCGCCGCCCCCGGGCTGTCGATTCAGGCCGCGGTGCCCACACGCCTTCGAGAAGTGCGGTGAGCTGCCGGAGCTCGAGGAGCGGTTCCCGGGCGCGAACGGGCATGCCGACCGGTGCTGGCTCGAGCCGAGTGAGAAGCGCGAGAAGCGTGAGGTGGAGGGCAGGATCGGACTGGGAGCGCCAGCCTGATGGCGAAGGGCGACCCGCTCATCGAGGTCAGTCACCTCGTCAAGCGCTTCCCGATCAAGCAGGGGCTGCTGATCGAACGCGAGGTCGCCGCGGTCCACGCCGTCGACGACGTCAGCCTGACGCTGCACGAGGGAGAGACCCTCGGTCTGGTCGGCGAGTCGGGGTGCGGCAAGTCGACCCTCTGCCGCGCGATCATCCAGCTGCTCAAGCCGACCTCCGGGTCGGTGAAGTACCGGGGCACGGAGATCGTCGGGCTCTCGCGCAAGGACCTGCAGCCGATCCGGCGCGACATCCAGATGATCTTTCAGGACCCTTACGCCTCGCTCAATCCGCGCAAGCGGGTGGGACAGATCATCGGCGACCCCCTGAGCCTGCATGGACTCGCCTCGGGCTCGCAGCTGCGCCGGGAGGTCCAGCAGCTGATGGACAGAGTCGGGTTGCAGCCCGAGCACTACAACCGCTTCCCACACGAGTTCTCCGGCGGTCAGCGCCAGCGGATCGGGATCGCCCGGGCGCTCGCGCTGCGGCCGAAGCTGATCATCGCCGATGAGCCAGTCTCCGCGCTCGACGTCTCGATTCAGGCGCAGATCATCAACCTGCTCGACGACCTCCAGGACGAGTTCGATCTCTCCTACATCTTTGTCGCGCACGACTTGGGGGTCGTGCGACACGTCTCCGATCGGATCGCCGTGATGTACCTCGGCAAGATCGTGGAGCGTTCGCCGGCCTCGATCCTCTATGACCGCCCGATCCATCCCTACTCGGTGGCACTGCTCTCGGCCGTTCCGATCCCGGACCCGAAGGTGGAGGCCGAGCGGAAGCCCCTGGTCCTCGAGGGCGATGTGCCGAGCCCGGTCGACCCGCCCGCCGCCTGCCACTTCCATACCCGCTGCCCCTGGGCCACCGAGATCTGCTCGCAGGACGAGCCGCCCCTGGCCGAGTACGAATCCGGTCAGGCGGCCGCCTGTCACCACCCCCGCAACGTCGACTCGGGGATGGTGGCGGGAGCGACCGTGGCCCCGGACAGCCCGGAGTCCGCGAGCGACACGCTGCCCTCCCAGACGGAGCGGGAACCAGCCGCTACCCGCTAGCTTCTTGCGGGTGCTCGCGCTCGATTACGGCACCGCCCGCTGCGGCTGTGCGATCTCGGACCCGAGCGGGACCCTCGTGCGCCCGCTCGCGGCCGTCGAGCCCCCCGATCCAGGGGCGATCGCCGCGCTCGTCGCCGCCGAGGGGGCGGAGCGGGTGATCGTCGGTTTGCCCACCACGCTGTCGGGGGAGGAGGGCGAGCAGGCCGGGCTGAGCAGGGAGTTCGCGGGGGAGTTGAGCCGGCTGCTGGACGTGCCCGTCGAGACATACGACGAGCGCCTGACGACGAGGATGGCGGAGCGCAGCGCGCGCGAGGGCGCCCGCGCCGACCGCGATTCGCTCGCGGCCGCGCACCTGCTCGAGTCGTACCTGCTGTCGAAGGGGGCCGGCTAGATGGCCGAGGATCAGGACTGGTTCGCCGATACCGAGGGCAACCTGAGGGGGCCGGGCGACGGCCAGCCCTCGACGGACGAGTTTGGCCGCGACGACCCGGAGTCGCTGGAGCGCGAACGAAGGCGCCGGGAGAGGCAGGCTCGTCGTGGCCGCCCGGCGACGCAGCCCCACAGGGAGCCCGAGGCGCAGGGGCCGGCCGGGGCCGCGAAGCCGCCGGCCGATCCTGAGCCGGCTGAAGCTTCAAGACCGGCGGACGCCGCACCGCGGACGGCGACGGTCGAGGCCCCACGGCGAGTCAGGCGGCAGAAGCCCGAGCAGTCGACCGCCCCGCCACCCGCCGCGGATGGCGGGGACGGCGGCGGGCAGTCTGCACGGCGTCCGCGTGGCAAGTACCGCCGGCGGCGGATCATCGCGCTCGCGCTCCTGCTCGTCGGGGTGCTCGTCGCCTGGTTCCTGATCGCCTTCTTCCAGCCGCCGCCATTCGACCCCGGCAAGGGCAGCGGCCAGGCGATCGTCACGGTCCCGGAGGGAGCGAGCGCGAGCCAGGTCGCCGACCTGCTCACCGAGAACGACGTCGTCTCGAACGGCACCCTCTTCGAGTGGCGGCTGAAGCTCGCCGGCAAGACCGGTCAGATCCTGCCCGGCCGCTACGTCCTCGCGCACAACATGAGCTACAGCGAGGCGATCGACAAGCTGACGAGCGCGGGCGGCAAGATCAACGTGACGATTCCCGAGGGCGAGGACCGGACCCAGATCGCGGCGACGGTGGGGGACCTCGGGCTGAGCGGCGACTACCTCGCCGCCTCCAAGAGCTTCAAGGGCTTCGACCCGAACCGGTACGGCGCCCAGAATCCCAAGTCGCTCGAGGGCTTCCTGTTCCCCGCGACCTACGAGCTCGACCCCGGCGCCAACGTCGATCAGCTCGTCTCCGAGCAGCTCCAGGCCTTCAGGCAGAACATCGCGGGCGTGAACATGTCGTTCGCGAAGTCGAAGAACCTGACCGTCTACGACGTCCTCACCATTGCCTCGATGATCGACAAGGAGGTGATGGTGCCCTCCGAGCGGGCGCTCGTCGCGGCCGTCATCTACAACCGGCTGCACCGGGGCATGCCGCTCGGCATCGACGCGACGACCCGGTTCGAGTTCCACAACTACACAGGCGAGATCACGCAGTCCCAGCTGCAGTCGCCCTCCCCATACAACACCCGCACTCACGCGGGGCTCCCGCCGACGCCGATCGGAAATCCGGGGTTGGCCGCGATCGAAGCAGCGGCGCGCCCGGCCAAGGTCGACTACCTCTACTACGTGCTGAAGGGCAACGGCAATGGCCAGCACTGCTTCACCGCGAGCGGAGCCGAGTTCAACCAGCTCGTGACCGCCTATAACGCGGGACAGGCGCCCGCGAGTTGCCGCAGTTGACCCTCGTCGAGGTGAGCCCGCAGGCGAAGCGGCTCGCGGTGCTCGGGCACCCGGTCTCGCACTCGCGTTCCCCGGCGATGCAGAATGCCGCGCTCGAGGCGCTCGGGCTCGCCGGCGCGTGGAGCTACGAGGCGATCGACGTCGAGCCATCCGAGTTCGCCGAGCGGACGAGGGAGCTGCCCGGCAGGGGGTTCGCAGGCGTCAACGTCACCATCCCGCACAAGGAGGCGGCGCTGCTGCTCGCGGACGAGGCGTCCGAGGCGGCCGAGCGGATCGGCGCCGCCAACACCCTCAGCTTCCGCGAGGGCGCGATCCGAGCGGACAACACCGACGCGACGGGATTGCTCGCCGCGCTGCCGGGGTCCGTCGAGGGGCGGCGCGCGCTCGTCCTGGGCGCGGGCGGCTCGGCCCGGGCGGCGGTCTGGGCTCTTGCCGAGCACGGGGCGCCGGTCTCGGTCTGGAATCGAACGCCGGAGCGGGCCGACGAGCTGGTTCGTGATCTCGTTCGCACGGGAGGGGGAACCACGGCCGAGGGCAGGCTGAGGGCCGTCACGGCCGAACAGGTGCGCGCCAACGGCTACGAGCTGATCGTCAACTGCACCGCCATCGGAATGCGCGACGAGGACCCGTTCGAGCACCTGCCGCTCGACCCGGAGCGTCTCGGGGCCGGGGTGATGGTCGTCGACCTCGTCTACGCGAGCTCGGAGAGCCGCCTCGTTCGGGAGGCGCGCAAACGGAACGCAATCGTGGTCGAGGGACTCGAGGTGCTGGTCCGGCAGGGGGCCGATTCGCTGCGCATCTGGACCGGGCTGGAGCCCCCTCTCGAGGTGATGCGCAGCGCCGCCCGGGGCGCCTAGGGGGATGACCTGAGTCGCTCTTGCTAACTTTTCGTTAGTGCCGAAGCTCAAGCTGATCTCCGGCGGAGCGGAGCCGAATCCGGACGGGGTCGCCGATGCGGTCCCCGCGGGTCCGGAGCGGCTCCCCGACGCCGACGCCTTCGACGCCTACTCGCGTACGGTCTCCGGGGTAGCCGAGCGGGTGACGCCCTCGGTCGCCCATCTGGCGGTCGCCCGGCGCGTCCGCCGAGGCAGCGCCGAGGGCGCCGGAAGCGGCGTCGCAATCTCCTCCGACGGCTACATGCTCACCTCGGCGCACGTGGTCGCCGGCGGCAACGGGGTCAGCGCCACGTTCTCGGACGGGCGTGAGCTGGGAGCGGAGGTCGAGGGATCGGATCCTCTCTCCGACCTCGCGGTGGTCCGGGTGGAAGCCCGCGACCTGACCCCCGCCCAGCTGGGCGACGCAGACGAGCTGCGCGTCGGCCAGCTGGTCGTTGCCATCGGCAGCCCGATGGGGCTGGCCGGCACCGTGACAGCCGGTGTGGTTTCCGCGTTGGGCCGCTCGCTGCCCACCCGCACCCGCTCGGCCGTGCGGCTGGTGGAGAACGTGATCCAGACAGACGCCGCCCTCAACCCCGGCAACTCGGGAGGGGCGCTGGCCGACGGCCTGGGACGGGTCGTCGGGATCAACACGGCGGTCGCGGGCATCGGCCTCGGGCTCGCCGTGCCGATCAACGACGCCACCCGCAGGATCCTCTCGTCGCTCATGAACGAGGGCCGGGTCAGACGCGCCTACATCGGCATCGTCGGAGGATCACGGCCGCTGCCGCCCCGGATAGCGGCCCGGCTGGACCGCGAGAAGGGAATCGAGGTGGTCGAGGTCGTCCCCGGCAGCCCGGCCGGAAGCGCCGGCCTCCGACCGGAGGATCTGATCGTCGCCGTTGACGGGGAGCCAATGGCGGATGTGGGCGACCTCCAGCGGCTGATGGTCGCGGAGCGGATCGGTCAGGGGGTCGAGGTCGAGGTCGTCCGCGACGGGTCCTTCCTCAGGCTTGACCTGATCCCCCGGGAGCTCGAGACCTAGCCTTTCTTCCCCTTCTTCTGCTCCTTCGCCCCGGGCTGCACGACGATGATTCGTGCCGCGGGCTTTCCGGTCACGCCGGGCTTGCCCGAATCGCCGAAGAGGATGCCGACGGTTCCCGGGGTGTCCGCCAGCAACTCGAAGCGAGCCGGAGTGTCGGGCGTCGCGAACCCGACGAGGCCGAACTCGGGAATCGTGATCTCGGCGGGGAAGCGGGAGCGGACCAGCAGCGTGAGCTGATCGCCGACCGAGACCGGGGCGACCACCGGGAACTTCTTTCCGCCCACGATGATCTTCGTCGGCCGCCGGAACGCCGGATTCGGCGCTCCCGTGGCCGTCGTGGTGGTCGACGGGGTGGTCGCGGTGCCGGTGGTGCCGCCGTCCTTGAGGGTGCGCTGCGGGACCAGCGCCGCCGCCAGGGTCGAGAGCCCGAGCAGGACGAGCATGACGATGAGCAGCCTCCTAGCCGCCATCTGATGGGGAGAGGTCCGTCGCCACGGCGCTCTCAACGATATGGCCGGCGCGCTCCCCGACGCCTCGCTCGTGGTGCTGCTCGGTGTGATCACGGTCAGCGACCTGCGCACGAGGACGGTTCCCGACGGGCCACTGCTGGCGGGCCTCGCGCTCGCGCTCGGGACGGGCGCGATCGGCGCGCCCGGTGAGCTCCCGGAGCGCCTCGCAGCCGGAGCCGGTGCGGCCGGCTTCCTACTCGCCGCAGCGTTGATCCGCCCGGACGGCATGGGCCTCGGCGACGTCAAGCTGGCGGGGGTGCTCGGTGCCTACCTCGGCGTCGCCGTGTTCCCGGCGATGCTGGTCGCCTTCGCCGCGGGATCGCTCGTCGGCCTCGCCCTGATCGCCCGGCACGGTTGGTCGGCTCGCACCCGGACCATTGCGTTCGCGCCGTGTCTCGCCCTCGGTGCGCTGGTCGCGATGGCCGTCCACGGGTAGGAAGCGCAACCCCGAGACCGTGGCGGGGAGCGGCCTCCATCTACGCTCCCCCGCGTGGCGTTGAGGTTCACGACAGCCGGCGAATCGCACGGCCCGGGGCTGGTGGCGATCGTCGAGGGCATGCCGGCGGGACTCGAGCTCGACCGTGAGGCGCTCGATCGCGACATGGCGCGCCGCCAGCTCGGCCACGGGCGCGGCGGGCGGATGAAGATCGAGAGCGACGCGGTCGAGATCCGCTCGGGTGTGCGCCACGGGCGCACGCTGGGCAGCCCGATCGCCGTCCTGGTGGCGAATCGCGACTACCCGAACTGGGACGAGCGGATGAACCCGTGGCCGGTCGGTGCCGAGGTGGAGGAGAGCCACCTGCCGCGGCCGGGGCACGCCGATCTCGCCGGCCTGCAGAAGTTCGGGTTCACGGACGTCCGCAACGTGCTGGAGCGAGCCAGTGCCCGTGAGACGGCCGCGCGCGTCGCCGCCGGATCGATCGCCAAGGGCTTCCTCGGGGCCGTCGGGGTCGATGTCCACAGCCACGTGATCCAGATCGCTTCGGTGAGCGCTCCGGAGCGCGCTGACCTCACGCCCGAGGACTTCGCGAACGTCGACGACTCGCCGGTTCGCTGCCTCGACCCCGACGCCTCGCGGGCGATGGTCGATGAGATCGATCGGCTGCGGAAGGAGAACGAGTCGCTCGGCGGCAAGTTCGAGGTGCGCGCCTTCGGCCTGGTCCCGGGGATCGGATCGCACGTCTCCTGGAGCGAGAAGCTGGACGGGCGGCTCGCGCAGGCGATCTGCTCGATTCAGTCGGTGAAGGGGGTCTCGCTCGGTGAGGCCTGGGACGTCGCCGGCAGGCCCGGCTCCGAGGCGCACGACGAGATCTTCTGGGCCGAGGACCGCGGCTGGTACCGCGAGACGAATCGTGCCGGTGGCCTCGAGGGCGGCATGAGCAACGGGGAGCCCCTTGTGGTCCAGGCGGCCATCAAGCCGATCTCGACGATGACCCAGCCGCTGCGCTCGGTCGACACCGAGACCAAGGAGCCCGCCCAGGCCATGCGTGAGCGGACCGATTCCACCGTGGTGCCCGCGGCCGCCGTGGTCGCCGAGGCGATGGTCGCCATCGTCGTCGCGGCCGCCTACCGCGAGAAGTTCGGTGGAGACCACATCGACGACGTGCTGGCGGCGCTCTCGGCCTACAAGGAGCGCATCGGATGGCGGCGGTAGCCGCCCACCATTCGCTCGTCTTCATCGGCTTCATGGGGGCGGGCAAGACGCGGGCGGCGCAGGCCGTCGCCGGGCGGCTCGGTCTCGGGGTGATCGACACCGACGAGCTGCTGGAGGCTGAGCTCGGCGAGCCGATCGAGGCCTTCTTCGAGCGCGAGGGCGAGCAGGAGTTCCGGCGCCGCGAGGAGCGTCTCGTCGTCTCGGCCCTCAACGCGCTGGCCGCGCAGGTCGGGGGCCCCTCGTCGGCGGTATCCCTGGGCGGAGGAGCGGTGGAGAGGGTCGCGGTGCAGCGGGCTCTCGCCCAGCACCTGCCGGTGTGGTGCGACGTCGAGGAGGAGATCGCCTGGGAGCGCTCCTCGGGCTCCGGGCGGCCGCTCGCCAAGGACCGCGAGGAGTTCACCCGGCTCTTCGCCGCCCGTCGCCCGACCTACGAGAGGCTCGCCCGAGCGATTCTCCCCTCGGAGGCAAAGGTTGCGGCCGAGGGTGCCGCTCCATGGCTCGCAGCGATGCAGAGCGATCCCGCGGTCCGCATGGCGTGGGCGCAGTCGGAGGGCGGCTCCTACCCGGCGATGGTGGGAGAGGGAGCGGTCGGGCTGCTCGACGACGCTCGCGAGGCGCTGCCCGAGGCCCTGCCGGCCCGCACCTTCTGCGTCGCCGACTCCACCGCACTCGAGCATCACGCTCGTCTCCTGCCGCGGCGGGAGAAGACGATCCAGGTCGAAGGGGCCGAGTCGTCAAAGACGATCTCGGAGGCGGAGCGCGTGCTGCGCGAGCTGGCCGAGGCGGGCGCACGGCGCGACGACTGCGTCCTGGCCTTCGGCGGCGGTGTGGTGGGGGACCTCGCGGGGTTCTGCGCCGCCACCTACCAGCGCGGAATCTCGCTCGTTCAGGCGCCGACCACCCTGGTCGCCCAGGTCGACTCGGCCTATGGCGGCAAGACGGCCGTGGACCTGCCCGAGGCGAAGAACTACGTCGGCGCCTACCACCAGCCGGTCGCCGTCCTCGCCGATCCCACGCTCCTGCGGACTCTGCCCGGCGAGGAGATCGCGGCGGGCTTCGTCGAGGT
>DATIDP010000217.1:0-12155 GCA_035456265.1 Solirubrobacterales bacterium | reverse complement strand
CTGATCAACATCCTGGCGATCCTGTTCGTGGTCGTGGTGGTCTACGCGCTCGACCTCCCCTACGACCCGACCGGGCTGCCCTGGAACGAGAGCTTCGACGCGGCGAACGTGAACTACACGCCGTTCGCGATCATCCTGCCGCTGATCTTCGGCATCTGGTACCTGGTCTCGGCGAAGAACAAGTATCAGGGACCGGTGAAGACGCTCGAAGAAGACGTGGTCACGGCCGACTAGGAAAGGCGGAGGCAAGCGATGAACGATGCGGGCAAGAGCGTCGGAGAGAAGGATCTCACCGTCGCGATCGGCGTTCTCGGCTTGATCGCCCTGCTGGCGATCATCATCGAGATCGTCAGCTGACCTAACAGCCAACCGGCTGCGCGGCCTCCCGCGCCCAATGGGACGCGGGATGCGGGCCGCCCACTCGGCCCCCGATTAGCGGGGGTCGAGTGCGTTCGGGCCCGAATTTGGCGGCGCGAGGGCGCCGATATGCTGCGCACAGGGTGTGCCGGGAAGTCTGGGCGGCGGTCCCGTCGTCGACCAAGGAGACCCGGTGCAGCGGCCCGGCCCCTGACCGGCAGGGCAGTCCTCTTGATCGCCTTCGCCTTCACGGTGATGGCCGATCCCGTCTCCTCGATCGCCGACGCGATCGAGTCAGCGCTTCGTCACCTCGACGGCGTCGAGACCGACCCGCTAAGCACCCGCTAAGGACGCTCGGATGGGCGTAGAGATTTCGCTAAGTCTCGGCCCAGCGTTCCGAGATCGGCAGCCGAGGGTCTACTGTGGGCTCAGGTGTGCCGGGAAGCCTGGTCGGCGTTCTGACGTCGACCCGAAAGGAGTTCCATGGCTTCCCCCGGCGCAACGGTTTCGTCCTCGCCTCACACGGTGCCGCCCGTTCTCGTCAAGGGCGGCAAGGCCGCGCTGTTCTTCGCCTTCGCCTTCGCGGTGATGGCCGATCCCGTGTCCTCGGTCGCCTATGCGATCGAGGCCGCGCTCCGCGCGCTCAACGGCCACCTAGAGCTACTGCTGCCGACGATGGCGATCGTGATCGGGATCATCGCGCTGGTCACGCTCAACTACTGGCAGCTCGTCAAGATGTTTCCGGAGGGCGGGGGCTCCCCCGAGGCGGCGGGCAGGGCCTTTGGTGAGGAGTGGTCGTTCCTGCCGATCGGCGCCCTGATCGTCGACTTCGCGCTCACGATCGCGATCTCGATTGCCGCCGCCGGCAGCGCCCTGATCGCTTATGTCCCGGCGCTGGCGCCAGAGCGCATTCCGCTCGCAATTGCGCTGCTCATTCTGGTGGCGGGGCTGACCTGGTTCGGTCACGGTGGGCGTCTGGTGTTCGCGGTGATGACCAGCCTGTTCATCGTCGCCAGCGTTGTGGTGCTTTCCGCAGGGTGGATCTCCCCGGCTGCGACCTACGGGAGCGCACCGATCACGGGATCCGCCAGCCCGGCGCTGGTCGCGGTGATCCTTGCCTTCCCGGTGGCGATGGCTCTCGCCACCGGCACCGAGGCACCGGCGACGTCGATCGCCCAGCTCGGCCAGCTCGACAACCGCGGGCGCTGGCGCTTCGGGCGCGGCACCCTCGGTCTCACGATCCTGATCGTCGGGGGACTGACCATGGGGCTGACGGCACTCGCCGTGCACCTGCACGTCGGCATCCCGGGCAGCGACGACACCCAGATCGCGAACCTCGCCAAGGCTGCGGTGGGCGATGGCGCGCTTTTCGGTTTCTTCCAGCTGTCGAGCAGCGTCCTGCTGCTCGCGGCGGCGGCGTCCTCATTCCAGGCGGGGCCGGGCCTGCTGAAGGCACTGGCCAGGAGCTGGCCGGACGGGTCCCCCGGGCTTCTTCCCCGCCGCCTTGCTCGAGTCAACCAACACCACACGCCGGTGCTGGCGGTAGTCGTCTACACGATGATCTCCGCTGCGATCATCCTGGCGGCCAGCGGGCAGGAGCAGGAGCTGGTGCTCGTCTACGCGGTCGCCGTGTTCGTCAGCTTCCTCGCCGGCCTGCTTGCGATGGCGCACTTCTCCCGGCGGCAGGGCAAGAGGTTGCTGCTCGCCACCAACCTGATCGCCGCGCTCGTGGTCGGCTTCACGCTGGCGGTCAACCTCGAGCGTGGCTATCCATTGATCTCGATCGCGGGAACTCTGCTGGTCGGCGGCTTCCTCCACTACCGCTGGATACGCGCCGGCCGCCCGCGCGGAATCGACGCGGTCGAGCGGAAGGCGGAGTCCGACTAGGCGTCGGAGCGCAGGCGGTAACCGATGCCGGGCTCGGTGATCAGGTAGGTCGGATCGGAGGGATCCGGCTCCAGTTTCGCGCGGATGTGGGCGAAGTGGACGCGCAGATAGTGGGTCTCGTCCTCATAGCCGGGCCCCCAGACCTCCTGAAGGAGCTGGCGGTGGGTGACCAATCGTCCCGGGTGCCGGGCAAGCTGGGTGAGCAGGTCGAACTCGATGGGCGTGAGATGGACCGTTTCGCCGGCGCGCCGCACCGCGCGGTCCGCCAGGTCGATCTCGAGATCGCCGACCCTGACCGGTGCGTCGCCATCCTCGCTTCGCCGACGCAGGACGGCGCGCATGCGGGCGAGCAACTCCTCCGTGCCGAACGGTTTGGTGACGTAGTCGTCTGCCCCCGCATCGAGGGCCCGCACCTTCTGGCGCTCGTCGCCGACGGCCGAGAGCACGACGATCGGCACCTGGCTCCAGCGCCTGATGTCAGTGGCGACGTCGACGCCGTCGCCGTCGGGAAGGATCAGGTCCAGAACGATGGCATCGGGCGGCCTTGAAGAGACGGCGTCGAGTGCCTCCTGCTTGGTGGTCGCCTCCTCCACGTGGTAGCCCGCGTTCCCGAGGATCACCTTCAGCCCTCTGACTATCTGCGGCTCATCGTCCACGACGAGCACACGCTGCGCGGCGGTGTTCATCCCACTGTCGCCGGCTGCTCGACGAGAGGAAAGGAGACGGCGAAGGCCGTGCCATCGGGCGAGTCGGCCTGCAGGCGCAGCTCGCCCCCGTTGGCCTCGATGAAGCCCTTCGAGATCGCGAGGCCAAGGCCGGCACCCTCGCGTTCCTCGCCGGTATTGAACGGCTTGAAGATGGCGTCCCGTTGGGAAACCGGGACGCCCGGGCCCCGGTCCACCACCCGGACGACGACCTTTCCCGCCCCCACGCCCCCGCTGACCCGGACCGGCTGGTCCGGCGGTGAATAGCGCAGGGCGTTCTCGATCAGGTTGGAGAAGACGCGCTCGAGCTGTGAGGCGTCGGCACGCACGAGCGGCAGCTCGCCGTCGAGCTCGATCTGAATCCGGTTGTGGGACGGCGGTTGGTGGATGTGCGACACGGCGGTGGAGATCACATCAAGGAGATCGCACCAGTCGGTGCGTGGGTGGACCGCGCCGGCCTCGATCCTCGAGAGGTCCAGGAGGTTCGCGATCAGTCGCGTGAGGCGCTCCGCCTCCTCCTCGATCGCATCGATGAGCGCGATACGATCGTCGGCTGCGGTGCCCTCCTCGCGCAGGCCCGCCGCCGCGGTGCGGATGGCGGTCAGCGGCGAGCGCAGATCGTGCGAGATCGCGTGAAGGATCACCGTCTTCGCGGCATCGGCCTGGCGCGCCGCCTGGGCCTCGGCACCCCGCTCAGCCGCTCGCTCCCTCTCGTCGGCGACGTCGATCAGCCTGGCGAGCGGAGTGGCAATGCGGTTGAGGTCCGACTCGCTCCAGTCCGACGAGCCGCCGGCGTAGAGCCAGACCGAGCCCGTCCGCGTGGGCAGCCGCAGCACCGTCTCGCCCTGCCTCGCCTGCGGCGCCGCGCTGCTCTCGAGGCGAAGCTCGTCCGCGCCGGCGGCGCGCAGGCTGTTCGAGATCCCCGAGACCACCTGGTCGCGGCCGCCGAGCGCCGCCGTTGCGGCCTTCGCGAGCATCGCCGCTTCGGCTTCGCGGGCTGCCGCCTGCTCAGCCCGTCGCTCGGCCTCGGCGGCTCGCTCCCGGGATTGCCCGGCGAGCCGGCCCACCACCAGCGCCGCGAGCAGCAGCACTCCCAGCGCCACGACGTTGTCCGACTCCGAGATCGTCAGTCGGTGGAGCGGCTCGATGAAGAAGAAGTTGAGGATGAGGACGCCCAGGAGAGCAGCGGCGATGGCCGCGATCTCTCCACGCCGGATCGCCACCGCGAGAACGGCGATCAGGTAGATGCTGCCTAGCCCCGCTGCCGTGGTGATCGGATTGAGGAGGGCGACGAGCGCGGTGGCGAGCCCGACCCAGGCGACGGTCTCGAGAGCCGTGGCGGCGATGCGGCCCCAGGGGAGCCGCGAACGCATGGACTTCATCTCCAGGCCAGTCTAGGACCGGCGCAAGCGCGGATCGAGCGCCTCGGTGGCCCGCACGAATTCCTTCCAGCGCTCGTGCTCGCTCGTCCGCCAATCCTCATCGCGCTCGGGCTCGACCCGGCGATCCGCCGGCAGCATGCCGGGTAGGTCGGTGAGCGAGCCGATCACGCCCGCGCCCACGCCGGCCAGGGCCGCCGCGCCGAGCACCGTGGCGTCCGCACCCGCCGCCTCGACCGGGGCCCCGATCGAGTCCGCCTGCAGCTGCAGCAGCAGCGGCTCGTTGGTCAGCCCGCCGTCGACCCGGAGAGTCTCCACCGGGGCGGTCTCACGAATGGCGGCGACGACATCCGCCACCCGCCAGGCGATCCCCTCGAGCGCCGCGCGCGCCACGTTCTCGCGCGTCGTTCCGCCGTAGATCCCCGTGAGCACCGCCCGGGCATTAGGCCGCCACCAGGGCGCCCCGATGCCGGCGAGCCCGGGCAGCACCCGAGCACCGGCGGAGCTCTCCGCCTCACGGGCGAGGGCGCTGAGCGCAGGCGGGTCCTCGGCGATGCCGAGCTGGTTGCACATCCACTCGAGCATCGCCCCGGCCGCGAACACGCCCCCGTCGAGCGCGTACTCGACCCTGCCGTCGATGCTCCAGGCGACGGTCGGCAGGAGGCCGCCGGCCGGTTCCGGCACGCCCGCGCCGACGTGGGCGAGCACGAAGACCCCGGTCCCGTAGGTCGCCTTCACCCGGCCGGGCTCGACGCAGGCGGCGCCGGCCAGAGCCGCCTGTTGGTCGACCACCTGACCGCGGAAGGCCAGCCCGACGGGCCAGCTCTCGTGCTCGAGTGTGCCGAGATCGCCCGCGGTGTCACGGATCTCGGGCAGCACCTCGATCGGGATTCCGAAGATCTCGCAGAGGCGCTCGTCGAAGCTCCCCGGCCGGTCGATGCGCTGCAGCTGGGTCCTGGAGGCGGTCGCCGGCTCGGTGGCGAAGCCGGCGCCGAGCCGGTCGCAGAGGAAGGAGTCCACGGTCCCCATCCGCAGCCTGTCCTCGTCGCCCGCTCTCTTCACGTCGTCGTTGTGGCGCAGCAGCCAGGCGAGCTTGGCGGCGGAGAAGTAGGGATCGAAGGGCAGGCCGCTGAGCTCCTTCACCTCCTCCTCGAACTCCCCGAGATCGTCGAGGATCTCCTGGGAGCGCTTGTCCTGCCAGACCACGATCGGGCTGAGCGGCTGTCCGGTCTCCGAATCCCAGGCGAGCACGGACTCGCCCTGGTGATCGAGGCCACAGGCGATCACGTCCCCGTCGGCCCCGTCGAGCAGCTCGGCAATCGCCTCGGTGACCGCGACGAGCACCTCCTCCCCGTCCTGCTCCACCCAGCCCTCCTCCGGATGGCGGTTCACCTTGTCACGGCGGGCCTCCGCCACCGGCTGCAGGCGCTGGTCGAAGAGCGCAGCCTTCACCCCGGTCGTTCCCTCGTCGATGCCGAGCAGCATCCCGTCGCTCATGACTGCACCCTATTCGGCCACGGGCAGCCCCAGCTACCCGAGATCGATGATCACCGGGCCTCCCGCCGGATCGACGGCTCCGGCCCAGCCCGAGGGGATGTGGGCGGAGCGCCCCGGGACCAGGCGGCCGGGGCGGCCTCGCCAGAGTTGCCGTCCTTCCTGCCGGACGCGGATGCGCGCCCGGCGCAGGAACTCCCGCGAGCGGAGGAGGAAGCGGCCCCGCGGCGGATCGTGTCCGGCCGACAGCAGGAGGCCGGGAGCGACCCACGCGATCGGATCGCGCGCGACCACCCGGGTGCGGCTCGGCCACTCCCGCGCGCCCCGCAGGTAGGCGGCCACCGACGCCGCCACGTGCCGGCCGTCGAGCGCGCAGATGTCGGCGGTTTCGGCCGGATGCAGCAGGTTGCCGGCCGCGAACACGCCGGGCCGCGTCGTGCGCAGGGCCTGATCGACCAGCGGCCCCAGCGAGCCGGGATCGAGGTCGCAGCCTGCCATCACCGCGAGCTCGTGGTCCGGGATCCAGTCGGCAGTGAAGATCACCAGGTCGCACTCCACGCTGCGGGTGCGGCCCGAATCGAGATCGGTGAGCTCGACCGACTCGACCCTTTCGGCGCCGTGGATCGCGCTCACCCGGGTGCGTGACCAGACCGGCGCCCGGTACCGGAGCGCTGCGCCGGCGCGGAAGGCACCGAGCGACTGGTGCTTCGGGAGCTCGGTGACCAGGCCCGCGACGGATGCGCCCGCGTGCGCGAGCGTGGCAACGGCGGAGAAGCTGACGTGCTCGGCACCGACTATCACCGCCCTGCTCCCGACCCGCTCGCCGCGCAGGTGGACGAGCTGCTGGAGAGTCGAGGTCGTCATCACCCCCGCCGGCCGCGATCCGGGCACGAGGCGTGCCGAGCGTGGCCGCTCCCGGCAGCCGGTGGCCAGGACCACCGCGGGCGGCTCGAGCTCCCAGCGCCCGCCGGGCCCGGTCACCCTCAGGCCACGGCCCCCCTCCCAGCCGGTGACCATCGTCTCCGCGATCACCTCCACCCCGGCCTGCTCGGCCAGCTCCCGGTAGCGCCCGGCGTAGCGCGGGCCGCTGACGACGGTTCGGAGGTCGCGCAGGCCGAACCCCGTGTGGGCGGAGTGGCGGGGTATGCCGCCGGCCTCCCGTTCGCGCTCGATCACGGTCACCGGGGCGATGCCGAGCCCGCGCAGGGCGACGGCGGCGGCCAGCCCGGACGGCCCACCGCCGACGATCACGGGCCCATCTTCAATCATCAGACGCCACCTCCGCTTCGCGTCCGGGGGTGACTTGGTCGCCGGACTCCATGACGGCAGCGATCTCCGCTCCGCAGAAGAACCCCTGACAGCGGCCCATCAGGGCGCGGGTCCGCCGTCTCAGCCCGTCGGCATCGACCGGCGGGATCGGACTGGCGAGCGCGGCGTCGATCTCACCGCGGGTGACGCGCTCGCAGAAGCAGACGATGCGGCCGTAGTCGCGATCGCGGCCGATCAGCTCGTCGTCCTGGTAGGGCCGCGTGCCGAACTCGCCGATGTTCGGCATTCGGAGCAGCTTCGCGACCGGCTCGGAGAGCTCGAGCCCGGCGTCGTAGAGGGCCTCGCGCACCCATTCCGCGATCCCCATCGACCCGCTGATCCCAGTCGAGCGGATCCCGCCCGCGCAGACGTAGCGCTCGTCGGGATGGGCCCGCAGCTGGTAGTCCCGGTGCTCGGTCGCGGCGCGCAGCCCGACATAGGTGGCAGTGACCTCATGACCGACCAGCCCCGGAATGATCCGCCCGCCCGCCTCCATCAGCGAGGCGAGCCCCGCCGCGGTGGTGGAGCGGTCCGTCTTGTCGTCGACGTCGTCGGCGGTCGGGCCGAGCAGGACGTTCCCATAGATGGTGGGGGAGACGAGCACGCCCTTCGTCTTCTCGGTCGGAACCGGCAAGAGGACGTGGTTCACCAGCCCGCGCGCGAGCTTGTCGAAGACGATCAGCTCGCCCCGCCGGGGAGTGACCTGGAACACGCTATGCCCGATCATCGCGTCGATCTCGTCACTGCGGAGTCCCGCCGCGTTCACCAGGAACCGAGCGCGAATCGGTCCGCGAGAAGTCTCGAGTTCATGGACACCGCCGGTCGTTCGGACGCCGCCCACCGCGGCGTTGAGAACGAGCTCGCAGCCGTTCCGCACCGCCTCCGTCGCGAACGCGAGCGTGGTCGTGAAGGGACAGACGATCCCCTCGCCGGGGATCTCGATCGCCCCCTCGGCGCCGGGGCCGAGATTCGGCTCCCGGGCGTAGAGCTCCTCGAGCTCCACGGCTCGGGTCTCCTCGTAGCCGTTCACGTCAGCGGTCTCCCGGATGCCTGCGAGGGCCTCGCGCTGCTCGGGCGTCCAGGCGACCATCAGGGCGCCGAGGGTCGCGACCGGGATGCCCACCCGGGCGGCGTACTCGGTGAGCAGCTCGTAACCGAGGGACACCAGCCGCGACTCGACCGTGCCGGGCTTGGCGTCGAAGCCCGTGTGGTGGATCGCCGTGTTGGCCTTGCTCGTCCCGGCGCCGACGTCGGGGGCGGCCTCCACGATCACGCAGCGGGCGCGGCGGAGGGTGAGCTCCCTGGCGACCGCACAGCCCACCGCTCCGGCGCCGACGATCGCGACGTCGAATGGGCCCTCCGGTGCCGGTCCCTCACGAAGCGAGCTAGTCACCGGGCGAGCATATGTCTCCCACCTCGGCGTGCCGGTTAACTTCCGCTCATGGCGCGTCCCCTGATCGGAGTGTGCGCGGCGATCGAGCCGGCCAGCTTCGGCGTCTGGAGAGACGAGCCCGCGACCCTGCTGCCGCTCTCCTACTCGCGCGCGATTCACGGCGCGGGCGGGATGATCGCGCTGCTGCCGCCCGACCGGGTAGCGGAGGACCACCCGGATGAGCTGCTCAGCAGGATCGACGCCCTCGTGCTCGGCGGGGGCGCGGACATCGACCCGGAGACGCAGGGCGTCGAGCCGCACGCGGAGACGGTCGGCTGGAATCCGGATCGCGACCGCTTCGAGATCGCGCTCGCGAGGCGAGCGGTCGAGCGGGGCGTCCCGATGCTCGGAGTCTGCCGCGGCATGCAGATCATCAACGTCGCCTTCGGCGGCTCGCTCGACCAGCACATTCCCGAGCGCCTGGGGCACGAGATCCACCGGCCGTTCCCCGGGTCGTGGGCGGAGCACGATGTACGCCTCGAACCGGGCTCGCTCGCGGCGACGGCAGCGGGTACCGATCGCCTCACGGTGAAGAGCCATCATCACCAGGGCGTCGACCGGATCGCCGGCAACCTGGCGGCGAGCGCCTGGGCGACGGACGACGAGAGTGTCGAGGCGGTCGAATCCGCAGACGGAGCCTTCGTGCTGGGTGTCCTCTGGCACCCCGAGGAGGACGCGGAGGACCGCGTCATCCGGACGCTGGTCCAGCGCGCCTCGAGCTCCTAGGCAGTCCCTGCCCGGCCGCGCCTGACTCGGGTCTATATTCGAAGGGGCTGTCATGGCTCGACGGATCCCAAGGGACGAATCGCTGGCGCGGGTCCACGGCGTGGGCGCGCTCTTCTCGGCGGCCTATGGCAACGTGGGCTCGTCGATCTACTACGCGCTGGGTGTCACCGCGGCATTCGCCCTCGGGCTGACGCCCGTCGCCTTCGTGATCGCGGGACTGATCTTCATGGCCACGGCGGCCACCTACGCCGAGGCGACGGTGATGTACCCGGAGGCCGGCGGCTCATCGAGCTTCGCCAGGCACGCCTTCAACGAGCTGATCAGCTTCTTCGCGGCCTGGGGACAGATGCTCAACTACATCATCACGGTCGCGATCTCGGCCTTCTTCGTGCCGCACTACCTCGCGGTCTTCTGGTCTCCTCTCGGTGAGTCTCCCGGCGACATCCTCGGAGGCATTGGGGTGATCGCCTTCCTCGCGGCGATCAACATCAAGGGGACACAGGAGTCGACGCGGCTCAACCTGGTCCTCGCGATTGCCGACCTCTGCACGCAGGTGATCCTGGTCGCGATCGGGCTGGTCCTGGTCTTCAGCCCGAGCGTCCTGGTCGACAACGTCCACCTCGGCGTGGCGCCGAGCTGGGGCGACTTCCTGCTCGGGATCGCGGTCGGGATGATCGCCTACACCGGGATCGAGACGATCTCGAACATGTCCGAGGAGGCGAAGGACGCCCCGAAGACAGTGCCGAAGGGAGTCGGGCTGACCGTCCTCGCGGTCCTCGGGCTCTACACGCTGCTCCCTCTGATCGCCCTCTCCGCGATGCCGGTCCACCAGCTCGCCGACGGCAGCTACGCCACGGACCTGGGATCCAAGTTCGCCGATGACCCGGTGCTCGGGATCGTCGAGAACCTCGGTCTGGGCGCCGGGCTGACCAACATCCTGCGCTATTACGTCGGCGTCCTGGCGGCCGTGATCCTGCTGATCGCAACCAACGCCGGGCTGATCGGGGTGTCCCGGCTGACGTTCTCGATGGGGCACTATCGCCAGCTGCCCGAACGACTGCGGCAGATCCATCCGAGGTTCCGGACCCCTTACGTCGCCATCCTGGTCTTCTCGCTGGTGGCCGCGATCACGCTCCTCCCGGGCGAGACAGAGCTGCTCGCGACGCTCTACTCGTTCGGCGCGATGCTCTCCTTCACGATCGCCCACATCTCGGTGGTCAAGCTGCGCCAGCGCTACCCGGAGCAGGAGCGCGAGTGGAAGCCGCCGGGCAGCGTGCGGGCCTTCGGGTTCGATGTGCCGCTGACCGCCGTCCTCGGCGGCTTCGGCACGTTCTCGGCCTGGATCGTGGTCATGGCGCTCAACCCCCGAACGCTGGTGATCGGGGCGATCTGGATGGCCCTCGGCATTGCGATCTACCTGCTCTACCGGCGCTCGCTCGGGCTCTCCCCAATCCAGACCCACAAAGTTCTGCTCCCGGAGCCGCTCGGCGTCGAGGAGATCGAATACAGGAGCGTGCTCGTCGCCTTCGAGGACGACGAACCCTTCAACGAGCAGACGATGGTCACGGCGGTCAAATTGGCGGTCAAGCGCCGCCGCGCCGTCCACGTGATCGCGATCGTGACGGTGCCGAACAATCTTCCCCTCGACGCCGATCTACGCATGCAGGAGGAGGAGGCACGTTCAAAGATCGAGCAGGCCAAGCTGATCGGGGGACTGCGGGTCAGCGGCCACGTCCATCGGACGAGGCCGAACCAGGCCGGCCATTCGATCGCCGAGGAGGCGCGCCAGCTGAAGGCCAGCGCCCTGGTCATGGGGCTCCGATACCGGAACGGCGCCCCCCTCTACGGCAAGACGCTGCAGACGGTTCTCGCCGAGCGGCCCACCCGGGTGATCGTGGTCGGCGAGCCGGGGCGCGCCCGCTCGACTACCGGGCCGACCACTCCTCCCGTCGGCGCTCCCGCCTGACCTCTTCGCGAGGTCCGGCAGCGCCGGGTGCGCCGGGTGGCGCCCTTCACACCCCACCTCTCCAGCCGCACTCCAGGTCATGTAACCTCGCCCGAGGTGCGCCGGGAAGGCTGGTCGGCAACTCGTGTTGTCGATCCCGGAGCCGGCATGACTTTGCTTCCCGCAGCGCCCGAATCGCCGCTTCTGCGCATCTGAGTGGCCGTTGCGGTAGCGACATTCCTGATCGTCCTGGCGGCGATCGCGTCGGAGCGAGTTCACCGGACGAAGGTTGCGCTCCTCGGCGCTGCGGTCGTCGTCCTCTTTGTCGACGGGTTCACGCAGGAGAAGGCGATCGAGTCCGTCGACTTCAACACGATCGGGCTGCTCGCCGGAATGATGATCCTGGTCTATGTGACCCAGCAGACGGGCGTCTATGACTTCATGGCGATCCGGGCCGGCCAGGCCTCGAGGGGACGGCCGCTCTACGTGGTCCTCAGCCTCGCTGTGACGACGGCCCTGCTCTCGGCCCTCCTGGACAACCTGACCACCATCCTGCTCGTCGTCCCGATCACCTTCCTGCTCGCGGACGCCCTCGACATCGACCCGATCCCGCTGATCATCATCGAAGTCGTGTCCTCGAACATCGGCGGGACGGCGACCCTGATCGGTGACCCGCCGAACATCATCATCGCCGGCGCGACCGGGCTGTCTTTCGGCGAGTTCATCGTCAACCTCGCGCCGATCGCCGTCCTCGCGCTGATCGTCGTGACGGGCGGGCTCTATCTCGCCTATCGCCCCCGTCTGCAGATCGCGCCCAAGGCCCGCAAGCGCGTGATGGAGCTCGACGCACGCCGGTCGATCGAGGACGCCGCCGAGCTGCGCCGGTCGATGCCCGTGCTCGTGCTGACGATTCTCGCGTTCTT
>DATIDP010000216.1:0-5754 GCA_035456265.1 Solirubrobacterales bacterium | reverse complement strand
GTCCTTGGCGATGAAGGCGAAATCCAGGACGCGGATGATTCCGCGCTCGACCAGGTCAACCAGGTATGGGGCTGCCTCGCCGGTCGGCTGACGCCCAGGCCATTCGACAAGGACGTAGTCGATCGGGCCCATCTCATCCAGCTCTTCGGTGCCCATTCCTTCTCCTTTCGCGAAGTGCGGGATCCGGGCGACTGTAGGTGGCACCGGACGGCGCCACGTCACCCCTTTCGAATGAAGTTCCTGTGGTCACGGGTCACTCGCCTCGATCAGCGGGTCGTCGGCCAGCAGGCCGGCGTGTCGGCCCCTCTCCACGGCCTCGTTCCGGGAAGAGGCCTCGAGCTTTCGATAGATCGCCTGCGCCTGGGTCTTGACCGTGTTGGGCGAGACGTGGATCCGCTCCGCGATCTCCCGGAAGGAGAGGTGGCTGGGGAGGTACTGGAGCGTGCGCAGCTCGGCCGTCGTCAGCGACCACTCCTCACGCCTGCCCTCGGAGGACGCGGCCCTCAGTGCGCTGCGCGACTCCCTGAGCCATCCGTTGAGGACGGTCGCATCAGGGGTCTTCTCGAGGAACCGGGCCGCCTGGTCGAGCTCTGCGCTCCCTACCGCGACGTCGTCGAGCCTGGTGCAAGCCCGGGCGAGCACGATCCTCGCTTGCGCCTCATACCAGGGGGGAAAGCCGTGCAGCAGCCCGAGCAGCCGGCGGGTGTCGGCGATGTCCGTCTCGGCTAGCGCCACCTGACCCTGGTGGGCCCTGACCAGAGCCGAGGCCGCATAGACCATCAGGATGCTCGGGTAATCCGATAGGCCGCATCGGTGCACCTGCTCACGAGCCTGCGTGATGGCCCGCGAGGCCGCCTCCCAGTCCTCGTCCTCCATCGCGATCAGGCCGAGTTGCGATAGGGCGAGCGTCTGGATGACGGGGACGACGATCGCGCCGCGCCGGGCCGCCTCCCCTAGGAGCGGCACGGCTCTTACCGGATCCCCGCTCAGGTGGCTCGAGACGCCTCGGTAGAGGTGACAGGCTGTCTGCCACGGCGCCTCCTCCGGATAGAGCTCTGAGGCGCGCTCGGCGTCCTCCCCCATCCGCTGGACACCATCGAGAGCGCAGGTCGCCCTCAGCAGGTGAACGTCGGCCCGAAACGACTTCCGCGCGGCGGAGTGCCCGGGCGCGGCATCCGCGATCCTCATCCAATCGGCAGTCCTGTCGCCATCGCCGTCGACGATGGCGCAGTGAGCCGCGGCCAGCGCGAGCGTGCCGGATTCGGCGATTCGGTCAGGCCCGAGCTCGTCGAGCCATCGCCGCATGGTCGCGATCCGGCCCCGGCCGAGCACGTCAGGCAGCGTCTGCCAGATCAGCTCGCCGGCGCGTTGCACGTCGGCGGCGGCGATCGCGTGATCGATCGCTCGATCCCAATCCCCCTCCTCCGCGTACCAGCTACTCGCCCGCGCATGAAGCTCGGCCTCGCTGCTGGGATCGCTCCGGTGGAGCTCGGAGCGCAGCATCTCACCGAACAGGTGGTGATAGCGGTAGCGGTCGTCGCGACGATCGAGCGGGATCACGAGGAAGTTCGACCGCGAGAGCCTATTCAGGACGTGCGCGGAGCCGGACCTCTCCAAGAGCGCATCGCAGAGCGGGCCCGACAGCTCGTCGAGCACGGCGGTCTGCGTCAGAAAGTCAACCTCGGCGGCGCTCGTTGCGGAGAGGAATTCGTCCCTGAGGTAATCGACCACCACCCTGTCGTCGCCCGCGAACGAGGCGATGGCGGCCCGAACGTCCGTCTGCTCCAGAAGGGTGAGCCCGGCCAGGTAGAGTGCTGCCGGCCACCCTTCCGTGCGCTCGAACAGGCTGTCGGTCTGCGCGTTGGTCAGCTCAAGGCCGATCCGGGCCAGGAGCTCCCCGCTCTCCGTACGCGTCATCGCGAGATCGCGACGGGCGAGCTCGAGGAGCTGCCGGCCGGCACGGAGCCGTCCCAGCGGCAGCGGTGGCTCGTTCCGGGACGCGAGGGCCACCTGGGAGCCCGGCGGCATGGCCGCGATCACGGAATCGATCACGGCGAAAGAATCGGCACCTGTGATCGCATGGACATCGTCGATGACGAGGACGCATGGCTCGCTTCTGTTCCGTAGGGCCTTCTGCAACCGCGGTACGACCACCGTCGAGATGCTCGGCTTCGGTGATGCGAGAGCGGTCATAACACCCGGGTCGACCACTTCGATCTCATCCAGGGCATCCACGATGGAGCTCACCAGCAGCGCCGGATCGTGATGCCGCCTCGTCCCGGCGACCCACGCGAACGGGCGATCGTCGGAAGCGGCCCACTCCGCCAGACAGGTCGTCTTTGAGTAGCCGGCCGGCGCCACGAGCAATACCAGGTCGGCCGACGACCCGAGCAGCCGTTCGGTCAGGCGGGGCCGCAGGACGAAGGCGGGGTCGAAGGCGGGGGCCTGCCTCTCGGCGGGAGCTGCCGGCTCACCCTCCGTGGTGCTCTGTGGCGTGGTTGCCTGTGGCATTCCTGGCCGGCCCCTAACGCCGCCTCATTGACGGCGTCCAGTTCCAGTCACTCCTTGCTCCGACAACCTACTCTGCTGGGCGGAATCCCGGGGCAACCATGCCTCGGTGAGGCAGGTTTCAGTACTGAGTGCTGAAGCGCATGGGGGTCAGGCCCTTCGCCATGCAGTACTCGGCGTGCCGCTCCATCGACGTCCTCCAGCTCTCCTGCCAGATCAGACTGCCCTCGTCGTCGAAGAAGAGGAACTCTCCCGTCACGACGAGGAAGACGACCGTCTCCTCGTCCCCGATCGATTCCGCCGTGTGCATCGAACCAGCGGCCTCATACACGGTGTCCCCGGCCTTCGAGACCCAGTCCTCCTCGCGGTAGCGCCACGCGCCGCTGATCGTGTGGGCGATCACGGGCCCTGTGTGATAGAGAGGCGCCGACCCGGCCTCGGCAGCGAGGCGCACCGCGGCCACGATCTGCCCTTCGACGGGGTCGATCCGGTGGTAACGAATTAGCACGCGGCCGCTCAGGGGCTCGAACGGGATCCAGGGCTCGACCCGGCCGCATACGTAGGTGGTCTCGGCATCGCTGCCCGGGCGGCTCATCCGGTCCCATGGGACACGGGCCCACCGAATACCGCATCACCCGCATCAGGTGATCAGGGAGCCAATCCCAGGGTCACGGCGGCGCCGGGGCGGGCAGGTGAATCACCCCATCCGGGTGAGGATGAGGCACGGTGGCGGGCTTACGGTCGGGAGGCGCCGGTCCGGCCGGCGTCCAGGCCGCTCAAGCGGCAAGCGTCAAGGAAAGGAGTTCCAATTGAGAGGTGCAGGCCGCGTCGTCTTCGTCGCCATCCTGCTGCTGATGGTGGGCACGCTGAACATCATCTACGGCATCGGCGCCGTGGCGGACGCGAACTTCTACGCCAACGACACGAGGTACATCCTCACCAACCTGCACGCGATGGGCTGGATCATGATCATCATCGGGGTGATCCAGTTGAGCGGCGGCTTCTCGCTGATGGCCGGCAACGCCTATGGACGGATCCTCGGGGTCATCGCCGGAAGCCTCGGGGCAATCGATGCACTGTTGTCGATGGGCGGCTCTCACCCGTTCTGGTCGCTGGCGATCTTCGCGCTCTGCGTCTGGATCGTCTACGGACTCATCGTCTTCGGCGGTGACGAGAGGACGACCGCGAGCGGAGCATGAGCGAACTGTGGGGGCCCGGTGGCCAGCCGGGCTCCTGCTTCAGCTCATCGATCGACTGGAGGAGATGAAGATGACCACCGCTTACAAGGAGATCGTGACCGCGAACGTGAAGCGCGATTCGGTCCCGTGGGTGCCGTTCACCCCCTACAGCGAGGAAGTCCATCTCAAGTACTTCAAGATCGACCCGATCCACGGTGAGGTCATCGTCTCGATGCGCTTCCCGCCGGGTCTCCGGCTGCCCACCCACTACCACACGGGGACAGTCATCGGACACACGATGAGGGGCGCCTGGCGCTACATCGAGCATGACTGGGTCTCCGAGCCCGGCGACACGGTCTATGAGACCGCTGCCTCCTCCCACACTCCAGAGAGCGTCGGCGACGAGCCCGCCGAGGTCTTCTTCGTTGTCATCGGCGAGCTGCTCTTCCTCGACGAGGACGGGAGCATCGTCGCCCGAGAGAACTGGAAGACGGCGATCGAGCGGTACGAGGCCTACTGCGAGGCGAACGGCCTCCAGGTGCAGGACCTGACGAGCTTCGAGGGGTGAATCCGCGGTCTGGGCCTCTCGCCGGATCGGGGGTGCAAGGGCATCAGACGCCCTCTTCGGCCGGCACCCGGCCCTCTTCCGCGGCCTCTCGCAGCGCCCGATAGTCGCGCTCGTTCAGGTCGGCGTAGGACTCTGCGAAGTCGGCCAGGGCCCGATCGAAGCCTTGACCGCGGCCGAGATACGAAGCGATCGCGATCCGGTCGCCCGACCGAGCGTGCGCACGGGCCAGGGTCGAGCCGCAGACCTGGGCATATGCGGTCATCTGCCTGGGGTTCATGACGTCCACGAGCGCCGACCCCTTCTGGTCCCAAAGCTGGCGGACGTAGAAGTCGCGCATCTTGCCGTCGGGCCCCTCGGCGGTCAGCCAGCCCAGGAAGCTATCGCTTGCCGCCTGCATCAACCGCTGGCCCTGAACGACGCGCTGCCCGTGATTCTCGTACTCGCTGGGCTTGATGAAAGGCTCCAGCACCGACGCCTCAGCCTCCTTCGCCTGCAGGAAGAGCGGATCCTGCCGGTCGCGCCCGATCAGCAGGACGATGTATGCGCGGGTGCCGACGCTTCCGACCCCGACGACCTTTCGCGCCGTATGCAGGTAGTGGAACTGATCGAGGAGGCGGCGACGTTCGTCCGGAAGCGTGGAGCGATACTCGCCGAGGACCTTGCGTAGCCGCTTCTCTGCCTCCGCGGCGCGGCCCTCGAACAGCTCTTCGAACGGGACGATCAGCGGCGGGTCGCTGATGATCCGAAGGTCACCGTCGACCTCCCGCGTGAGCTTGGAGAACGCGCGCATGCTGTCCTTCGTCCGGGCCTTCGCGATGTTCCGCTCGAACCTCTTCCGTTCCCGCTTAGTCGCCTCCCCCGACCACTGCTCGACGATCGACGAAACGTCGAGCCTCTCGTACCAGACGTCCAGATTCCTCGCGTCTGCGAAGTGCCGCATCGCCTCACGGTAGGCACGCACCGCCGTGGCGACGACGGCCCGGCGCTGGGCTTCGTCGAAACCGCGCTCCCGCCCAGCGACGGAGAAGCTGGCCGCCAGCCGCTTGGCGTCCCACTCCCAGGGTCCCGGAAGGGTCTCATCGAAGTCGTTGCAATCGAAGACCAGCTGCCTGTCGGGCGCCGCGAACGCGCCGAAGTTCTCCAGGTGCGCGTCACCGCACAGCTGGGCTTCGAAGCCGGAGCTGGGTGTGCCGGCCAGATCCGCCGCCATGATCGCCGCCGCGCCCCGGTAGAAGGCGAAGGCGGAGGCGAGCATCCGCCCGTGGCGGATCGGGACGAGCTCCGGCGCCCGCGTCTTCGCTTGCTTCTCCAGCACCGCGACCGGGTCGCGGCTGTCCGCCTCCGGCACACCCTCCGCGTGGCTGGAGCGCGGCGTATCGGCTCGCGCCGCCTTGCCGGCGGCGGCCCGCTCCTCCGGGGAGGGCAGCCCCTCCAGAGCCGGCTCACGGGTGCGGGACTTGCTGCTTGTACGGGTCTTGGTTGCCGTGCGGGCCATGATCG
>DATIDP010000215.1:0-19674 GCA_035456265.1 Solirubrobacterales bacterium | reverse complement strand
GAGGCGCTGCTGTCCCTGCGAGCCGAAGCGGCGCAGCGGCCTTTTCCCCAGGCGCAGCTCGACCTCATCGAGCTGTGGGCCGTAGGAGGTGTAGGCGCGGCCCAGATCCTCGGCGCGGCGCCGCGCGAGCTCATCGGTGATCCGCTCGCGGCCTCCGTCGGCCCGCGGGCGGTAGGAGATCTCGGCATCGGCCAGGCCGAGGGCCTCGGCGATCTCCGCGAAGGGAGCCGCCAGAGCCGCGACCGCATCGCTGCGGGCCTCCATCAGCGGCTCGGCCTCGGCCGCCAGGCGCTCGTCCCAGGAGGGAAGCGAGTCCCGGCGGCCGAGGCCGGCGCGGATGCGCTGCACCAGGGCGTTGCGCTGCGCGAGCGTGCGCCCGAAGCGGCTGCGAAGGGCGGCCCGGGCCGGCCAGATCGCCCCGCAGAGGCGATCGAGGTGAGCGCGGCGGTGAGCCGGCGAGCCCTTGACCAGTTGCAGCCGGTCGGGGTGGAAGACGCTGACCAGCGGACGCTCGTCCGGCGCTCCGCCGAGGGGCCTGCCCGCCAGCAGATGTCGTCGCTCGCCGGAGCGATCGATGGCGGCCAGCAGGCGGGACCCGGTCGGCGGCAGCTCCAGCTCGACCCGGGCGCCCTGATCCCCGAAGCGAATCATGTCCCTGTCGTTTCCCGCTCTGAACGAGCGCCCCGTGAGGCCGAAGTACACCGCCTCGAGCAGGTTCGTCTTTCCGGCTCCGTTCCCGCCGCAGGCGACGATGACGCCATCGGCGATCGGGGTCTGGGCGTCGGCGAGGTTACGGAACCCGCGGCACTCGACTGCCCCGACGACCATCGCGGGCCTACACGTTGAGGCGAATCGGCATCACGAGGTAGCTGAAGTCGTCCGCCTCCGAGGGCTCGAGCAGTCCCGGGCGCAGCGGAGAGATCAGCTTGAGCACGACCTCGTCGGAGTCGATCGACTCGAGGCCGTCCCTGATGAACTCCGGGTTGAAGCCGATCTCGAGAAGCTCCCCCGAGTACGGGGCCGGCAGCGCCTCACGCGCGTCGCCGAGGTCCGGCGTCTCGGCCGAGACGACCAGCTCCCCGTCCGAGAAGGAGAGCCGGAGCGCCGCGTTCCGCTGCGCGAGCTGCGAGACCCGGCGGGTCACCTCCAGGAGCTCCGAGCGCGGCAGCTTCACCTCGTGTTCGTACGACTCGGGCAGGAGCTGCTGGTGATTCGGGAACTGGCCGTCGATCAGGCGTGAGCTGAGTGAGGTCTGCCCGACGCGGAAGATCGCCTGGTTGCGCGTCAGCCAGACGCGCAACGTCTCCTCCCCGCCGGCCTCGATCAGCCGCGCCAGCTCCCGGAGCGCCCGGGCGGGGACGTTCGCCTCGAGGCGCTCCCCGACCGAGGTGTCGAGCTTCGTCGTCTTCACCGCGAGCCGGTAGGAGTCCGTCGCCACCATCGTCATCGCGTCGCCCTCCACCGTCACCAGCACGCCGGTGAGGACGGGTCGCGCCTCATCGCGCGAGGCTGCCCGGGCCACCCGGTTGATCGTGTCCCGAAGGGGCGCCGCGGGCAATTCGGCAGGTTCCCCCTCCGCCTCCGGGAAGCGCGGGAAGTCATCGGCGGGCAGCGTGCGCAGGTGGAACCGCGACGAGCCGGCGCTGAGCTCGACGTCGCGCTCGGCCTCACGGAGCGCCAGGGTCACGGAGCCCTCCGGAAGCGAGCGGGCGACCTCGACCAGCAGGCGGCCGGGGAGCACGACGGAGCCGCCACCCTCCACCTCGCCCTCGAGGCCCACCTCCAGCCCGAGCTCCATGTCGGTGGCGCGCAGGCGAGCCTCGCCGTCGGCGCTGATCAGGATTCCCGACAGCGCCTGCAGCGCGGCGCGGGCGGATACGGCACGCGAGACGACGAGCAGAGCATCGAGAAGCGATTGCCTTGTGGTGTTGATCTTCATCGCTGGTTGTCGGGCGTTCCTAGGAGTAGTAAGGGTTGTGGACGACGTGGATATGTGGACAGCCTCGTCTCCGATTCTTTCAGTCGGTTCGGTCACGATCCGTCAGGTCCCGAATCGACCGGTTCCGAACCGATCCGGTGAAGCTCCGAGGTGAGCTCCTCGAGGGTGCGGGAGAGGCTCCCGTCCTCGAGTGCGGAGCGTTCGATCCGGCGGATCGCGTGCAGGACGGTGGTGTGATCCCGCCGGTTGAAGGCTTTGGCGATGGCTGGGAGGGAGAGGTCGGTGAGCTCCCGGATCAGGTACATGGCGATCTGCCGGGCGCGGGCGATCGGGGCGGTCCGGTTGGGGGAGAGGAGCTCGTCGACGCTGATCCCGAGACGGGCCGCGACCGCCTCCTGAACCTGCCGGGCGCCGAGCGCCCTGGGCGCCGGCGTGATCGTGCCGCTGGGCAGCGCGTGCTCGACCGAGGCCGTGGTCACCGCGGAGGAGGTGAGAGAGGAGATTGCCACGACCCGGGTCAGCGCTCCCTTGAGAACGCGGAGGTTGGGGGAGGTCTTGGAGGCCAGGGCGCGGAGCGCATCCGGGGGCAGCGGCTCGCTCTGCTCCCTGGCCAGGTTGCCGAGGAAGACCAGGCGAGTGGCGAGGTCCGGCGGCTCGAGCGGGACGGTCAACCCCCACTCGAAGCGATCGCGGAGGCGGTCGGCCAGGTCCTCGAGCTCGGCGGGGACCCGGTCCGCGGTGATCACGAGCTGCGCGCCACCCTCATAGAGCGCGTTGAAGGTATGGAAGAACTCGTCCGCCGTCCGCGCCTTGCCCTGGAGGAACTGGACGTCGTCGATCAGCAGGACGTCCGACCGGCGGTAGCGCTCCTTGAAGGAGTCGATGGCGGAGCCGTGCAGGGAGGAGACGAACTCGTTGGTGAAGGACTCCGCGGTCGTGTAGTGGACCGTGAGCTGCGGGCTGTGGCGGTTCAGGTAGTTGGCGATCGATCCGAGGAGATGGGTCTTGCCGAGCCCCGGCGGGCCGTGGAGGAAGAGGGGGTTGTAGGCCTCGCCGGGAGCTTCCGCGACCGCGAGGGCCGCGGCGTGGGCGAGCTGGTTCCCGGGTCCGATCACGAAGCGGTCGAACGTGTAGTCGGGGTTGAGCGCCACGCGGGAGGCGGCCTCCTCCCGCGCCCCGCTGACCGCCGGCGCGGCGTTCGGGGCGACGAACTCGACCTCGCGGATCCCCTCGACCGACCTGGCGACCGCGGAGCGCAGCAGTCCGAGATAGCGCCTGCCGACCCAGCGGACCACCCGCTGCGGGCCGGTCACGTAGAGGATGGCCCCCCGTTGCGAGACGGGCGAGAGGGGGGAGAACCAGATGCGGAAGGTGTCCTCGGGGACCGAGGCGGCCAGCTCCCGCTGGACCTCGCGCCAGGGCCCCGCTAGGTCCTGACGGACATCACCGGCCTGCCCCTGAACCTGGTCCTCCTTCGTCGTCGTGGGTGCGAGGGCGCTCCGCAGGCGAAGCCGAGGAGCGAGCCCGTCTCGTGATCGGGCGAGCGGCCGATCATAGGCTCGGCCCCGAGACGTCGAAAGGGCCGCGCCGGCGGCTCCGTGCAAAACGCGGCGAAAACCGCAAGGGCCTGATTCGCGAGCCCGCGGCGCGGCGAGGCCATGGTGGTCACGGCCTATACTGCCGTGCCCCTCGCCCTCCCGATTGGGCCCTTTCGATGAAGCGGACCTACCAGCCGAAGAAGCGCAAGCGAGCCCGGACCCATGGGTTCCGGGCCCGGAGCCGGACCCGGTCCGGCCGCGCGATCCTGAGGCGCCGGCGTCAGAAGGGCCGCAAGCGCCTCACTCCCTGACGTTGGCCTCTGAGGGCCGCCCCGACGCCCGCAGGCGCCGTCTCTCGCGGAGCGGCGACTTCGATCGCGTCTATCGCGAAGGGAGCTCGAGCGCCAATCGCTTTCTGGTCGTCTACTCCTTCGCTCGCCGCGAGGACGAGGCGGACCATGGCGCGCGGCTCGGGCTCTCGGTCGGCCGCAAGGTCGGCAAGGCCGTGACGCGCAACAAGGTGAGGAGGGCGATCCGCGAGGCCTTCTGGGAGCACCCAGAGCTGATCCAGCCCGGTCGCGACTACGTGATCGTGGGGCGGCCCGGCGTCGAGGGTCTGCTCGAGCGCGAGGGTCGGGACGGTGTCCAGGCGTCGCTGGGGGAGCTGATGCAGGATGCCGCGGGCGAGGAGCGTTTGTCGTGAAACGGTTGGTCACCGCGCTGCTGATCGCGCCCCTCCGCCTCTATCAGCGCTGGATCTCTCCGGCCATCGCGCCGCGCTGCCGCTACTACCCGACCTGCTCCGCATATGCCGTCGAGGCGATCCGCGAGCTCGGCCCGATCCGAGGCCTGATCCTGGCCGGCTGGCGCTTGCTCCGCTGCAACCCGTTCAGCCACGGCGGGGTCGACGAGCTCTCCGACCGGCGCCTCTTCCGCAACACGCCGACCCGCTCGGAGCGCCGCGACCACCAGCACCCACCGCCTGGCGTGCCTCCCGGGGACGGATCCAGCAGGCCCCATCTGACGTAGAACTCCACCGTGCTCCTCGACGCCAACATCCTCAGCCCGCTCGAGAACCTCTTCAACTCCGTCATTACGTGGATCCACGACGACGTCGGGCTCTCGTGGGGACTCGGGATCGTGATCATCACCTGGCTCTCGCGCCTGGTGGTGCTGCCCTTCACCCTGCGCTCGATGCACGGCATGCGCGAGATGCAGGCGCTGCAGCCGTATCTGAAGGAGATTCAGGAGAAGTACAAGGACGACCGCCAGCGCATGCAGCGCGAGCAGATGGCGCTCTTCCAGGAGCACGGCGTCAACCCCCTCTCGGCCTGCCTGCCGCTCGTCTTCCAGTTCCCGGTCTTCATCGCCCTCTACCAGCTGCTGCGCAGCAGCATGTTCAAGGACGAGGTGGTCAAGTCCGGGGATCCCGGCTGGCTCTTCATCAACCACCTCGCCGAGCACCCAACGGGGGCGGAGGCGATCGCCCTGATCGTGCTGGCCGTCGCGGGCACATTCGCTCTGATCATCTTCACGCCCTCCCCCCAGACCGGCGGGGCCAACCAGCGCTACCTGTTCGCCGGGGTCTTCTCCCTGGTCACGGTCTTCCTGATCCCCAACGCCCCAGCCGGCATCGCCGTCTACTTCATCGCCTCGGGGCTCTGGCAGATCATGCAGCAGACGGTCATCCACTTCGTCTGGCCGTTGCCGGCGGTGCCCACGCCGGAGGAGGTGCGGTCCTCGAAGCCCCCTCCCCCTCCGCCTCGCAAGCGGAAGCGGCGCCGGTAGGGAGTGGCGGCCCCCGCCACCGGCCGCCCATGCCTAGACTCCGCGCGTGGCCGAAGGAGAGGTTGAGTCGCAGGCGGCTGTTCTGCCCGAGGAGCCGTCTGAGCGGGTGCGTGTCCTGCTCGAGCGGATCGTCGAGAAGCTTGGGCTGGATGCCTCCGTCTCGGTCGAGGACGGGGAGGAGGAGATCCACGCCGACGTCGACGGTGAGGACGTCGGCCTGCTGATCGGCCGCCACGGCCAGACGATCGACGCGGTTCAGCTGCTCTGCTACCAGGCCGCCTTTCGGGGTCGCCAGGACCGCAAGCGGGTCACGGTCGACGCCGCCGGCTATCGCCGTCGCCAGGGTGAGTCGCTGCGCCGCCGGGCCGACATGGCGGCGGATGACGCCGTCCGCCACAAGGAGGCGATCGAGATGGACCCGATGGGCTCGAACGAGCGGCGGGTGGTCCACGAGCACCTTCGCGACCGGCCCGAGGTCGAGACCTACAGCGAGGGCGACGAGCCCAACCGCTACGTGGTCGTGGCGCCGCTGCTCTCGGATTGAGCTCGATCCCAGACGCGGCAGAGCCGGCACTCGAGGCGCTCCTCCGGATGCTGCAGGAGAATCGCGCTCCGATCGCGTCCTCGACGGCCGCCCGCGCCGGCGACATCCACATAGCCGACTCGCTCAGCGGGCTCGAACTCGAGCCGATTCGCTCGGCGGGGCGGATCGCCGACCTGGGCAGCGGCGCCGGGCTTCCGGGCCTCGTGCTGGCAGCCGCACTTCCGGACGCGCGGGTCGATCTGATCGAGTCGATCGAGCGCAAATGCGCGTTCCTCCGCGAGGCGATCGGGCGGATGGGGCTCGCCAACGCGGAGGTCGTCTGCGAGCGCTCCGAGGACTGGGCGGCCGGCGACGGAGAGGCGGCCTACGACGTGGTCACCGCGCGCGCGGTCGGGTCCCTCGCGACCCTCGCGGAGCTCGCCTCGCCACTGCTTCGCGACGGCGGCCTCCTCGCCGCCTGGAAGGGCGGGCGCTCCGCAGACGAGGAGGCGGAGGCCACCCGGGCCGCCGATCGCACCGCGATGGAGCCGGTGGAGATTCGCACGGTGCAGCCTTATCCGGCCAGCCGCGACCGACACATCCACCTGCTCCGCAAGAATGGACCCACTCCGAACGGGCTCCCGAGGCGCCCCGGGATGGCGGCGAAGCGGCCGTTCGGATCCGAACCGAACTGACCCGAACGAACCGATGGGAACCGTCTACGCGATTGCGAACCAGAAGGGCGGCGTCGGCAAGACCACCACGGCCGTCAACATGGGCGCCTGCATAGCGGGCGATGGGCAGCAGACCCTGATCGTCGACCTCGATGCCCAATGCAACGCAACGGTCGCGCTCGGTCTGGCAAAGAACTCGACGCCGTCCTCCTACGACTGCCTCAGCGGCAGCGTCTCGGTGGCGGAGGCGGCACGCCCGGCCGGGCCCGACAACCTGTGGATAGTTCCCGCGCATGTGGATCTCGCGGGCGCGGCGGTCGAGCTGCCCCGGTCGAGTGGGTACGAGACCAGACTGCGCGACGGCCTGGGACCCGTCCGCGAGCGCTTCGCCCACACGTTGCTCGACTGCCCGCCGTCTCTCGGACCGGTCGCCGTCAACGCTCTGGTGGCCGCGGACAAGGTGATCGTTCCGGTCCAGGCCGAGTACCTCGCGCTCGAGGGGCTCGTGCAGTTTCTCGAGACCCTCCAGCTGGTCCACCGGGAGCTCAATCCGCGGCTGGAGATGGCGGGCGTGCTGATCACGATGCACGACGACCGCACGCGATTGGCCCAGGACGTCGAGCGGGAGCTCCGCGAGCACCTCCCGGCCAGGGTCTTCAACACGGTGGTCCCGCGAAGCGTCCGGGTCGCGGAGGCGCCGAGCTACGGGATCCCGGTCTCCGAGCACGACCCGAAATCGACGGGCTCGCGCGCGTACCGTGCCCTCGTGGACGAGGTGCTCGACCTGCGGGCCCCGAGCGCGGAGGTTGCCAATGGCTGAGCCCCGGCGCGGCATGGGGAGGGGGCTCGCGGCGATCCTCCCGGAGAGCAACGCGGGCGGCCCCGAGCTGCGCGAGCTCGACGTGGCCCAGATCGAGCCCAACCCCGATCAGCCGCGCGCCCGATTCGACGCCGCGGCGCTCGATGCTCTGGCGGGGTCGATCGGCTCCGTGGGCCTCCTCCAGCCGCTGATCGTCCGCCCGCTCGATGACGGGCGCTATGAGCTGGTCGCCGGCGAGCGGCGCTGGCGTGCCGCCCAGAAGGCCGGGATCGGCCGGGTGCCCGCCGTCGTTCGGACCTCGCCCGAGGACGAGCGCCTCCAGGCCGCGCTGATCGAGAACATGGTCCGCGAGGACCTCAACCCGGTTGAGGAGGCCCGCGCCTGCGCCTCCCTCGTGGACGACCTCGGGATCTCCAAGGAGGAGCTCGCCCGCCGGGTCGGCCGGAGCCGCGCGGCGATCTCCAACCTGATCCGGCTGCTCGACCTCCCTGACCCCGTGCTCATCCTCCTGGAGCGGGGTGACCTCAGCGAGGGGCACGGCCGAGCGATCCTCCAGGTGCGGGACCAGGACCGGCGCGCGCGCCTGGCGAAGCAGGCCGCCGCGGAGGGCTGGTCGGTTCGCGACACGGAGCGCCGGGCGAAGGACGGCGCAGCTCGGCGAAAGAGGACGAGCGGCGGCCGCATCTCGGTCGAGGAGCGCGCGGCGATGACGGAAGCCGAGGACCTGCTCGGCTCCGCGATCGGGCAGGACGTCCGGGTTCGCCGTGACGGCACCGGCGTCAAGGCGGAGCTCCGCTTCGACGACCTCGCGGAGCTGGAATCGCTGGCGCGGCGGCTTCGCAGGCGCTCCTGACTCGGGAGCTAAAATCGCCAACCCCGGGCGATTAGCTCAGTCGGTTAGAGCGCTTCTCTGATAAGGAAGAGGTCCCTGGTTCGAGTCCAGGATCGCCCACTTCGTCCCTTTCCGCGGCGGCCCGCAGCTTCTCGAGCGCGTGTTCCACCCAGCGGCGGAAGAGCCTCTCGCCCGCCATCGCGACCTGGATGCGGACGTTCAGCGTCGCGGGGTCGTTGCCGGCCTCCATCTCGATGAACGTGCCACCCTGGCCCTCCGTGAGGATGGATCGGGTGTAGGTGCCCGTGTCCATGCAGCGGATGGTCAGCTCCTTGCCGGGGACCATCCGGTCGACCTCGAGGGTCGTCTCGAGGTTCGACATCGGCCAGGGGCGCTTCTGGATGTTCCGGACGTGGCAGCCCTGCACGAAGTCGCCGTCGATGCACTCGAACGTGATCGTGTCCGGCCACCATTCCGTCTGGCGCTCGGGGTCGGCGGCGAGCGCCCACACCACATCGAGCGGTGCGTCGATGAAGGCCTGCTGCCGGCACTCCGTTGACACGGGGGCGATGGTACGGCGACGCCACCCGGGTCGCCACCGCCGGTGGAGGGCTCCGGGGCGCTGCGGCCCCGCTCCTATACTTCCTCCGGACCTCGCGAGGAGCCTCTTGTGCAGCGGATGACCATCTACGGAGTGAGCTTTGACATGGTCGGCAAGCAGCCGATCGTGCTGCTGAAGACCGTCGATGGGAACAAGTTCCTGCCGATCTGGATCGGCCACCCGGAGGCCGCGGCCATCCTGATGAAGCTGCAGGGGGCCTCGACCCCGCGCCCGATGACTCACGACCTGCTCTCCGACGTCCTGGATCAGATGGACGCGAAGTGCGAGAAGGTCTCGGTCACCGAGCTCCGCGACAATACCTTCTTCGCCTCGATCACGATCTCGATGAACGGCTCCGAGCTCGAGATCGACTCGCGGCCCTCGGACGCCCTCGCCCTCGCCGTGCGGACCTCCGCTCCCATCTTCGCCGCGGACGAGGTGATCGAGGAGTCCGCGATCGAGTTCGAGGGCGAGGAGGTCGAGGACACCGAGCAGGTCGTCGAGAAGTTCAAGGATTTCCTCGACAACGTCACGCCCGAGGACTTCGCCCAGGGCGAGGAGGGACCCTAGCGCCCGCGACAGCAGGCGCTTCGGCAGGTCAGGGCCGTAAAGGTAGCGGGCCCGCCTGCTGGCGAAGCGTCCTCTCGCTTTCCGGGCGCTCGCGCGCCGACGCCAGGATCCGTTCGACCAGCTGGTTGAAGTCGATCCCTGCCGCCTCCGCCGCCATCGGGAAGAGGCTGGTGTCGGTCAGGCCCGGGATCGCGTTCACCTCGAGCACCCGCGGTCCGTCGTCGCCGAGCATCAGGTCGACTCGGGCGAAGCCGCTGCAGCCGAGGGTCTCGTAGGTGCGGGTCGCGAGCTCCTGGACAGCGTCGGTCTCGGCATCTCCGAGATCCGCCGGGCAGACATAGTCGGTCCGACCGATCTCGTAGCGGGCCTCGAAGTTGAAGAAGTCCTCCTCGCGCGGGATGGCCTCGACGATCGGCAGCGGCTCGCCGTCGAGAAGGCTCACCGCCAGCTCGCGGCCCTTCACGTAGCGCTCCAGCAGCACGCGGTCGTCGTAGCTGAACGCCGCCAGCAGCGCTTCCGGGACCTGCTTACGAGCCGCGGCGAACTCGACCCCGAGCGACGAGCCCTGGCTGGCGGGCTTGACGACCAGCGGGAAGCCGAGTCGAGCCTCGATCTCCTCGAGCGTATCGGCCGCTCCGAGCTCGCGGAACGCGGTCGCGTTGAAGGCGGCCCAGTCCGGAGTGGGGATCCCGGCGACACGCATCTTGTGCTTGGACGCGACCTTGTCCATGCAGAGCGCGCAGGCCGCAACGCCGGGGCCGGTGTAGGGCAGGTCGAGGATCTCGAGCAACTCCTGGACCGTGCCGTCCTCGCCACCCGGGCCGTGCAGAGCGATGAAGACGACGTCGGGGCGTTCGTCGCGCAGCCGTGCCACCAGGTCCCGGCCAACGTCGATCCCGAGTGGCTCGTGGCCGAGCGAGCCCACTGCGTCCTCCACCCGCGCCGCCGAGCGCAGCGAGACCTCCCGCTCCAGCGAGCTCCCTCCCTTGAGGACGGCTACCCTCATCGCCTCGGCATCGGGACCACCTCGCCGCCGGCCTCATCACCATCGTCCGGCGGGGGCGTGACCCGGTGCTCGCCGGTGATCGTCTCGTAGAGCGCGATCTGCTCGGTGATCACGTGGCCGATCCGGCGGATCCCCTCCCGCAGCTCGTCCTCATCGGACGCGGAGAAATTGAGGCGCATCGAGGAGGCCCCGCTCGTTCCGTCGACGTAGGCGGCGCGGCCGGGCACGAAGGCCACGTTCTCGCGCAAGGCTTTCGCAAGCAGATCGGTCGTATCGATGTAGTCCGGCAGCGTCGCCCAGAGAAAGAGGCCACCGTCCGGCTCGGACCACTCCGCCTGTGGCGGGAAGTGGCGCTCGAGGGCCTCGAGCATCGCGTCTCGGCGCGCCCGGTAGATCTCGACCAGGTCCCCGATGTACTCGCGCCAGCGGCCCTCCCCGAAGTACTCCCGGACGAAGTACTGGGTGAGCGTCGAGGTGCAGAGGTCGGCGGCCTGCTTGCCGAGCCCGATCTTCTCCAGCACCGGCGGCGGCGCCGCGACCCAGCCGATCCGGATGCCGGGGGAGAGGATCTTCGAGAGCGTTCCGAGATAGAGGACGTAGTCGCCGCCGTCGAGGCTGTAGAGCGTCGGCTGCGGTTCGCCGTCGTAGCGCAGAAGCCCGTAGGGGTTGTCCTCGACGATCAGGACCTCGTGCTCTCGGGCGAGCTCGACGAGCCGCCGCCGGCGGGCCTCCGACAGCGTCACGCCCGCCGGATTCTGGAAGCTGGGAACGGAGTAGATGAACTTCGGGCGGCGTCCGCTGCGCACCAGTGTCGAGAGCACCTCCTCCAGCTCGTCGATCCGCATGCCGTCGTCATCCGTGCTGACCTGGTGGACGTCGGCCTCGTAGCTGCAGAAGGTCGGCACGGCGCCGGGATAGGTCGGCGCCTCGCAGACCACCGGATCGCCCGGGTCGACCAGGGTCTTGGTGATCAGGTCGATCGCCTGCTGCCCGCCGGTCGTCACGATCAGGTCCTCGGGATCGGGCGCCATGCCCTCCTCCGCCATCACCTGGACGATGCAGGCCCTGGTCTCCTCGAATCCCTCTGTGGGGCCGTACTGGAGCGCCTCGGCGGAGGACTCGTGCGCGATCCGCGTCATCTGAGCGGCGAAGCTCTCGGCGGGGAAGGTCGACGTGTCGGGCAGCCCTCCGGCGAGCGAGATCACGTCGGGGCGGGCGGTGATCGCCATCAGGTCGCGCATGGCCGAGGAGCGCATCACCTGGGTGCGCTTCGCGAACAGGCCCGCATATCGCTCCAGGTCGCGCGAGGTGGTGTGGGCGCGCCGGCGGCGCGGGGCCGTCTCTCGGCCGCCGGGTCGCCCGGGCTGTTCCCTCGCATCGGTCATCGCGACAGTGTGGCGGAGAACCGGCCGCGAGGTTCGTGGCGGCGCTTCACACCGGCGGCTGCGCGGGGTGTCGGGATTCGTTGAGCGAAGTCCCTGCCCTGTAGCCTCCGGCCCCGACCATGTTCCTCGCCATCTGCCAGGGGCTGGGACTGGCCATCGCCGCCGGACTCATCCTCGGAGTCGTCTTCCCCCCGATCATGCCGACCTGGGGGGCGGTCGTCGGCGCGGCTCCGCTCGGGATCCTGGCGGCCGGCGCCGCTCTGAACGGGGCAGACGAGGCGCTCTGGCCGGCGCTTCCGGTCGGAGTGATCGGGGCGGGGCTCGCGGCCGTCGTCGGCCGTGACGTGGCGGCCGGGGCGATCCGCCGGCAGCGGGACCGGGTGACGGGCGCGGACGTGCAGGCGCCGAGCGGCGTGACCGTGATCGTCGTGCTGGCGGCCGTCGTCATCGCCGCGATCAGCCTGGTGCTCGAGCCCTTCTCCCTGGCAGTCCTGGTCGCACTGACCTTCCTCTGGATCTCCCGCCGCCGGCAGGCGGAGCGCAAACATGAGGGCCTGCGGGTCCTCCGCTAGATGAACGTCACAAGCGAACGGAGCGCCGTGCAGCGGAAGCTGGTCCTCGTCGTAGTCGATGCTATGCATCCCGAGATGCTCGTCCGGGCGATCGAGGGCGATCAGGCGCCGACCTTCGGCGAGCTCCTCGAGCGCGGTCGGATGGTCTCCGACTGCGTCTCCAGCTTCCCCTCGGTGACGCCCGTGGCGAGCTCGGAGATGATGACCGGCACCGGCCCGGCCGGCCACTGGGTGATGGGGATGAACTGGTACCACCGGCTCGAGCGGCGCTACATCGAGTACGGCTCCTCGTTCGAGGCCACGCGGACGTTCGGGCTCTTCAGGGCGATGTACGACCTCGTCTACAACATGAACCTCGACCACCTCAGCTGGCAGGCGCAGACCGTCTTCGAGCGCCTCGGGGACGCGGGAATCCGGACCGCCGCGACCCCGTTCCTCATCTACCGCGGCCGACAGCGGCACGAGCTCGGCCTCGAGGGCCTGGCAAAGCGGGCCGCGGCCGCTGCCAACTTCCGGCATGCGGTCTGGGGGCCCGACGAGTTCTTCTACGGCGACCTCTACGCGAGCCGTCCCACCGGCTGCGGCCCGACCTTCACCCGGCCGGGGACGCGGGACGAGTACTCGGCCTGCGTCGCGGAGGAGCTCGTCCGAGAGGGCGCCTACGAGTTCCTGCTCTTCAGCCTCCCGGACAACGACTTCCATTCGCATCGGCACGGCCCCGAGGCGACGCTCGACTCGATCGCCAAGGCGGACGCGATGTTCGCGCGCATCGTCGAGGCCGGCGGAGGGCTGGACGCCTTTCTCGCAGACCATGCGGTGGTGCTCACCGCCGATCATGCGCAGACGGCGGTGGAGCATGGCCTTCCCCTGGCGGACGAGCTGGCCGAGGACTGGGCCGTCCTGCAGCCGAACACCGACCGGCCCGAGGACGCCGAGATCGCGGTCAGCCCGACCTCGCGGGCCGGTGCCGTCTACATCCTGGACGCGGGATACCGGCATCCCGTCACTCACGAGCGCGCCCGTCTGCGACTCCGCGAGCTCACCGGCGTGGACCTGGTCACCTGGCTCGCCTCCGACGACGGGACGCCGGTCAAGCGCGAGGGCGTCGGGATCGACGACCCCGGGTCCGTGGACGCCGTCGTCGAGCGGGACGGGTACGAGTTCCGCTTTCGCCCCGGTGGCCAGCTGCGCGACGTGCGTGGAAACGGCTGGCACGTCAGCGGCGAGCCGGAGGCACTTGCCGGCGACGTCACCCGAGGGCGCTTCGAGTCCCACGAGTACCCGGACGGTCTGGCGCGCCTCTGGTCGGCGCTCACCTCCCCGCACGCCGGGGACATCCTGATCTCGGCCGCCGAGGGCTACGAGTGCGTGGACTGGGGCGGGATCAGCCACGCCGGCGGCGGCAGCCACGGTTCGCTCGGGAGAGGCGACTCGCTCGCCCCGGTGGTCTTCGTCGGCTGTGGGCCAGATGCGCCGGAGAGGCGGCCGCAGTGGGCGCTGCGGGACCTGGCGCCGGTGATCCTGGAGCACTTCGGCGTCGACGGCGGAAGGCCCCAGGGATGACCCCGACCCAGACCGCCAGGCGGATCGGGCGCGGGACGCTGAAGCCGCAGAACTGGATTCAGCTCCTCCAGTTCGGCGTGGTCGGCGCCTCCGGCTACATCGTCAACCTGGCGGTGTTCGCCCTGATGGTCGGGCCTTTCGATGTCCACCACATCCCGGCGGCGATCATCGCCTTCTGCGTCGCGGTCACGAACAACTTCTGGTGGAACCGTCACTGGACCTTCGATGCGAGGCACGGCCACGCCGGCTTCCAGGCCGCCCGTTTCTTCACGGTGAGCGTCGCCGCTCTCGGGATCAACCTGGTAGCGCTGGAGCTGTTCGTGCGCGGCGGGATGGGTGACGTGCCGGCTCAGGCACTGGCGGTGGCGATCGCGATGCCCTTCAACTTCATCGGCAACAAGCTGTGGACGTTCGCCTGAGACGCACGTCCGTCCTCGCCGCCGCCTCCCTAGCGCTCCTCCTCGCCCTGCTGCTCGCGGCCCCGGCCGGCGCCCAGCAGCCGCGGCCTCGGATCAGCCAGAGCCGGGCGATCGAAATCGCCAGGCTCGATCCGAAGGCGGTGGCGGAGTCCGAGAAGCACCCCGACCTGACTCCCTCGGCGAGCCGGAACCAGTCGACCGGGCTCTGGGAGGTCGGCTTCTTCACCGGCGACAACGAGGTCGCCCAGGTCGTCGTCGATCCGAACACCGGCAAGGTCGTCGAATCGTGGACCGGCTACCAGGTGGCGTGGCGAATGGCGCGGGGATATCCGGGTGCCTTCGGTCGGATGATCAATGCGCCGTACATCTGGATCCCGCTCTGCGCGGTCTTCGTCCTCGGCCTCCTCGACTGGCGGCGGCCGTTCCGGCTCGCCCACGTCGACCTGCTCGTGATCGTCGCCGGTTTCGGCCTCTCCCACTACTTCTTCAACGAGGGCAAAATCGGCCTCTCGGTCCCCCTCGCCTACCCGCCGCTCCTCTATCTGCTCGGCCGGGCGCTCTGGCTCGGCTTCCGTCGGAGACCCGGCAGCGGGCTGCGGCCGTCCCTGCCGATCACCGTGCTGGCCGTGGCCACGGTCCTGCTCGTCGCGGGCCGCGTCGTCCTCAACGTCACCGATTCCAACGTGATCGACGTCGGCTACTCCGGGGTGGTCGGCGCCGACCGGATCGCCGACCGGGACCCCGTCTACGGCAACTTCCCGGCCGACGACCAGTCGGGCGACACGTACGGACCGGTGGCCTATTACGCCTATGTCCCGTTCGAGCAGATCTTCCCGTGGAGCGGGACCTGGGACGATTTGCCCGCCGCGCATGCGGCCTCGATCTTCTTCGACCTGGCGACCATCGCAGGTCTCTTCCTGCTCGGGCGGCGGCTGAGACGGGGTCGTCGCGGGACCGAGATCGGGATCCTGCTCGGGTTCGGCTGGGCGGCCTGTCCGTACACCGCCTACGCGCTCGAATCGAACACGAACGATGCCCTGGTCGCGCTCACGCTGGTCGCCGCCCTCCTCTGCCTGACCTCGCCGATACCGCGAGGGATCTCACTCGCGCTGTCCGGGATGACCAAATTCGCACCGCTGGCGCTCGGGCCGCTCTTCGCCACCTACGGCGCGACCGAGGGCGGCCCGGGGCTCCTCCGCAGGTACGTGAAGATCGTCGTGCCCTTCACGATCGCCTTCGCCGTCACGGTTCTCGTGGTCTGCTTCCAGGCGCTCCAGGATCCCGGCCTCTCGACCTTCTGGCATCGCACCATCGGGGAGCAGGGTGGCCGCGACTCGCCCTTCAGCATCTGGGGACAGGATCATTCGCTCGGCTGGCTCCAGGCCCTGGTCAAGGCCGCGGTCGTCGGGATCGCCGTGCTCGTCGCCTTCCGGCCGCGCCGGCGCGATCACGTGACGGTCGCTGGGCTCGGAGCGGCCGTGCTGATCGGCATGGAGCTGACCATCGACCACTGGTTCTACCTCTACATCCCTTGGTTCCTCCCGTTCCTGCTGGTCGCCCTGCTGGCGACCGGCGTGGTGCCGCTAGGCGGAGACCGGGAGGAGGATCTGGTCGATCCCGCGCGCGAGCCCGTCGTCGCCGATCTCGACCGCGGCGCCCATCAGCCAGATGTCCTCGTCCGCGGTGTCGAATCGCACCGGCATCTGCGTCCGGAAGGCCTCTAGGGCCTGCTCGCGCCGAACGCCGATCACGCCCGCGCGAGAGCCGGTCATCCCGACGTCCGCCATGTGGGCGGTGCCGCCGGGGAGCACCCGGGCATCGGCGGTCGGCACATGGGTGTGGGTCCCGAGCACCGCGGCGACCCGCCCGTCGAGGTGCCAGCCCATTGCGACCTTCTCGCTGGTGAGCTCGGCGTGGAAGTCGACGACGATCGCGTCGGCGGCGCCGGCCAGGGAGGTGAGCAGTCCGTCGATCGCGGTGAACGGGTTGCGTTCCACCTGCAGGTGCCTCTGCCCGCTGAGATTGACCACGGCGACCCGCATGCCGGCCGCCTCCACGATCGTGTGACCGCGGCCCGGATTGCCTTCCGGGAAGTTGACGGGGCGCAGGACGCGCTGCTCGGAGTCGAGGTAGGGATAGACCTCGCGGTGGCGATAGGAGTGATTGCCGAGGGTGATCACATCCGCGCCCGCCGCGAAGAGCTCCTCGGCGGTCTTCCTGGTGATGCCGACGCCGCCGGCGCTGTTCTCGCCGTTGACGACCACGAGATCGGGCAGCCGCTCGGCGCGCAGGTCGGGCATCGTCGCCGCCAGGGCCTCTCGTCCGGGCCTGCCGACGACGTCCCCTATGAACAGGAGCCGCATGGCCGGCGGAGCGTAGAGGACCGCCGCGTCGGCCTCGCCTTGTCACTAGCTTTCGGGCGATGAGCGAGAACCCACCGCGGGCGCGGGCGCGGGGGGCAGGCCCCGTGCTCGAAGTGGACGGCCTCTCCAAAGCCTTCGGCGAGCGCATCGCGCTGCGCGACGTGAGCCTTGACGTGCAGGCCGGCGAGCTGCTGGCGGTGCTGGGCCCGAACGGCGCCGGCAAGACGACGCTGCTCTCGATCCTGGCCGGCATCACCCGCCAGGACTCGGGCCGGATCTCGAGCTCCAACGGCGATGTCGGCTGGGTGCCACAGCAGGCCGGGCTCTACCGCCGCCTCTCGGTCGAGGAGAACCTGCGGCTCTTCTCCCACATGGAGGGGGTGGACGACGTCGAGGGGACGGTCGAGCGGATGCTGGGTCAGACCGGCCTCCACGACCGCCGGCACGACCAGGTCTCGTCGCTGTCGGGCGGCAACCAGCAGCGGGTCAACATCGCGATCGGGCTGATCGGCGATCCGCCGGTGCTGCTCCTCGACGAGCCGAGCTCAGGCCTGGATCCGAGTCAGCGCGTGCGCCTCTGGCAATTCGTGGCAAGCCTGGCCGAGGGCGGGACGACGGTGATCTACTCGACCCATCAGATCGAGGAGGCCAGCCACTACGGCGATCGCCTCGTCGTCCTGGCCGACGGGGAGACGATCTTCGACGGCGGCTTCGATGAGCTGCGCCGCGCTGCAGGCCCGCGGCCCCAGGGCGAGGTGGCCGATCCCGAGAACGACTTCGTTCGGTTCCTGCGGCAGCGGGGGCACTGATGCGCTGGCTGCTCCTCAAGGACCTGCAGCTGCTGCGCCGCTCACCGCTGGTCACCGCACTCCTGGTGATCTACCCGATCGTCCTGGCGGTGCTGATCGGACTGGCGATCTCGCGAAGCCCCGAGAAGCCGCGCGTCGCCTTCCTCAACCAGATTCCGCAGAGCGCCGGCCTCAGCCTGGGCGAGACCGGTGGCTTCTCGCAGTCCGAGGCCAGGAGCCGGCTCTGCGCCAAGATCGAATGCGTGTCGGCGTCGAGCCGCGCCGACGTCGAGCAGAAGGTGAGGGACGGCGAGGTGCTCGGCGGCCTCATCCTGCCGCCGGACTTCCTCAGCAAGCTGCAGGGCGAGCTCACCACCAACTCCTCGGAGCCCGCCACGGTCGAGGTGCTCGTCAACCAGGACGATCCGCTCAAGGCGCAGATCGTCGACGACCGGATCAACTCGCTGCTCAATCAGGCGAACCTGCTGCTCTCGGGCAAGATCACCGACGTCGCCGTCAACTACGAGCGGCTGCTCGCGAACGGCGGCGAATTCGAGATCCCCTTCCTCAACCAGACCGTCCACATCCTCGGCCTGGAGCGCTCCGAGCAGATCCTGCGATCCGTCCAGGGCAGCCTGCCGCCCGCCGAGCGCATCCAGGTCTCCCAGGTCACCGAGTTCGCCCGGCTGGCCCGCCGGAACCTGGCGCTCGCCAACCAGCTCCTCTCCTCGATCCGCCAGCCCATCGCGGTGGACAAGCAGGTGATCGCCGGCAGCATTCCGCCGCTCGACACCTTCGCCGTCGCGGTCGCCGCGGCGATCACCCTGCTGTTCGTGACGGTGCTGCTCGTCTCCGGCTCGCTCGCCCTCGAGCGGGAGGAGAACACCTTCACCCGGCTCACCCGCGATCTGGTCAGTCGCGAGGGCCTGCTGCTCGAGAAGGCGATCCTGGGCACGGGTGCCGCGCTCATCGTGACGCTGCTCATGCTCCTCGCGATCACGCCGTTCCAGTCGATCGCCTGGAGCCGGATCTACCTGATCGTGCCGGCGATCCTGCTCGCCGGCGCCGCCTCCTCCGCGCTGGGCCTCGCGATCGGCGCGGCCGCTCGGGAGGTCCGGGCCAGTGCCCTGCTCGCCTTCGCCCTCGCCCTTCCGGTTGCGTTCATCTCGCTGGTCCCTTCGGGAACGGTCAGCAAGACGCTGCTCGACGTGATCCACGTGATCGCCGGGGCCTTCCCGTTCCGCCCGGCCCTCGACGCGCTCTCGGGGGCGCTGTCAGCCTCCGGCCCCGCCCTCGGCCTCCCCTTCCTGCACCTCGCGCTGCTCACGGTGGCCTATCTGGTGCTCGCACGAATCGCGCTACGCCGGTTCACCTAGGCGCCCGCCGGGCGGCTCGCGCACCGGCCTAGAATCAGTGACGTGAGCTTTCCCGCCACAAGGCTGCGCCGGCTGCGCCGCACCGGTGCTCTCCGGGACCTGGTTCGCGAGACCGACCTGACCCCGGAGCACCTCGTCCAGCCGCTCTTCATCACGGCTGGGGAGGGCGTGCGCGAGCCGATCCCGTCGATGCCCGGGATCGAACGGCTCTCGATCTCGGAGGCGGTCGCCGAGGTGACGGAGATCGCCGCGGCCGGGATCCGCGCCGTGCTGCTCTTCGGCATCCCCGCGAGCAAGGACGAGGTCGGATCGGAGGCCTACGACGACGAGGGGGTCGTCCAGATGGCCGTCCGCGCGCTGAAGGAGGCGCACCCCGAGGTCGTCGTGATCACCGACGTGTGCCTCTGCGAGTACACCTCCCACGGTCACTGCGGGATCGTGCGAGAGGGCGAGGTCGACAACGATCTCACCCTCGAGCTGCTGGCCAAGACCGCGATCTCCCACGCCGCTGCCGGTGCCGATGCGGTGGCGCCGAGCGACATGATGGACGGCCGCGTCGGCGCGGTCCGAAGCCAGCTCGATGAGGAGGGGCATTCGAACGTCCCGATCGTCGCCTACAGCGCCAAGTACGCATCGGCGTTCTACGGCCCCTTCCGCGAGGCGGCCGGATCGACGCCGGAGTTCGGCGACCGCCGCGGGTACCAGATGAATCCCGCCAATGCCGATGAGGCGATCCGCGAGGCGAAGCTGGACCTGGATGAGGGCGCCGACGTGATCATGGTGAAGCCTGCGCTTCCATACCTCGATGTCGTCCGCCGGGTGAAGGACGCGACAGGCGCCCCCCTCGCCGCCTATCACGTCGGGGGTGAGTACTCGATGGTCAAGGCCGCCGCGGAGAACGGCTGGATCGACGAGCG
>DATIDP010000214.1:0-8001 GCA_035456265.1 Solirubrobacterales bacterium | reverse complement strand
TCGCAGCAACCAGCTCATCGGCGGCGTGCCTCGAGGGATGTTCGACATAGGCCTGCGCCACGACCTTCCGCTCCCCACTGCGGCGGTCGGTCACGTAGCACCCGCTCGAGGAGTCCGATCGAACCAGCCTCAGCTCCCCCGGGAGCCGCTCGAGCAGCGGCTCGAGCACCACCCCGGTCTCTCCGCCGATCAGCGAGCAGAGGACGGGCCATGCGGCGAGCTCACCAGCCATCCTGGCCAGCCAGACGCCCTGGCCCGCGGGGTGGCAATGCACGTCGTCGCGACCCTCCCCGCGCGCCTCGACCGTCACGCTCAGCATCGGGCTGGGCCCGAAGATCGTGACTCGTCCTGCGGACACGGTCATCGGAAGGGGCGCGACTCTAGGGACGCGCCAGGAAGGCCCGCCCGGTGGCGGGGGCCACGTTGTCGCGGTGCTCCCTGGTGGTGGTCGCCATCTCTCGCTCCTCTGTTCGGTCGTTGCCGGAGGGAATCAACGTGCGGTCGAGCAGGAATCCGTGTCCGGCTCCGGACCCTATCCGTGCTGCACACCTAGACACCGTGGATGCAGCAACCGTAGGCTGGGACGATGCCTGTGGACGGAAGTGGTCTCGAGCTTCCGCTCAAGCCCTGCTCGGTCACGGTGTTCGCACCCTCGCCAGTCGTCACCATCACGGTGGAGGAGGCCTCCGGCGGCGAGCCGGACATTCATCTGCACGCTGGTGGTCAGGGCTTCTGGGTCGCCCGCATGAGCGGCCCGACTCGGCGCCAAGGTGAGCCTCTGCGTGCCGCTCGGGGGCGAGGCCGGCACGGTCCTCCGATCACTACTTGCCGAGGGGGTATCTCTGTGTTGCGGGTCGACACCGAGGGCGCGAACGGGGTCTGAACGCCGACGTCTTCCTCGTGACCGGTTCTCACCACGAGGGGGTCCTCCCCGCCGGACAGCTCCGCCTGGGCTTCATCTGTCGGATAAAGATGACCGCTGTCTGGACCGCGAATCTAGGTGTTGAGCACGGAGCCGGATCCGTGCCGGCACCCGATTCCTGCCGGGCGGGCGGAACCTAGGGTGACCGCGATGTTCAGCGGCGACCTGAGGATCGGCCGGCTCGCGGGGATCCCGATCAGCATTCATCCGCTCTGGCTGCTGATCGTGGGACTGATCACCTGGTCGCTCGGCAGCGCCTATTACCCGGACGAGGTGTCGGGGATCGCACCGATCGCGGCCTACGCGCTCGGACTGGCCAGCGCGCTGCTTCTCTTCGGCAGCATCCTGCTGCACGAGCTCGGCCATGCCGTCGTCGCCAGGCGGTACGGCGTTCAGATCGAGGGCATCGAGCTCTGGCTCCTCGGGGGCGTGGCGAAGATGAAGGGAGCGGCCCACCGTCCTCAGGACGAACTCCGCTTCGCTCTTGCCGGTCCCGCGGTGACCTTGCTGATCGCGATCGTGTTCTGGGCGGCGGCGGCCCTGACCCGGTCCGCGGCGGACGCCCTTGTCGCACTTCTCGCCTATCAGGCGCTGATCAACACGGCAATCCTCGTCTTCAACATGCTGCCGGCGTTTCCGCTCGACGGCGGGCGCGTTCTTCGCGCGATTCTCTGGGAGCGCTCGGGCGACATCGAGCAAGCGACGGCCCGCGCCGCCCGGGTCGGACGCGGGTTCGGCTACGGCATGGTCGCCCTGGGATTCTTCGGGGTCCTCGCCGGAGCTCCCGGGCTTCTCTGGCTGACGCTGATCGGCTTCTTCCTGGTCATCGCCGGCAGAGCGGAGGAGACGGGCATCGAGCTGCAGTCGACCTTCCGCGGGCTGGGACTGCGCCGGACGATGGCGGTACCGGCGGCCACCCTCGATGCGGACACCACGGTCGCGGAGGCGCTCCGCGACTCGTTCGCTCCCCTGGGCTACCACGCCTTCCCCGTCCTCGAGGCTGGTCACCCGATCGGTCTGCTCAACCTCCAGCAGATCGGCCTGGTGCCATCGGATGAACGCGACAGCTGCCTGGTCGGCGAGCTCGCCGATCGCGACCCGTCTCTGTTCGTCGACGAGGACGTCACCGTCGAGGAGCTCGTGTCACGCAGAGGTTTTCGTCGTCACAACCGGGCAATCGTCGTGTGCCGAGACGGCCGGGTCGGCCTGATCTCGGCGACCGCCATGTCCCGAGCGCTCGAGGCGAGGCGGATGCTCGGGGAGTCGGCCCAGACCGCTCAGGCCTCGGAGGCCGCATGATCGCCGCTGCACGGGGCCACGAGCACCGGCCGGCGACAGTGATTGACGACGCCGTGGGAGACACTGCCGAGCACCGCCGACGCCGCAGCAGACCGGCCGTGTGAGCCGACGACCACGGCACGGACCTCGTGCTCCTCGGCCACCTCGAGGATCGCGCGCCAGACGGCGTGGCTCGCGCGACGAGTCACGGGCTTCGCGTCGAACCCCGCGCGAGAGGCGATCTCAACCCCTTTGGCAGCCACCCGCTCGGCTTCTTTCCGCGCGGCGGCGTCGAACTCCTCGATCGCGGGGCCGAGAGGATGATCCTCGGTGACAGCCCGCCCGGCGAGCAGCAGCGCGGACGGCGGCAGCCATACGTAGAGCAGGATCGCCGAGCCACCCCCGATCAGGTCCCCGGCACGATGAATTGCCTCCGCGGCGTCGGGAGAACCGTCGAAGCAGAGGAGTGCCGGCCGGTCAGCCGAGGAGCGCTCAGCTGCGTCGTTCATCCGCTCGGAGGCTAATGGCCCTGATACGTGGCCATCCCCGGCCACCAATCCGGGCTCCGCACTGATGCCAAATGCTCGACCCGGGGTGATGCTTGCCTCCGATGCGAAAGGAGCACGAGATGTTCAGCAGGCACGACAACGGGATGTTCAAGACGATCATCCTCGCGCTCGACGGCTCCGACGGGGCCAAGCAGGCGATCCCCGTCGCGGCGGAGCTCGCCGAGAAGGAGAGGGCAAAGATCGTCATCGCCCATGTGACCGAGTACATGGCCGCCAAGGGCGGCGAGTTGCCGCACGCCGGCGAGGACGAGATCCGAGCGGAGATCGACCGCCAGGCCAAGGAACTGTCTGACCGCGGCATCGACACGAAGGTCGAGCTCGCGGACACGGTGCTGGGCGGCCCGGCGCCGGCGATCGTCGAGATCGCGGACCGCAACGGCGGTGACTTGATCGTCACTGGAACGCGGGGGCATTCGTCGGTTGCCGGCATCGCTTTGGGCAGCGTCGCCCAGCGGCTCCTGCACATCGCGAAGCGACCGACTCTCGCCGTCCCGTCCTAGTCCACGATTGCTTGAAGGATCTGCACCTCAGCTCTCCTTGACAACCGCGTAGATGATCCGCTCGGCGACGTCGATCACCTCGTCGCCGATCCGGGCGCACCGCCGGTACAGCTCTCGGCTCGAGATTCGCTCATTCCGGGCATCGACCGCCAGCAGCTCCGCCATTCCCCGGTAGTAGGAGTGCTCGAGCTGTCGCTCGGCGCGGATCGCCTGATCGGCCGCCGCACTCGCCGCCTTGCCGTCCGAGTCGATCGCGGTGATCGCCTCGCAGATGTGGCTCACCGCATCTCGCAGCATCCCGGCCATCTCGGCGAGTCTCGCGTCCGGGGAGACCCCCATCGCCCTCGACTCGCTGACCAGGTCCCGGGCGTAGTCGAGGATCCAGTCGATCCCGCGCGAGAGCGCGAACAGGTCCTCGGGCTCGATCGGCGTGAGGAAGGACTCCCGCAGCTGATCGAGGAGGGCGCGCTTGCTGGCGTCGCCACGGTGCTCGATCTCAGTCAGCGCGTCGCCGGCATCCTCGTCGCCCCCGGCCCAGGCCGCGAAGGACTCGAGGCCCTCGCGGGTGATCGCGGCCTGATCCCGCAGCTGAGCGATCAGGTCGGGCGTATCGGGGAGGAACCAGCGCCGCTTTCTCACGTCAGCCACCTCCACAGCCCGAGTGCGGCGCCGGCGAGGACGGCGCACACGGGGATCGTGATCACCCAGGCCAGCCCGATGTTCCGCACCACCGCCCAGTTCACGTGGTGGACGCGCCCCCGGCCGCCGCCGATGCCGACCACGGAGGAGGCGACCACCTGCGTCGTCGAGGTCGGCGCCCCGAGGAGCGACGCGCCGAAGATCACGGCCGCCGATGAGCTCTGGCTGGCCAGCCCCTCGATCGGCTGCAGGCGGTAGATGCGGCGTCCCACGGTCCTGATGATCCTCCACCCACCGAGCGCCGTGCCGATCGTCAGGCCCAGCGCGCAGGCGAACGTGGCCCAGCTCGGAGCCGCGAGCGAATCGATCTTTCCCGCCCCGAGCAGAAGCGCCGCCACCACGCCCACCGCCTTCTGCGCGTCGTTGGCACCGTGACTGAAGGCGAGGGCCGATGACATCACCCACTGGCCGGCGGTCACCGATCCCCGCCAGGCCCGAGTGGCACGTCGCAGCAGCCACCGCAGGGCCCGGATGACCGCAAGCGCGACGAGCCCGCCGAGCACCGGGGAGACCGCAAGGGCGATCAGGGTCCCGAATACGCCGACCGGCCGGCCGGACTCGACCCCGCCCCAGCGAACGGCGTCCAGACCGCCCTCCACGAGCGCGGCACCGACGAGGCCGCCGACCAGGGCGTGCCCCGAGCTCGACGGAAGGCCCAGCCACCAGGTGATCAGGTTCCAGGCGACCGCGGCGGCCAGTCCGCACCCGATCACCTCGGTGCTCTCGGCGGGCGAGACGGTGACGATCCCGCCGATCGTGTCCGCGACGGCCGCGCCGACCAGGAAGGGACCGAGCAGGTTGAAGACGGTGGCGAGAACGATTGCCTGGCCCGGGCGGGCCCCGCGCGTCGCGACCAGGGTCGCGATTGCGTTCGAGGCATCGTGGAGCCCGTTGGTGACGGCGAAACCAATCGCCAGCGTGACCGCCACGATCAGGCCGACATCCATTGGACGACTCTATGGGCGCCGGCCCCTCCCTATAGCGTCTGGATGATGTGGGAGGTCCTGGCGACCATCGGTGGTGCCACCCTCGTCCTCGTTGCCCTCCGTGACATCTTCGACACGCTCTTCCACCCACACGGCCAGGGAATCGTCAGCGAGCGCTTGATCCATGGAATTTGGCGCGTGGCGCGCCGGGTCGCGCGAAGGAACCACTCCGTCCTCTCTTTCGCCGGGCCGCTCGCCTTCTTCGCGGTGATCCTGACCTGGAGCGCCCTGGTCATCGTCGGATTCGCAGTGATGCTCTGGCCCCACTTCCCGGACGACTACGTGGTCACCGCGGGCGCGGGCCGAGATGGCGGGCTCGGCGACGCTCTCTACCTGTCGATGGTCAACCTGACCAGCCTGGGATACGGGGACATCGTCGCGGCTACGACAGGGCTCCGGTACCTCGGCCCGCTCGAGACGTTGATCGGGCTCGGCCTGCTCACCGCGAGTATCTCCTGGATCCTGATCATCTACCGCGTGCTCGCAGACTCCCGCACCCTCTCCGATGAGATCGCCCTGCTGACCGAGACGGATCGGGAAGCCGACGTCACGCTGAACCAGATCGCGCCGGAGGCGGCGGCCGGGATTCTCGCCGACGTCACCTCACGGCTGATCGCCGTCCGCGACGACCTCGCCCACTCCCCCATCGGCTACTACTTCCATCCCCGTCAGAGGAGGCACGGCCTTCCGGCCGTTCTGCCGGGGCTGATCGCGGTGGTCGACGACTGCTCGGCGCCCGACAACTCACCCGAGCTCCGTTTCGAGGCCGAGATGCTCCGCCGGGCGATCGACCAGCTCCTGAAGACCGTCAGCGAGGAATTCCTTCGCAGCGAGCCAACCGGAAGCGCCGAAACGCTCGCAGCGTACCAACGGGACCACGGCTGGTCCTGAGGCGAAGCAGCGCCCGCGTTGCCGTCAGTACCCGACCCCACGCTCCCTTGACCCGCTCGGTCCGAAGTGAGAGGTTTGGGCCTCAATCGGCGGCCGCTGAATCGCCGACCAGCCCGCAAGGACTCGCCGGCGCCTTGGCCTTCGCCGTTCGGTCAGGCACAAGGAGGTGCCGACTTGGCGACTCATCTCCCGCCAGGACCCCAGCCGAAGGAAGGCTTGGCCATCTTCCCGCGTCGAACGACGACCTGTTCCTCGATCCTCCTCCCTCTTCTTCTCGCCATCCTCACGCTCGCGCTGTGGGCGGGGCCGGCAGTGGCGAAGCAAGGCGGAGCCGTGGTTCGGGTGAGCGCCGACCCCTATTCGGACCCCGCAGGTCAGCATGCGACCGAGGTCGAGCCCGACAGCTTCGCGACCGATTCGACCGTGGTATCGGCGTTCCAGGTGGGGCGTGTGTTCGGCGGCGGAGCTTCCAATATCGGCTGGGCCACTTCGCGAGGTGGCGCCAAGACATTCACCAGCGGTTTCCTGCCGGGGACGACCAAGGTCGTCGGCGGCCCTTACGACGCGGTGAGCGACCCGACCGTCGCCTTCGACGCCGCCCACCGGGTGTGGCTGATCTCGATCCTCGCTCACGTCGACCCGCTTCCCCTCGGCGCCGAGATGGTGGTGAGTCGCTCGCCCGACGGGATCCACTGGAGCGACCCCGTGACCATCGCGGACGGAAGACCCAGCGGCGGGCTCGATAAGAACTGGACGACCTGCGACAACACCCCTTCGAGCCCCTTCTTCGGCCACTGCTACACCGAGTTCGACGACTTCGATCAGGGGGACCGGATCGAGATGAGCACGTCGACGGACGGGGGCAAGACGTGGAGCGCACCACAGGGGCTGCCGGCAGGGGAGCAGGGGATATACACCCAGCTCGGAATCGGCGGCCAGCCGGTGGTGCAGCCCGACGGCACGGTCATCGTCCCGATCGACAGTCTCGTGGAATCTGAGGTCCGATCGTTCAGGTCGACCGACGGGGGCGACAGCTGGAGCACCACGGTCAGCGTCTCCCCGATCGTCCGCCACGCCGTCGCAGGTGGTCTACGCGCCCCCCCATTGCCGTCGGCCGAGACCGATCGCGCCGGCAACGTCTACGTCGTTTGGCAGGACTGTCGCTTTCGTGCCGCCTGTTCGTCAAACGACTTGGTGCTGAGCAAATCGGCGGACGGCGTCAACTGGACGCCTCCCGCACGCATCCCGATCGATCCGCTCGACAGCGGCGCCGACCACTTCATCCCCGGCCTCGCGGTGAACCCGCATAGCGCAGGCCCTCAGGCGCGCCTCGCGCTCACGTACTACAGCTATCCCAACGCCGCCTGCACCTCCGCCACCTGTGAGCTCAACGTCGGCTTCATCTCATCTACAGATGGCGGCTCGACCTGGACCCCGCCAACCAAGCTGGCGGGACCGATGAGCCTCGACTGGCTTGCGAATACCAGCCAGGGGCGCATGGTCGGCGACTACATCTCCACCTCGTTCGTCCACAACGACGCGGTGCCCTTCTTCGCCGAGGCCAATCCGCCCACCGGCGGGTCCTTCGACGAAGCGATTGCCACGGTCGCAGGCGGCCTACATGTCAGCCAAGGCCAGGTAGCCAGCGCGGCTAAAAAAGAGCCGGCCCTGAGCCAGCACCTTGAAGCCACGGCGCCGCCTGGACCGCCTGCTTGGTAACCGCAGCCCTTCGAAGCCGCCGGGCTGCGGGGGTAGCCGCCTGAAGCAAGCCATGCAGGAGGGCGCGGCAGCGAGGATCGCGGCGCTGCGCGGTTAGCCGGTCCCTCCTTCCGGTTCAAAGGCGTTCGTGAACGGGTAGCTCAGGGAAATGGAGCCAGGGTCGGACGAACGTTGTGAGCGCTGCGGAAGCAAGACGCGAGTCAGCCCCCTGGACCACTCCAGCGGCACATCGCGGCTCGTGTGTGAGCAATGCGATGACCTCGCCCACGAGATTGATCCCCTTTTCTGGCGGTGGTTCCACTATGAGGATCGCTTCGAGTCTGAGGAGTCCGCCCCCCACCTCGACGACCTCCGCTCTACACCGTTAAGCCCACACGGCCAATGATGCAAATGGCTGCAATCTGGGCTGCAGTGCCGTCGCAGCCGGCTTCGCAAAC
>DATIDP010000213.1:0-50087 GCA_035456265.1 Solirubrobacterales bacterium | reverse complement strand
CTCGGCTCCTGCACGATGAAGCACAACCCGCGGCTGAACGAGCGTGTCGCGGCACTGCCCGGTCACGCCCGTCTCCATCCGGCCCAGCAGCCGCAGCGCGCGCAGGGGGCGCTCGAGCTGATGTGGCTGCTGCAGCAGTCCCTCTCGGAGATCTGCGGGCTGCCCCACGTGAGCCTTCAGCCCTCGGCGGGCTCCCACGGGGAGCTGGCCGGGCTGCTGCTGACGCGCGCCTACCACGCTGACCGTGGCGAGGATCGACGCAAGGTGCTCACGCCCGACACCGCGCACGGAACGAACCCGGCGACGGTGACGATGGCCGGCTACCAGGTGGTGAAGCTCGCCTCGAACGAGCGCGGCGGCATCGATCTCGACGACCTCCGGGCCAAGGCGGACGACGACACCGCCTGCCTGATGCTGACCAACCCGAACACGCTGGGACTCTTCGACGAGAACATCGCGGAGATCGCCACGATCGTGCACGACGCGGGCGGAACCCTCTACTACGACGGCGCCAACCTGAACGCGATCATGGGCCATTCGCGGCCGGGCGACATGGGCTTCGACATCGTCCACGTCAACCTGCACAAGTCCTTCTCCCAGCCGCACGGCGGCGGTGGCCCAGGCGCCGGTCCGATCGCCTGCTCGGACCGGATCGAGCCGTATCTGCCCAAGCCGCAGGTGGCCCGCCGCGAGGCGCAGAACGGGGGAGAGCCGAGCTTCGACCTCGATTACGACCGGCCGAAGTCGATCGGTCGCCTGCGCGGCTTCCAGGGCAACTTCGGGGTCTTCGTTCGCTCCTACGCTTACATCCTCAGCCTCGGCGGAGACGGCCTCAAGGAGGCATCGGAGACCGCGGTCCTGAACGCGAACTACCTCCTCGCTCGGATGACCCGGGGCGCCGCCGGCAAGTACACGCCGATCGCCTTCGACCGGCGCTGCATGCACGAGTTCGTCCTCTCGGGCGCCCCCGCGAAGCGGGAGCTCGGCGTCAAGACCACGGACATCGCCAAGCGCCTGCTCGACCACGGCATGCATCCGCCGACCGTCTACTTCCCATTGCTCGTGGACGAGGCGCTGATGGTGGAGCCCACCGAGACGGAGACGCGTGAGGCCCTCGACGCCTTCGCCGAGGCGATCGAGGCGATCCTGGACGAGGCGGCTGAGGACCCGGAGATCGCGCAGGGCGCGCCCTACACGACGCCCGTCCGCCGCCTCGACGAGGTGGCGGCGAACCGCAACCCGGTCGTACGCCAGCGGCTCTAGGCGCCGACCGCACCCGGTCAACAAACTGCGGCCTGCGTCGGACTGATCCTGGCCGACGCCGTTCGCCGCAGAACGCAGCTGATGTTCGCGTTCGCGGCGTTCTGGCGAACGTCGAACGTCGACCTCACGCCGTAGTTGCCCTGCGACAGCTGGAGCGTGCCGAGGGTCGACAGCGAGGTGCTCAGGTTCTTCGGCCCCGAGATCGCCAGCTGCGCCGGGCGCATTGGGCAGATGTTCAGACGTCCTCGAGGCTGTCGAGCGCGGGGAGCTTCTGCTTCAGCTTGAGGACGGGCTCGAAGAGATCGCCCTCCCGATCGATCCGCCTGATCGCGTCGGGGATCACGAAGCGGATCTTCTCCGGGTCGCGCCCCTTGGCAGTTTGCTCGACCTCGCGCCAGTGGATCGGGACCGAGGCGGTCGGCTCCTCGCGCGCCCGCAGCGAGTAGACCGCGATCGTCGTCTTCTTCTGGTGGTTCTGACTCCAGTCGACGAAGACCTTGCCGCGCCGGTCGACCTTGGCCATCTTCGAGACGACATCCTTCGGCGTCTGCTTCTCCAGGAGCTGGGCGACAGCCTTGGCGAAGGGGCTGGTCTGCTCGTAAGTGACCTTGGCGTTGAGGGGAAAGTAGACCTGCATGCCCTTGCCCCCCGAGACCTTCGGAACGCCTTCGAGCCCGAACGCGCCGAACAGATCCCGCACTCGCAGCGCCACCTTGCAGCACTCGCGGAGGCCCGCCGGAGCACCGGGGTCGAGGTCGAAGGCGAGAACGGTCGGCTGCTCCATGCGAGTCGCCCTGGACAGGGAGGGATGGAGCTCCAGGGCGGCCAGCTGCGCCATCCAGATCAGCGTTGCGCGGTTCTCGCAGAGGCAGAAGTCGATCTCGCCGGCGCGCCGGTCGACGTAGATCGGCGTCGTCTTCACCCAGTCCGGGCGGTGCTTGGGGCAGTTCTTCTCGAAGAAGGACGCGCCGGGGTTGCCCACTCCCTCGGGGAATCGCCGCAGCGTCAGGGGACGGCCCTTGAGGTGGGGAAGCATGACGTCGGCGACCCGTGCGTAGTAGTCGATCACCTCTGCCTTGGTGGTCCTGGTCTTGGGGTAGAGGACCTTGTCCAGGTTGGTGAGCTTCAGCCGGCGGTTGCCGACCGTGACCTCCTGGTCCCGCTTCTTGGTCTTTGCGCTCGCCACGTAGGCGAGAGGCTAGGAGCGCGCCTTGGTCTTCTTGCGTGAGCGCGACCCGGACTTGCGGCCGTTCGAGCTCGAGGAGCTCTTGGAGCTCTTCGAACGGGATGAGGTCTTCGAGCGGGAGGAGGACTTCGAACGGGAGCTCGACTTGGACTTGGCCCTCCCGTCCGCCTTGGCGTCGGACTCGGCCTCCTCGCCGCGGACCGCGGCGAGGCTCTCCTCGAGGGCGGCCATCAGGTCCGGAGCCTTGGTCGGCTTCGGCTCCTCGGTCGGGGCGGCGACCACCTCCTTGCCCTCAGCCTTGCGCTCGAGGAGGTCGAGGAGCTCCTCGCGGTACTCGTCGCGGTACTTCTCGGGCTCGAAGTCGCTGGTCAGGGAGTCGATCAGCTGCTTGGCCATCTCGACCTCGCGCTTGTCGAGCTTCTTCGGCTTCGCCTCCTCGAAGACCTCGCCGTCGAGGTCCCGTGGCGAGGAGACCTCGTCGTGGAAGCGCATCGTCGTCAGGGTGAGGACGTCGCCCATCGGGCGGATCGCAGCCAGGTGCTCCTTGTTGCGGAGCACGAAGCGGGCGATCGCAACCTTGCGGGCATCCTTCATCGCCTGGACCAGCAGTGCGTAGGCGCGCTCGGCGCCCTTGTCGGGACCGAGGTAGTAGGGCTGCTCGAAGTAGATCGGGTCGATGTCGTCGAGATCGACGAAGTCCTGGATCTCGATGGCGCGGGTCTTCTTCGGGTCGAGCTCGGAGAGCTCGTCGCGGCTCAGGACCACGTACTGGTCCGGCGCGTACTCGTAGCCCTTCACGATCTTCTCGTAGGGGACCTCCTTGCCGTCGGACTCCGCGACGCGCTTGTGCCTGACCCGCGCGCCGTCGCCCTCGCGCAGCTCGCGAAAGCGCACCGTCTGCTTGGAGACGGCGCTGTACAGCCTCACCGGCACATTCAGCAGCCCGAAGCTGATCGAACCGCTCCATATCGCCCTAGCCACGCGTGATCACCTCGATCCTCGATCCTTCGACACCATTGAGGTTACCCCTGGGCGGGTTCCCCGAACCGGGCGCAAGTTTGCGTCCATGTAGTTCCAGACCGCGTTGCGACGCCAAATTCATCGCCCTACATCTCCCTGACGACCTCGCGAGGGTCCTTGTCGTCGCGCATGCCCTTGAACGCCGGCTGGCGGAGGGTGTCCTCGTTGGTCCACTCGGTCCAGTTGACCTCGCAGACGAGCTCCGGCTCGCACCAGACGGCGAAGCGGGCCTTGGGGCCGCTCGGCGCGCCGACGTCGAACGGGCTGGTGGGGCGCTCGCGCCCGCGGAGCTCGCGCGTGAGGCGATCGATCAGCTCCTCGGTGAGGCCCGAGCCGACCGCGCCGGCGAAGTGCAGCATCTGGGTCTCGCCCCTGTCGAGCCCTGAGGCGGGCCTGTCGTAGTAGCCGACGAGGAGCGAGCCGACCCGATTGGACCGCCGACCCTCGCCGGGGATGTAGCCCCCGATCACGAACTCCTGGTTGCGCCAGACGCGCTCCTTGATCCACTCCCCGGTGCGCCTGCCGGGCCGGTACGGGCTGTCGCACCGCTTGGCGACGATGCCCTCGAGCCCCTGGTGGCGGGCCGCGTCGAGCAGGCTCGCACCGCCGCCGTGGCGGTAGCGCGGGGTACGCCAGCGGGGGCCCTCCAGGCCGAGCTCGTCGAGGAGCTCGCGCCGCCGGACGTAGGGGAGGTCCCGGAGACAGTGCCCGTCCAGGTGGAGCAGGTCGAAGATCACGTAGTCGACCGGCTGCTGCCTCACCCGGGCCCCGATCATCGCCGGCGAGGTCAGTCCCATTCGACTCTGGATCAACTGGAAACGCGGCCGGCCCACCTCATCCAACGCCACCACCTCGCCGTCGAGGATCGCCGCGCGGTCCGCGAGCTGTTCGGCGATCGGCGCGAGCTCGGGATAGCGCGCCGTGACGTCCTCGAGGCGACGGCTCAGCATGCACCAGCGGCCGTGGTCCGCGTATCCGAGCGCCCTGATCCCGTCCCACTTGATCTCGTAAGCCCACTCCTCCGAGTCCGACTCGGGAATGGGCCCGTTCTTGGCGAGCATCGGCTCCAGCCGGCTCGGCATCTCCTCCGTGGGCGCCTGCTCGAGGATCGGGTTCTGGGCGGAGTCGGCCACGGGATTCGATTATGCGTGCCGCCTTTAGCAACGGTCGGATAATCGGAGGGTGCTCTTCGATCTCGAGGACGTCACCTATTCGCGCGGGGGCACGGTCGTGCTGCGTGAGGTCAGCGCGCGACTTCCGGTGGGAGCCAGCTCGCTGCTCGGGCCGTCGGGCAGCGGCAAGTCGACCCTGCTGCGCCTGCTCAACCGGCTCGCCGATCCTGACTCGGGGCGGGTCATCTATGAGGGCCGTGACGTCCGCGACTACGATCCCCTGCCCCTGCGTCGCGAGGTCAGCCTGGTGCCGCAGCTGCCCGCGCTGATCGATGGAACCGTTCACGACAACATCGCCTACGGCCCGCGGCTGGCCGGCCGCAGCTTCGACGCCCGCAGCTGCCTCGAGTTGGCGGGCCTCGATCCGGCCTTCGAGGATCGGGACGCCTCGAAGCTCTCCGTCGGGGAGCAGCAGCGGGTGATGCTGGCTCGCGCCCTCGCCCTCGAGCCGCGGGTCCTGCTGCTCGACGAGCCGACCTCGGCGCTCGATCGGGCGGCGCGGGACGCCGTCGAGGGAACCCTGCGGCGCCTCCGGGCGCGAACCGCGATCTCCCTGGTCGTCGTCACCCACGACATCGCGCAGGCGAGGCGACTGTCCGAGTACGTCGTGCGAATCGAATCTGGAGGGGTAATCGCGCATGGCCCGGCATCCGAGCTGCTCGCCGAGGTCCCGGAGCCCGAGCTCCTGACCGCGGAGGACGCGACGTGATCATCCCCCTGGCGGCGGCCTCCATCCATGTGACCGTCGGCGAGGTGGCGGCGGCGCTCGCGCTGGTCGCGGTCGCCGCGATCGCCTCGCGGTCCTGGCACGCCGGGCTCGAGGAGGACATCGGCATCGCCGTCGTGCGCTCGCTCATCCAGCTGACCGCGATCGGCTACGTGATCACGCTGATCTTCGACCAGGACTCCTTCCTCCTGGTGCTCGCCCTGCTGACGGTCATGGTCGTCTTCGGCGCCTTCACGGCGCGTCAGCGGGCGAAGGGCGTCCCGGACTCGTTCTGGCCGCTGCTCGGCTCGCTCGCCGTCGCCGCGGCGGCGACCCTCGGCCTGGTGGTCGCCCTGGGGATCTTCGATCCGACCCCGCGCTATCTCGTCCCGGTCGGAGGGATGGTGATCGGGAACGCGATGACCGCCGCAGCCGTCGCCCTGAACCGTCTCGGTGAGGACGTTCACGACCAGTCGAGGCGGATCGAGGCGACGCTCGCGCTCGGCGCCACCTCGTCGCAGGCCGTCACGCCGCTGGTCCGCCGCAGCCTGCGCTCGGGAATGATCACGCTGGTCGACTCGACGAAGACCACCGGCCTGATCTTCTTCCCGGGGACGATGGTGGGGATGCTGCTCGCCGGCGCCAACCCGACCGACGCGGTCCGCCTTCAGCTGATCCTCCTCTACGTGCTGCTCGGCGCGGTCTCGATCGCCGCGCTGATGGCCATCACCCTCGCGCGCCGCAACTTCTTCACTCCGGCGCATCAGCTGCGGGAGCCGCCCGAGCCTTAGGGCGCCTTCGGGACGGGGTAGATGAAGTGGTGGCCGAGCAGCTCGGCCACCGTGACGAACCTGTAGCCGCGCGAGCGGAAGTGGGCCAGGATCGAGGGGAGTGCCGCGATCGTCTCGCTTCGGTTACCGCCCCCGTCGTGCATGACGACGATCGAACCGTTGTGGGCGTTCTCGATCACGTTGGAGGCGATCGCCCCGACCCCGGGCTCCGCCCAGTCGCGCGGGTCGACGTCCCAGTTGACCGTCACCAGGTGCGCGGCGTGCGCGCGGGCGATCAGCGCGCTGTTGACGTGACCGTCGGGCGGCCGGAAGTCACAGGGCCGGAAGCCGGTGGCGGCGCGGATCAGGCGGTTCGTCCGGTGCAGCGACGCCGAGGAGGGGTCGGATTCGTGGTGCAGCGAGTGGTTGCCGATCTCGTTGCCCTGGGCGAGGATCTTGATCATCGTCGCGGCGCGCCCGGTGGTCTCCTGGCCGATCTCGAAGAAGGTGGCATGGGAGTCGAACCGCCGGAGGATCCGCAGCACCTTCGGCGTGTAGCCGCTCGGGCCATCGTCGAAGCCGATCGCGATCCGCTTGCGCCCGCGGGGGCCATGGGTATGAAACGGCGCGCCGCCGTGGGTGCAGCCGACCGGCAGCGTGGCTGCGACGCCGTCAGCCCGCGCCTGCGGGCGAGCGGGGCGCGACGCGGCCGCGCTTCCGCCACCCAAGGCGGTGGCCAGCGCCAAGGAGGCCAGAGCGATGAACGCCACCCGTCCCCTCATAGACTGGCATTCTCTTGTCCGACGACCGTCGCCGCAAGCGCTTCACGATCATCGCGACGATCCTCGGCTCGACGATCGTCTTTCTCGACGCCACGGTCGTCAACGTCGCGCTGCCGGCGATCTCCGACGACCTCAACGCCGGCCTCGCGGACCAGCAGTGGGTGGTGGAGGCATACGCCCTGGCCACCGTGTCGCTGCTCCTGGTCGGCGGGGCGCTCGGCGACCAGTTCGGGCGGCGGCGGATCTTCGAGATCGGCATCGTCGGCTTCGGGATCACCTCGATCCTCTGCGCCCTCGCTCCCTCCAGCGCCTTCCTGATCGGCGCACGGGCGCTGCAGGGCCTGACGGGGGCGCTCCTGGTGCCGGGTTCGCTGGCGATCATCGCGGCGACCTTCGAGGGGGCGGAGCGCGGCAAGGCGGTCGGGACGTGGACGGCCTGGACCGGGATCGCGACGGTGGTCGGCCCGGCGGGCGGAGGAGCGCTGGTCGAGGCGATCTCGTGGCGCGCGATCTTCTGGATCAACGTCCCGCTGGTGATCTTCACGTTCCTGCTGACGCGCTCCCACGTGCAGGAGAGCCTCGACCCCGAGGCGGATCGGGCGATCGACTGGCTCGGGATCCTGATGTCCGCCGCGGGACTCGGCGGCATCGTCTTCGGGTTCATCGAGCAGCCGATGGAGGGCTGGGGCAGCCCGGTGGTGCTGATCTCGCTGATCGGCGGCGCCGTGCTGTTCGCGAGCTTCCTCCTCTGGGAATCCCGCTACCGGCACTCGATGCTGGACCTCGGCCTCTTCAGGATCCGAAACTTCGCGGTGACCAACCTCGAGACGCTGATCGTCTACTCGGGCCTGATCGGCGCCTTCTTCTTCGTCACCCTCTTCCTCCAGCAGACCGCCGGATACTCGCCGCTTGCCGCCGGTTTCGCCACCACCCCGACCTCGGTGGCCTTGTTCTTCCTGTCCCCGGTGTTCGGCAGGATCGCGACGAGCACCGGCCCGCGGGCGCCGATGTGCGTGGGCCCGATCGTCGGCGGGATCGGGTTGCTGCTGTTGACCCGGGTCGGCTCGGACCCGAACTACGTCACCGACGTGCTGCCGGGCGTGGTCGTCTTCGGCCTGGGGCTGTCGGCGACCGTCGCGCCGCTCACGGCGACGGCGCTCAACTCCGTGGCGGAGCACAGGGTCGGGGTCGCCTCGGGGATCAACAACGCGGTCGCCAGGATCGCGGGCGTGCTGGCGATCGCGATCTTCGGGGCCCTGATCGCCGGCAAGTTCGGGTCTACCGTCGACTCCAGGCTCGGCGACGCCAATCTCTCCCCGCAGGCCGATCGCGCGATCAGCAAGGCCAAGGACAACCCGCTCCAGCCTCCGTCGACCAACGGCGTGCCCCCCGCTGAGGCCACGGAGGTGAGGAGCGCGACGGTGGCGGGCGCCGAGGACGGCTTCCACGTGGCGTTGATGGTGGCCGGCACCCTGATGATCGTGGGCGGCGTGGTGGCCGGGGCCTTCCTGAGGAACCCGCCGCGCGAGACGGCCTACGACTCGCCGCGGGCCGCGCAGGCGGGCGAGTGTGCGCACTGTCCCGATCATCTCGACGACACGCCGGGTCCCGAGCCTGTTCGCGAGCCGGCGGCCGGGCCCGCGTAGGCTACGGCGATGGCGAACCTTCCGCCGGACGCGCGGGTGCTGCTCGAGTCGGGTGGCTTGGCGCACATGGTCACGCTCAATCCCGATGGCTGGCCGCAGGTGAGCTGCGTGTGGGTGGGACTGGACGGAGACGAGATCCTCAGCGGGCACCTGCCGCGCAACCAGAAGGTGAAGAACGTCGAGCGTGATCCGCGGGTCGTCATCTCGATGGAGGGCGCACGGGACAACGAGCTCGGTCTGCGGGAGTACCTGGTGGTCCGCGGTCACGCCCGCATCCAGGAGGGCGGGGCGCCGGAGCTGCTTCAGCGGCTGGCCCACGTCTACCTCGGCCCGGACGTCAAGTTCCCGCCGATGGACGACCCGCCGCCGGGCTACGTGATCCGGACCACCCCCGAGCGGATCGGCGGCGTCGGGCCGTGGACCGACCGGGCCGTATAGCGGAACCGCCCGAGCCCTTCCTATAGTCCGCGCCCGTGCTCATCTTCAGCGGCATCCAGCCGACGGGCCGAAAGCACCTCGGCAACTACATCGGAGCGATCCGGCAGTACGTCGACGGGCAGGAGCGCGGCGCCCCGGCGATCTATTGCATCGTCGACCTGCACGCGGTCACGGTGCCCTGGGATCCACGGGCGCTGCGCGAGAGCCTCTACGACACCACCGCGATCCTGATCGCGGCCGGCCTCGATCCCGAGCGCTGCATCCTCTTTCGCCAGTCCGACGTCCGCGAGCACACCGAGCTCACCTGGTACCTCTCGGCGCTGACGCCTCACGGCGACCTCAACCGGATGACCCAGTTCAAGGAGAAGTCGGCGAAACAGCGCGAGCTGGTCTCGGCCGGGCTCTTCTTCTACCCGGTGCTCCAGGCCGCGGACGTGCTCGCCTACAAGACCGACGAGGTCCCGGTCGGGGAGGATCAGCGACAGCACATCGAGCTGACCCGGGAGATCGCGCGCCGCTTCAACGAGCGCTTCGGCCCGGTCCTGGTCGAGCCGGATCTCCGCGTGCCCGAGGTGGGCGCGAGGATCATGGACCTCCAGGAGCCGACCAACAAGATGTCGACGACCGGCGGGACCGAGGCCGGCACGGTGCTCGTCCTCGACGATCCGAAGACGATCACGAAGAAGATCAAGAGTGCGGTGACCGACTCCGGCTCCGAGGTGAGGCGCGGAGACGGCAAGGAGGGGATCGCCAACCTGATCGAGATCCTCGCGGTCGCCAGCGGCACCAGCGAGGAGGAGGTCGAGCGCGAGTTCGACGGCTCGGGATACGGCGACTTCAAGGGCGCGGTGGCCGAAGCGGTGGTCGATCTGCTCACCCCGGTCAGGGAGCGCTACGAGGAGCTGCGCCCCGATCAGGGTGCGCTGGAGCGGACGCTCGCCGAGGGTGCGGACAAGGCGCGTGAGATCGCGTCGGGCACTCTCGCCGAGGTCCGTTCGGCGATGGGTATCGGCCCCGGCTAGCTCGAGCCGAAGGCTGGTGGTTGGCACGACCACCCAGGGGTTGGCCGGCGGCGTCTAGACGAGCGACGCGGACTCAGTTCGTCCTCTTCCAGGGCGGGACGATCATCTCCCGCAATACCCCCGCCTGATCCGCCCTCAACTGCAGAGGCCCGGGCAACTTCGGAACGCCGGGAAGAAGCGCAAGTGACCCGCTCCGGGTAGCCGGAGCGCCCTCTAAGGTGGGCGCCGATGACCTCGGTCTCGGAGCTCGACCTCGACCTCGACGTCTTCCAGGGGCCATTCGACCTGCTGCTCGCGGTCCTGCTCCGCGAGGAGATCTCGCTATCCGAGGTCCCGCTCGGGGAGATCGTGCTCGCCTACCTCGACCACCTCGGAGAGACCGGCGATCTCGATCTGGAGACGGTCACCGAGTTCCTCGTCCTGATCGCGGCGCTCTGCGAGCTCAAGTCCCGCCTGCTGCTGCCGAGCGAGGACGGCGCGGAGGAGCTCGGGCCCGAGGAGGCCGCCGACGAGCTGCTTGCCCGGATGCTCGAGTACCGCCGCTACAGCGAGGCCGCGAAGACGCTCAGCGAGCGCTTCCAGCGGGAGGGCGGCGTCCTGTACCGGTCCGCTCCGCCGCCTCCGGAGCTGCGCCGCGCGGCGCTCGATGCGGCGACCCCGGCGTATGAGCCCGATCGCCTGGGCGTCGCCCTCGGCGACCTTCTCACGCTGCCCCCAGAGCCCGACACGCGGCACATCCGCACGACCGTCTCGCTGCAGCGGCGGCTGGGCGTCGTCCGCGACCTGCTGCGCTCGCGCAAGACCCTCGACTTCGACGACGCCTTCGGCCGCGAGGACCGCTTCACGCAGGCGGTCACGCTGTTCGCGCTCCTCGAGCTCTACCGCCGAGGCGAGGCGACCTGGACCCAGAAGGAGACCTTCGGACGAATTGAGGTGGAGGCGCTGTGAACGTTGACGGGCTCGGCAGGACGGTCGAAGCACTGCTCTTCCTCTCGCCGGAGCCGGTGACGCCCGGCGAGCTGGCGGAGGCCATCGAGGTGGAGGAGGAAGCGGTCGCCGCTGCGATCGAGGAGCTCGAGGGCCGGCTGGCGTCCGACGAGCGCGGCGTGAGGCTGCGTCGCGTCGCCGGCGGCGTCACGCTGGCTGCCGTACCCGAGGCGGAGGCCGCCGCCAGGCGGCTGCTCGCCAAGCCGCGCACCCCGCCGCTCACCCAGGCCCAGGCGGAGGTCCTGGCGATCGTCGCCTACCTGCAGCCGGTGTCGCGACCTGAGGTGGCCCGCATACGAGGCGTCTCCTCGGACTCGGCCGTCTCGAGCCTCACCGAGCGAGGCATGATCGAGGAGCGCGGCCGAACCCGCTTCGGGGCGGTCACCTATGGGACAACGCCGTTGTTCGAGAAGCTCTTCGGGCTCTCCGGTCTCGACGCGCTGCCCGACCCGGCACAGTTCGACCCGACGCCCGAGGACGAGCGCGAGCTGCGCGATCGCCTGCTGAAGGCGGGTGAGCAGCGGGCCGAATGAGGGCCGGTCTCGCGGCGGGACTGGCGCTCGCCTTGCTGACGGCGCCGGTCGCCGGTGGTGGGGCGAGCGCCGCCCCATCCGCCGTCTCGGCCGCCCAACGCGGGGTACTCGGCAGGTCCGTCGAGAAGCGGACGATCACCGCGGTGCAGGTCGGCGATCCCGCAGGGAGCCGGGTGGCGCTCGTTGTGGGCGTGATCCACGGGGACGAGCGCGCCGGCCTGAGCATCATCAGGGCGATCAAGCGAGAGGCCCGAGAGCACGCGGGCCAGTTGGCCGGTACGCAACTCTGGGCCATCGCGACGGTTAACCCGGATGGGCTCAGGGGGCGCACGCGCAAGAACGCGCATGGCGTCGACCTGAACCGCAACTTCCCCTATCGATGGCGTGGCAACCTCCCACACTCGAGCGGCTACTACCCGGGCCCGAGGCCGGCATCGGAGCCGGAGACCCGCTCCGTGATGGCGTTCGTCCGGAAGATCCAGCCCGATCTCTCCATCTGGTACCACCAGCCATGGGGAGCGGTCCTCGCCTGCCACGGCAGTCCGCAGATCGCCGCCGAGTACGCCAAGCTGGTGGGCATGAGGACGAGCTGCAGGGGAGCCGGCCTGCGCGGCACGGCGATCAGCTGGGAGACGCGCGCGATTCCGGGCAGCAGCGCCTTCGTCGTGGAGATGCCGCCGGGGGGAATCGGCGGGCGCACGGCGACGCGCCAGGCCCGGGCGGCGCTGACCGTCGTGGAGGGCCGCTGAGGTGAGCAGGCTGACCGTCGCGCTCCTCGCGGTGGGGCTCGCGATCGGTGTCGGTACCGGTTCCGGGGCCGCATCGCCACCCTCCGCGGAGACGTCGGTGGCGGCCAAGCCGCCGATCCACAAGAAGCTGATCCCGTACCCGAAGAAGCGCAAGCGGGAGATGGCCGGGTACTCCAAGCGCCACTACGGCCAGTACAAGTGGCGCCTCAACGATCCCAAGGTCATCGTCATCCACTTCGCCGAGGCGGGAAGCATCTCGTCGATCTACAACACCTTCCGCACCGACCGGCCCGACGTCGAGTTCCACGAGCTTCCCAACGTCTGCTCGCACTACGCCGTCGCCGCCTCGGGCGCCGTCTACAAGTTCGTCCCGCCCACGATCCGCTGCCGTCACACGGTCGGCCTCAACTGGACGGCGATCGGGATCGAGCACGTCGGCTTCTCGGACCAGGACATCCTCGACCGGCCCGCGCAGCTGAACGGCTCGCTGCACTTCGTCCAGTGGCTCCGCTGCCGGTTCGGCATCTCGATCGACAACGTGATCGGTCACAACGAGAGCCTCTCCTCGCCCTTCTACAAGGAGCTCGACCCGCGCTTCAAGGGTCAGACGCACGGTGACTGGAATCACGCGGACATGCAGGTCTACCGCGGGGACCTCGCCAAGCTCGGCTCCTGCTGACCCGCTTCAACCTCGCACCCGGACGAATTTTCGCGTTGCGTTTCGTCTTCCCTTGGTGAGAGACTGCCGCCGATTCAGGGAGTGGGGAATGCGAATTGGGGGGGCGAGGAGAGGCTCATGGGAAGGATCAGCAAGTGGTTCCCGCCGTTCACCGGGATCATCTTCGTGGTCCTGGTCGTCCTGATCACGATCCTGCTCGGCCAGGGCCAGGACGCGACCAAGAAAACGGCCCAGGAGGTCGTCCAGCACTACAAGGACCACAGCACCAGGGAGACCATCGGTGCGATCCTGGTCGTCTACGCCTCGATGATCATGCTGTTCTTCGGAGGCTGGCTGCGCAGGGTCCTGAGGGACGCTGAGGGTCCGGGCGGAATCCTCTCGGCCGTCGCCTTCGGAGGCGCCGTCGCGTTCGCGGCCGGCGCGGCGGTGAGTGGATCCATTCACCTCGCCCTGCCGGACCTCGCCGACGACATCAATCCGGTCGCCCTCCAGGCGATCAACGGGATCGACTACGACATGTTCTTCTTCTTTCCCGTGGGGCTTGGAACGCTGGTGCTCGCCACCGGCATCTCCGTGGTGCGCCACGGTGCCTTTCCCAGGTGGTTCGGGTGGGTGAGCGTCGTCCTCGGCGTCCTTTTCTTCACCCCGGTGTTCTTCGTCTTCTTCTTCATCGGGCCGCTGTACTTCCTGGTGCTGAGCATCCTCGGGATCAGGCTGGCCCTGAGGGAGGACGCAGCACCGGCAACCGCCTAGCTCCGGCGACGGAGGGGCCGCCGGACGGCGGCCCCTCCGTCCGCTCGGCTTCAATCGTGGGATGCGCCTCGCCAAGTACCTCGCTCACGCGGGAGTGGGATCCCGCCGCGCGGCCGAGCGGCTGATCGCCGACGGAGAGGTCACGGTGGCCGGCGAGGTGGTGACCGACCCGGCGCGCGATGTCGACGAGGGCTCCCAGGTCGAGGTGAACGGCAGCCCGGTCGGCCCGGAGCCACGCGAGGTCTGGGCCGTCAACAAGCCGAAGGGGGTCGTCTCCACCGCCCGTGAACCGGGCAGGCGCCGTGCCGTCACCCAACTCGTCGAGTCCTCGCGGCGCCTCTACCCGGTGGGACGACTCGATGCCGACTCAACCGGATTGATCCTGCTGACCAACGACGGTGAGCTCGCCAATCGGCTCACGCACCCGCGCTACGGGGTTCGGAAGACCTACCTCGTCGAGCTCGCCCGCCCGCCCGCCGAGTCGGATCTCGACCGCCTGCGGAACGGGCTCCGGCTGGACGACGGCCCGACGGCGCCGGCGGAGGTCGAGCGCCTCGGCGAACGGAAGCTTGAGATCACCATCCGGGAAGGGCGCAAGCGACAGTTGCGCCGGATGGCCGAGGCGATCGGGAACGAGGTGGAGGACCTGAGGCGGACCCGGATCGGGCCGCTCGACCTCGGGGATCTCCGCCGCGGCGAGGCGCGGCGACTCGATCGCAGGGAGATCGACGCGCTCTGGGAAGATTCCGCGCCATGAGTGTCGATAGAGGGCAGCGGACGCGAGGCGGAGCGGCCGGCGTCGAATTGAGACTTTGGGCGGTGCGCGGAGCCACCAAGGCCCCGCGCAACGACCCCGGGGCGATCGTGGAGGCCACCGAGGCGCTGATGCGCGAGCTGATCTCCCGGAACGATCTGGTCCCGGAGCGGATGGTGAGCTGCATCTTCACCTCGACCCACGATCTCAACGCCGAGTTCCCCGCCGTTGCGGCGCGCAATCTGGGCCTGGACCGGGTCCCGCTGCTCTGCGCGCAGGAGGTCGACGTGCCGGGGGCGATGGTTTCGGTGATCCGCACCCTGGTCCACTACTACGCCCCCAGCGACCACAAGCCGGCCCACGCCTATCTCGGCGAGGCCCAGGAGCTGCGATCGGACCTGAAGGCGGCTCAGTAGTGGAGGGCGGGCCGGTCCGGGTCCGCGATGCGAGGCCGGACGACACGGAGGCCATCGTCGCCGTCACCGCGGCGGGATGGCGGACCGCCTACCGCGACATCGTCGCGCTCGACCGCCTCGCCGATCTGCCGATCCCCCGCTGGCGCCACGAGGTCCACGTGGGGCTGCGCCGCCCGGTGGAGGACGCCTTCAGCTACGTCGCGGAGATCGACGGTGAGTTCGCCGGCTACTGCTTCGTCGCCGCGCCCTCGCGCGAGCGGGAGCTCGGGCGGAACGTCGCGGAGCTGGTGGCCATCTACGTCGACCCCGACCGGTGGGGTCAGGGCGCCGGGGCCGCCCTGATGCGCGCCGCGATGGACCGCCTCTCCCAGTTGCCGTATGACGAGGTCTTCCTCTGGACCTTCAAGGAGAATGGGCCGGCGATCGCCTTCTACGAGCGACACGGGTGGAGGGCTGATGGCAACGAGAAGGTCCATCCGCGGTCGCAGGCGGTGGCGATCAGGCTGCGGCGACCGACAGGAAGCGCGACCGTCGAATAGGCCTTGGCCGCCGGGCCGAAGATCAGGGACGCCAAACCCAGCGACGCCGAGCGGATCGCCGAGATCAACGCCGCGGGGTGGCGAGCCGCCTACGTCGGAATGATCGACGACGAGCGGCTGGCGGCGATCGACGCGGGGGAGTGGGCCCGGACGATCCGCGGCAATCTCGAGCGGCTCTCGGAGGGCAGCTTCAGCCTGGTCGCCATCGAGGGCAGCGAGATCGCCGGATCCTGCTTCGTCGTCTCGCCGCCGCGCGACGACGATCTCGGGCCGGAATTCGCCGAGCTGGTCGCGATCTACGTCCATCCCGCGAGCTGGCGAACGGGCATCGGCAGCGCACTGCTCGGAGCGGCCCAAGCGCGAGCCGCCGGCAGCGGGAGCACCTCGATGTCGCTGTGGACGCTGACGAAGAACGCGCCGGCGCAGGCCTTCTACGAGCGGCATGGCTGGCGTCGCGACGGCGCCGAGCAGGTCCACCCGATCGCCGAGGCACCGGCCATTCGCATGCGCCGCCGGCTGCCCTGAGGGTCGTCACAATGCCGTTCTCATGACGGTCACCTTCGCCGAGAAGCTGAGGCGGATTCCGCACTACGAACCGGGGACGTCGCTCGACGACGCCGAGGCGCGCGCGGAGACGCCAGACGCGATCAAACTCGCCTCGAACGAGTCGCCGTCCCCGCCTCACCCCGCGGTGATCGAAGCGATCTCCCGTGCGGCGTCGGGCATCAACCGCTATCCCGACCCGGAGGCCCGTGCGCTGCGGCGCGCCATCGCGGACCACCACGAGACGGAGCCGGGGCGCATCGCCGTCTCCAACGGCTCCTGCGAGATCCTGCTCGCCGCCGCCCTCGCCCTCTGCGAGCCGGGCGACGAGATCCTCTTCGCCTGGCCCTCCTTCTCGATCTACCCGTACCTGGCGCCGCTCTGCGGGGCGAGGGAGATCCGGGTAGGGCTCACCGAGGACTACGTGCACGACCTCGACGGGATGCTGGAGGAGGTGACCGCAGCCACGCAGCTGCTGATCGTCTGCAACCCGAACAACCCGACGGGGACCCACCTGCCGGTCGATCGGATCGGCGCCTTCGTCGACAGCGTCCCGGACCGCACGACGATCATCCTCGACGAGGCCTACATCGAGTACCAGACCGACGACGACCCCGACATGACGCTCGACCTCCTCGATAGGCACCCGAACGTCGTCCTGCTCCGCACCTTCAGCAAGATCCACGGGCTCGCGGGCCTGCGGGTGGGCTACGCGCTCTGCTCGCCGCAGTTCCGGGCCGCCGTGGATGCAGTCCGCCAGCCCTTCAGCGTGAACGCGCTGGCGCAGGAGGCCGCGACGGAGGCGATCCGTCATCAGGACGACGTGGCCGATCGCGTCGAGAAGAACGTGATCGAGCGGGTCTTCGTTGAGGAGGGGCTCCGCCGGATGGGGTTCGATACCGCCGAGTCGCAGGCGAATTTCTGCTGGGTCGATCTGGGCGACCTGGACGAGGGGGATGTGGTCGATTCACTCGCCAAAGCGGGCGTCGCCGTTCGCCCGGGCACGCCGCTGGGCGGGCCGGGCCACATTCGCGTGACCTACGGCACCCGTGCCGAGAACCAGCGCTTTCTCGACGCGATGCGCTCTATCGCTGGGTGAATCCCTTCGACAGCGCTCCCGCGGTCTGCTTCAATTCGGTGGGCATGCAGCACGGCACGCAGATCGCAGATCCCACGAGCCGCATCGCGGCTCCTACGCGTGCCTACTTTTACTTCTGGCGATTTACCTAGGCGTCCGGCCCGCGGCTGCCGTTAGCCGCTGACGCAGATTCACCCTCCGCCGGGCGCCCGCATCAGCGCTGGTGCACGAACGTGACCGCCCTCCACCGAAGCCCAGGAGCCTCGCCAGACCAGTAGAAAGAAGGGGAAAGCAGGATGAATTTCGAGATGAAGGAGATACCGAGACAGGACGCGGACCGCGTCAGAGACCAGCGCATCGAGCGGGTCGTAGAGCTGGTCTCGCCCGCGGAGATCCTGGAGGATCTGCCGCTGGGGACGGAGCGGGAGGACGCGGTGCTCCGACACCGCGCGGAGGTGAAGTCGACCCTGGACCGTTCGGATGATCGCCTGCTAGTCGTGGTCGGGCCGTGCAGCGTTCACGACCCCGAGGCCGCGACCGAGTACGCCGGACGCCTCGCCGAGCGCGCCGCGGACCTGCGGGAGGACCTCTGCGTCGCGATGCGCGTCTACTTCGAGAAGCCCCGCACGACCACCGGCTGGAAGGGGCTGATCAACGATCCGCATCTCGACGGCTCGCGGGACGTGAACTTCGGGCTGCACACCGCCCGCCGGCTGCTGCTCGAGGTGACCGACCTCGGCCTGCCGATCGGGTGCGAGTTCCTCGATCCGATCACCCCGCAGTACATCTCCGACGTCGTCTCGTGGGGAGCGATCGGCGCTCGGACGACCGAGAGCCAGATTCACCGCCAGCTCGCATCCGGCCTCTCGATGCCCGTCGGATTCAAGAACGGGACGGCGGGGAGCGTTCAGCTCGCCGTCGATGCGGTCCGGGCGGCGGCCGCTCCGCACGCCTTTGCCGGCGTCGACGTCAGCGGCACGCCGGCGATCCTGTACACGGAGGGCAACGTGGACTGCCACGTGATCCTCCGCGGGGGCCGCGGCGCTCCGAACTACGACGCGGGCGCGGTGGAGGGGGCGCTCGCGCAACTTCGCGCGGCGGGACTGGCGGAGCGCGTCGTGATCGACGCGTCTCACGACAACAGCGGCAAGGACCACGAGCGACAGCCCGACGTCGTCAGCGAGATCGCGAACCAGATCGCGAGCGGCAACGGGGCAATCGTCGGCGTGATGATGGAGTCGTTCCTGGTGGCGGGGCGTCAGGACCTCGAGTCCGATCAGCCGCTCGTCTACGGCCAATCGATCACCGATTCCTGCATGGATTGGGACAACACGGTGCTGACCCTCGACCGGCTCGCCTCGGCGGTGCGGAAGCGGCGCGAGGCCGGCTGAGCTGAACTAGCCAGATGCGAATCGCCGTCCTCGGCGTCGGCCTGATCGGAGGCTCGATCGGCCTGGCCGCGCGCCGCAGGCTCGACGCGGAGGTAACGGGGTTCGACCCGAACCGCGAGCTGCTGGGCCGCGCCGTGGAGCTCGAGGCGCTCGACTCCGCGGCCGAGAGCATCGCCGCGGCCGTCGAGGGAGCCGAGCTGGTCTTCTGCGCCGCTCCGGTCGCTTCCCTCCCCGGGCTGGCGGCCGAGGCTCTGGACGCCGCGCGTCAGGACAGCGCTGTCACGGACGTCGGCTCGGTGAAGCGTGACGTGATCGCGGCGCTGGGTTCCGAGAGCCGCTTCATCGGCGGGCATCCGCTGGCGGGGGCGGAGACCGCAGGCGTTGAGAACGCGCGCGCGGACCTCTTCGAGGGCGCCCGCTGGTACCTCACCCCGACGCCGAGGACGGGCGGCCTGCTCTACGACCGGCTGCAGCGAGCGATCTCGGCGATAGGCGCGAGGCCACAGGCGATCGAGGCCGAGACGCACGACCGTCTGATGGCCACGATCAGCCACCTTCCACACGTGCTGGCAAACGTGCTCGTCGGCCAGGCGGCGACGGCCCTCAGCGAGGAGGCCGAGCACCTGCCCGAGGTCGGGCCGAGCTTCCGCGACGCGACGCGCGTGGCGGGGGCGAACCCGGCGATCTGGGGCGACATCTTCGCGGGGAATCGCGAGGCGGTCGCCGCCGAGATCGACGGCGTGGTCGCGCGTCTCAGCGACACGGCGGAGCTGCTCCGGTCAGGGGACCGCGATGCGGTGGCGGCCTGGCACGAGCAGGCGGGGCGCCGCCGCCGCGAGCTGATCGAGACCGAGATCGCGGGTGGCCCGTTGTACGAGCTGCGGGTTCTGGTGCCCAACCGTCCCGGCATCGTCGCCGAGCTCGCGCTCGAGCTCGGGCGCGCAGGCGTCAACATCGAGGACATGGCCCTCTATCCGGCAGCCGACATGACCTCCGGCGCGATCTCGCTCTACGTCGCGGGCGACGATCAGGCCGAGCGGGCGGAGAAACTGGTGCGCGACCTCGGACACGACGTGTCGCGAACCCAATGAGGTTCGATCCAGCCGGCCCGCTCCACGGGGAGCTCAATCCACCCCCGGACAAATCGGTCTCCCACCGCGCCGCCCTGATCGGCGCGATGGCCGAGGGCCCGACGCGTATCACCGGCTACCTCGACTCCGCGGACACTCGAGCGACACTCCGCGCCGTCTCCGCGGTCGGAGCCGAGGTGAGAGAGGGCGAGGCGGATGATCACGGCGGGCTCTTCGTCGAGGTCGAGGGCATCGGGCTGGGCGGCCCGCGGCCGGCTGAGATCGACGTCGGGAACGCCGGAACCCTGTTGCGCCTGATGCCGGGATGGCTTGCCGGGCAGTCCCGCGGTGAGTGGACGCTCGACGGTGACGAGTCGATTCGGCGCCGCCCGGTCGATCGCATCGCCGAGCCGCTGGCCCGGATGGGCGCCGACGTGGAGGCGCGCGAGGGTCGGCTGCCGCCGCTTCGCGTCCGTGGGGCGCAGCTCCGGGGAATCGACTACGAGATGCCCGTCGCCAGCGCCCAGGTGAAGTCCTGCCTGCTGCTCGCCGGCCTGCTCGCCGAGGGAGCCACGACGGTCCGCGAGCCCTTCTGGACGCGCGACCACACCGAGCGGCTTCTCGCGTCGGCCGGCGCCGAGATCCGGCGGGACCGCGGCACGATCACGGTCTCTCCGACCGAGCGGCTCGAGGCCGGCGACGTGCCGGTGCCCGGCGACTTCTCCTCCGCCGCGTTCTTCCTGGTCGCCGCGCTGATCGTGCCGGGCAGCGAGGTGAGCCTGCGCGAGGTCGGCATCAACCGCGCGCGGATCGGACTCCTCTCGATCCTCTCGCGCATGGGAGTCGAGATGGGCGGCGCGCATGATGTGCGAGGGCGCGCCGCAGGGGAGCGAGGCGCGACCCGTGAGATGGCGGCGGTCTCCGTCGAGGAGATCCGAGAGCCGGGCCCTGAGCCGATCGCGAGGCTCAACGTGCGGTCGGCCACGCTCCGAGGGACCGAGGTCACTGCCGAGGACGTCCCCTCGGCGATCGACGAGCTCCCGCTCGTCGGCCTGCTCGGCTGCTTCGCCGAGGGCGAGACCGTGGTCAGCGGCGCCGCCGAGCTACGGGCGAAGGAGTCGGATCGAATCGCGGGCATCGTCGACGGCCTGGCGGGGGTGGGCGCCGACATCGAGGGACGGCCGGATGGATTCGCCGTCCGCGGCACAGGCGGGCTCCGCGGCGGCAGTCTCGACGCTCGCGGCGATCACCGGCTGGCGATGGTGGGAGCGGTTGCCGGCCTTGCCTCTCGCGAGGGCGTTGAGGTAGGGGGATTCGATTCGGTCGAGGTCAGCTACCCCGGTTTCGAGCGGGACCTCCGCTCACTGCTCGACTGAGTCCGGCTACTCGCCGGCCGCGCGCTCGCGGACTTCCTCGGGCTGGGAGGGGTGGCCGTCCCCGGGCCAGGGGGAGAGGACGAGCAGGATGCGCGAGTCCTCGACGGCCTGCACCTCGTGGCGCTCGGCGGGATCGAAGATCGCCAGCAGCCCGGCGCCGCCCGCCGCCCACTTCCCGTCCGGCGTGTTGATCTCGACGTTGCCGTCGATGACCAGCACCCAGGCTCGCTCGTGCACCTGGTGCTCCTGGAGCTGCTCCCCCTTGGGGAGGTTGATCAGGATCGCCCGGCCCTCCGACTCGGAATCCAGCACCTCGGGCTGGCGCGGCTGCACCTCGATCTCGTTCAGGTTCCAGCTCTCCATCGGCACGCGGCACTCTATATCCGCCGCTCAGATGACGAAACCGTGACGCGAGGACGCGCCATAAGCGGAGCTGAGGCGCGACCCGTTTAATGAGGGTGCGATGGTGATTGCGATCGACGGTCCCGCAGGGGCCGGCAAGTCAACCGTGGCCCGGGGGGTCGCGAGAGCGCTGGGCTTCACCTACCTGGACTCCGGGGCGATGTACCGCGCCGTCGCGCTGGCCGCCCTCGAGCGCGAGATCGACCCGGACGATGGCGATCGACTGGGCGAGCTCGCCTGGGACCTCGATATCGACTTCGACGGCGACACCATCCGCCTCGACGGCAGGCCGGTGGAGGGCAGGATCCGGTCTCCCGAGGTGACTACCGCCGCCTCGCGGGTGTCCGTGCACCCGCAGGTGAGGCAGGCGATGGTGAAGCGGCAGCGGGAGCTGATCGCGTCCGGCAACTACGTGGCCGAGGGCCGCGACATCGGGACCGTGGTCAGCCCCGACTCCCCGCTCAAGGTCTTTCTCACGGCGAGCGAGCAGGAGCGCGCCCGGCGCCGCGCCGCTGAGACCGGCGCACCCGTCGCCGAGGTCAGGGAGGCAATCGACAGCCGCGATCGCCGGGATCGCAGCCGCGAGCACGGTGCCCTTCGAGCCGCCGACGACTCCGTCGAGGTGGACACGACGGACCTGAGTCCCGGCGAGGTGGTGGAGCGGATCGCGGAATTGGCGCGAGAGCGAGGGATCTCGTGATGAACGCGTCCGGCGGCGGATCCGGCGCTCCCGCCCGTGTCCTGCGGCTCCGACCCGCCGTTGCGGTGGTCGGCTTTCCGAACGCGGGCAAGAGCACGCTGGCCAACCGCCTGGCGGGCGGCCGCGAGGCCGTCACCGACGCTGAGCCGGGCGTCACCCGCGATCGGCGCGCCCTGGAGTGCGAGTGGAACGGCCTGACCTTCGACCTGATCGACACCGGAGGCGTCGACCTGGCGGACTCGGGCGAGCTGGCGCGGGCCGTGCAGGCGCAGGCGAGGGCCGCGATCGAGGACGCGGAGGTGATCCTGCTCGTCGTCGACGCTCGGAGCGGTCTCGGGCCGGGGGACGCCGAGCTCGCCGACCTGCTGCGCCGCTCGGGCCGTCCGGTGATCGTGGCGGCGAACAAGGTCGACCGGCCGGAGGACGAGGCGCAGGCGGCCGAGCTCAACGCGCTCGGGCTCGGCGAGCCGGTCCCGGTCTCGGCCACGCATGGACTCCGCACGGGAGACCTGCTCGACCGCCTCGTCGAGGAGCTTCGGCGGCATCTCGCGGACGAGGTGGCGAGCGATGAGGAGGAGTCGCCCCGGATCGCGATCCTCGGGCGGCCCAACGTCGGCAAGTCATCGCTCCTCAACGCGATGCTCGGCTCCGAACGGGTGATCGTCAGCGAGCGCGCCGGGACCACGCGCGATCCCGTCGACACCGAGGCCGAGGTCGACGGGGAGCGGATCGTCTTGGTCGACACCGCGGGTTTGAGGCGCCGGGGCAAGGTCGGGGGGACGGTGGGCTACTACGCGCAGCTCCGCTCCGAGCGCGCCGCGGAGCGCGCCGATGCGGCGATCGTCGTCTGCGATGCGAGCGAGGGCCTGACCGCCGAGGACCTGAGGGTCGCCGAGCTCGCGATGCGCTCCGGGTGCGCGACCGTCCTCGCCATGAACAAGTGGGACCTGGTGCGAGCGGTCCCCGATGATGGGAGGGCGCTCCCGGAGGGAGCGACCCGTAAGAGGTCGGAGGGGAACCCGTTTCGTGCTGGTGACATCGACGATGCGCGCGCCCGCGCGAACAGGAAGCTTCGCCTGCGGCCGCCGGTCCTCACCTGCTCGGCGCTCAGCGGCCGGAACGTGGGCGGCGTGCTTCGTGAGGCGATCGAGCTCGCGCACCGCGCGGCCGAGCGGATCCCGACGCCCGAGCTCAACCGGTTCGTCTCGGGTGTCATGGCCGATCGCCCGCCGCCCCAGCGGCACGGCAGGCGCTTGCGCATCTACTACGCGGCGCAGGTGGGGCGGCGCCCGCCCCGCTTCGCGCTCCAGGTGAACGACCGCCGGCTGATCAACCGGGACTGGGCCTTTCATCTGGAGAACCGCCTCCGCGATGCCTATGGGTTGCAGGGCGTCCCGCTGGTGATCGACTACGTCCCCCGCAAGGGGCGTCGCAACCGGAGCGCGGAGCGCGCGGGCCGGGTATAAGGGCGCCTCGTGAGTACGCCCGAAGCCGGTGGGCCCGAGGGCGGGGATGCCTCGAACGAAACCGGCGACAACAGCAAGGACGCGAAGGAGTCCCGGCTCACCCGGTTGCGCCGCAGCCTGAGTCCGGCAGGCAGCCCCCCATCGACCCGGGAAAGCCCCCCGACCTCCGAGAGCCCACCGGCCCCGCAGGGTCCCGCACCCGCGCCGCCCAAGCCCCTCTTCTCCCTCGACCCTCCCGAGGAGGATGAGAAGCCCAAGCGCTCCAGCGAGCTGGGCTTCAGGGCGAGGACGAGGTTCCGGGCGATGGGGTACTGGCTGCGCGAGAAGGGGCAGATCGCCCGGCGCGGGCTGAGGCGGGGAGGAGCGGCCACTGCCGCCGGCGCCCGCTCCGCGGGGGAGTGGTGGTCGAGGCGCTCGCGGGGAACCAAGATCCAGGTCGGGGCGGTCGCCGGGATCGTCGTGCTCTATCTCGTCATCAAGTTCCTCCCGGTGCCGGGCGTGCCCTGCGGGGTCTCGGTCGCGAAGGAGTGCGCGCCCTCGAACGACACGATCGCCTACGTCCCCCGCAACGCCGCCCTCTACGTGCACATGACGGTCAACAGCGACAGCCATCAGTGGGATCTCGAGCGGGACCTGGCGAGGAAGCTGCCCAACTTCACGGCCCTGCTGCAGAGCGACACGAAGGCGCTGACCGGACCGGCGGGGAGAGCCGTGGACCTCGCCCGGGAGGTGCTGCCCTGGGTCAAGGACGATCTCGCCCTGCTCGCTGTGCCGGGGCCGAAGGGCACCGCTCCCGAGGCCTACATCGCGGGGGTGGGCGACACGATGAAGGCCGAGCAGTTCGCGGCGAGCCTCTCACCCGGGGGGCCGTCCAAGCAGTCCAAGGTCGGCGATGCGTCAATGACGCTGTACTCGAACGGCGTCGCCACGGCGCGCTCGGGGGACCAGCTGCTCTTCGGCAACGTGGCGGCGGTCCGCGGCGCACTGGCGGCGAAGGCGGGACAGCTCCCCAGGCTCGAGGGGTCGGATCAGGACAACGCCCGCGAGAAGCTGCCGGACGTGCGCTTCGCCGAGGTCTACCTCTCCCGCGTCGGCGTCCAGCGATTCCTCCCGCCGACGGCGACCGGCGCGTCCCAGCTCGACACCTTCGTCGACTACGGGGCCACCAGCGGCATGGCCGCCGGGGCTCGGGCGCGCGACGACGGCGTTCAGGTCAATCTCGTCAGCGACCTGGACCCGGGGCTCGAGCAGCGCAGCCCGACGGTGTTCGCCAGCCTCCCGGAGTTCGAGCCGGGGCTCGCGGACGAGGCGGGACCGCGCGCGCTCGGCTACATCGGGGTCGGTGAGCTCGGACCGGCGATCAACAAGGCCCTCGAGACGGCGGGCGGCGGCGCGCAGGGACTGGCCGGCTCGCTCAGGGCGCTGGCGCAGAACCTGCAGAAGCAGGCGGGCGTCGATCCCCTCAAGGACCTCCTGCCGGCGCTCGGCGGGCAGGCCGCGCTCGTCGCCGAGCCGACCGCCGCGGCCCCCTACGCGAGCCTGATCGTCGACGGCGTCGACGAGCAGAAGGCCGGTGTCGCCCTGGCCTCGCTGCAGGGACCGCTGCTGCGCTCGCTGAGCGCCGGTGGTGCGCAGGTGGCGAGCTTCCGCACCACGGACATCGACGGGGTGCCGGTGCACTCCGTGCAGGTGTCGCCGACGGTTGACCTCTCCTACGCCATCTTCGACGGCAAGCTGGTCGTCTCCACACAGCCGCAGGGCATCTCCCAGGTGCGCTCGAGCGGCGACACCCTGGCCGGCACGAGCGCTTTCAAGGACGCGACGGACCGCCTCCCGGACAAGGTCTCGGCGCTAGTCTTCCTCAACCTCGATGAGGTCCTAGGGTTGGCACAGCGCGCCGGCCTGGCGGAGAATCCACTGTATGCCTCGCTCAGCGAAGACATCTCGCGCATCGGCTCACTCGGCCTCGCTGTGAGAGGGAGCGAAGACGAGCTTCGAACCGAGCTCTTCCTGGCCATCCACGACTGAGGAAACAATGCAGAAGCTTTCAGAGAACGAGTACCTGTTCACATCCGAGTCGGTCACCGAGGGTCACCCCGACAAGATCTGCGACCAGATCTCGGACGGCGTCCTCGACGCGATCATGGCCGAGGACCCCGAGGGCAGGGTGGCCTGCGAGACGCTGGTCAACACCGGCCTCGTGGTGGTCTCCGGCGAGATCACGACCGACACCTACGTCGACATCCCGAAGATCGCGCGCGAGACGATTCGCAAGATCGGCTACGACGACCCGCGCTACGGGTTCGACCATGAGGCCTGCGCCGTGCTGACCGCGATCGACGAGCAGTCGGCGGACATCGCCCAGGGCGTCGACAAGGGTTATGAGCAGCGCGAGGGCGAGTCATCGGACGAGTTCGACGCCGCTGGCGCGGGCGACCAGGGAATGATGTTCGGCTACGCCACCCGCGAGACCAAGGCGCTGATGCCGATGCCGATCCAGATCGCCCATCAGCTCGCCCGGCAGCTCGCCCAGGTCCGCAAGGCCGGGGTCGTGCCCTACCTCGGCCCGGATGGCAAGACGCAGGTGACCGTCCGCTACGAGAACGACCGGCCTGCCGAGATCGCCAAGGTCCTGATCTCCACCCAGCACCGCGACGACGCCGGGGAGCAGCTGATTCGCAACGACCTCTGGGAGCACGTCGTCGAGCCGGTCCTCCACACCGAGTACAAGGAGCTCTACACGGAGAAGGAGCTGCTGGAGAACTTCATGGTGAACCCGACCGGGAAGTTCGTCATCGGCGGACCGGTCGGGGACGCCGGCCTGACGGGCCGGAAGATCATCGTCGACACCTACGGCGGCGCCGCCCGCCACGGCGGCGGCGCCTTCTCGGGCAAGGACCCGTCGAAGGTCGACCGCTCAGCCGCGTACGCCGCCCGCTATGTGGCGAAGAACGTCGTGGCAGCGGGGCTCGCGGATCGCTGCGAGGTCCAGGTCGCGTACGCGATCGGCGTCGCGCACCCGGTCTCGGTGATGGTCCAGACGTTCGGGACGGGCAAGGTCGGCGACGCCGAGATCGCCCGGATCATCCAGGAGGAGTTCGACCTGCGGCCGGCGGCCCTCCGTCGCTATCTGGACCTGCACCGCCCGATCTTCCAGAAGACCGCCGCCTACGGCCACTTCGGCCGCGAGGACGCCGACTTCACCTGGGAGCGCACCGATCGGGCCGACCAGCTCCGTCAGGTCGCCGGGCTCGGGGAGAAGGCGCAGACGCCCGCTTAGGCCTGGGGTTCGGCCTCGCCCTGGAGGCCGGAGAGGATCGGCGTCGCCCGCTCGACGTGCTGGACGACCTCCTCGGGCTGGGCAACGCCGTAGAAGGTGAAGTCCGAGTCGTCGGTGCCGGCGGTGTCGAAGTCGACGTTGCCGACCTGCAGCACACGCTCGACCACGCCCTGGGTGTAGTTGACGTTCTGGACCCGCTGGAGCCGGGTCTCCTGGACCTTGCGGGCGATGATGCCGCGTTTGATGTTGAGCCGGCGATCGGTGATCGTGTAAACGGTTGCGACCCGCTTGACGAAGCCGACCAGGATCGTGATCGCCGCGATCACGACGAAGGTGACGATCCCGAGGCCGGCGCTGCCGTCGATCAGCGCGGCGAGCACCCCCGCGGCCGCGCCGACCAGGAGCCCCTTGAAGTAGAAGCCGAGGATCGCCCTCCAGGACGGATGCCCCTGATAGATCACCTTCTCCCCTGACTGCAGGTCCACGCCGGCAGCCTACTGCGCCGCCGGACGGCTGCTTAGGCTGGGATGCGAGGGTGCCCCGGAAACGAAGCTGCGGAGCAACCCGTTCTATGGGATCTATCGCGAAGGTCGAGCCGCTGCTGACGACCCGGAACGTCTCCGGGCCTTTCGACTACCGCCTGCCCGAGGCGATGAGCGCGGTCGAGGTGGGTTCGGTGCTCGTCGTTCCGTTCGGCCGCCGGCGCGTCGTGGGAGTCGTCGTCGGCCTCGCCGATCGGAGCGATCTCCCGCAGGAGCGTCTCGCCGAGCCGCTGGAGGCGCTCGAGGCAGGCGTGCCGCCGGAGCTGGTGGCTCTCGGCCGCTGGGTGGGAGAGGAGTACTGCTCGACACCCGCCCGCGGCCTGGGCCTCGTCCTGCCGCCGGGGATTGGGACCGGGGCGGAGGCGCGCCGGGTCCGGCCGCTGGTCGAGCTCGAGGTGGAGGCGACCGACGGCGGGCTCGACGCGATCGCGGGCGGGGAGCGCCTCGGATTGCGCCAGCGCGCCGTGCTTCGTGCACTCGCCGCCGGACCCAGACTCGCGCGCCAGCTCGCCGCGAGCGCCGGGTCCGACCGGGCGACGCTGAGACGGCTCGAGGCCCGCGGTCTCGTGCGCACGCGCGAGGTGGAGCGCCGGCGTCGTCATCACGCACCCGGAGTGGGGGCGGTCCGCGAGGGGATCGAGCTGACCGCCGGCCAGAGGGGCGCCCTCGACGCGGTGGTGGCGGCGATACCCGGGCGGGACGCGAGCGCGACTCCGCGCTCCTTGCTGCTCCACGGGGTGACCGGGTCGGGGAAGACGGAGGTCTACCTCGAGGCCGCGCGTGAGGCGCTCGCGCGGGGGCGCGGTGCGATCGTGCTCGTTCCGGAGATCGCCCTCACCCCGCAGACGATGGATCGCTTTCGCCGCCGCTTCGGCGACTCGGTCGCACTGCTCCATTCGCGCATGCCCGCCGGGGCGCGCTACGACGAGTGGCGGCGGCTGCTCAGCGGGGAGGCGCGGATCTGCGTCGGCCCGCGCTCGGCCGTCTTCGCTCCCGTCGCGGATTTGGGCCTGATCGTGGTCGACGAGGAGCACGATTCCTCCTACAAGCAGGAGAGCGACCCCCGCTACGACGCGCGGGAGGTGGCGAGGCGGCGCGCCGCCGAGGCCGGCGCGGTGCTCCTCTGCGGGACGGCGACGCCGCGCCCCGAGAGCTGGCACGAGCTCGAGCGGCTCGAGCTGCCGCACCGGGTCGACGGCCGGCCCTTGCCGCCCGTTGAGATCGTCGACATGCGCGGCGGCGTTCCGGGGCCGCTTCATCCGTCCACCCGAGAGGCGTTCGACTGGGTCGCCCGAGAGGGTGGCAAGGCGATCCTGCTGATCAACCGGCGCGGTTGGTCCACCCACCTGACCTGCCGGTCCTGCGGCCATGCCTGGGGGTGCCCGCACTGCGACGTCTCGCTGGTCCTGCACCGCGACGGCGGTCTGCGCTGCCATCACTGCGGCCATGCCGAGCCGAAGCCGCAGTCATGCCCGGAGTGCTCCTCGGTGACGATCGCCCGGGTGGGCTCCGGGACGCAGCGGGTCCAGGCAGAGCTCGCCGAGATGCTCGCTCCGCTCGAGACCTTCCGCCTGGACTCCGACAGCGCGGCGAGCCGCGGGCACGCCGAGGTCCTGAGCCGGTTCGAGGCCGCCGACTCCGGCGTGCTGGTGGGCACGCAGATGGTGGCCAAGGGCCACGACTTTCCGGATGTGACCCTGAGCGTGATCCTCGATGCCGACGGTGCGCTGCGCCTTCCCGACTTTCGATCCGAGGAACGGACCTTCTCCCTGATCACGCAGCTCGCCGGCCGCAGCGGTCGCGGGGAAGCGGGTGGCCGGGTCCTGGTCCAGGCGCTGGCAACCCGTGCGCCGAGCATCCGACACGCCGCCCGTCACGACTCGGCTGGGTTTCTCGCCGAGGAGCTCGAGCGCCGCCGCGCCCTGCGTTATCCGCCCTTCTCCCATCTGGTCGAGATCGGGCTGGCCGGCGTCGACGAGGCGCGGGTCGAGAGCTCGTCCGAGACGGTCCGCGAGCTGGTCGAGGAGCGCATCTCGGCCGGCGATGAATTGCTCGGCCCGGCCCCGCTCTTCCGCCTTCGCGGCAAGCACCGCCGCCGGTTGCTGATCAAGTCGGAGAGACGCCATGAGACCGTCAGGGCGGTTCGAGACGCGGTCGCCTCCGCCGTTCGCGACCGGGCGCTGCGCGAGCTCGCGATCTCGGTGGACGTCGATCCGCAGTAGGCCGTTCCGTGTCCTTTCGCCCCCGCTCAGCGGGGGTCCTGGAGCGCAGAGGCTCAACGCGGAATTGGCATGCGGCCACCCTCTGCCCCGAGATGTCACGAAACGCTGCGCCCGTTCATTGCCGAAGTTCGTCAGCCGGACGCGACTAGACTCGGATTGGTGAGTGACGAAGCCACAGAGACGCTCGACGACGAGCTGATCGACGACGACGAGCTGGCGAGCGAGGCCGAGGAGCCGGAGGGCCTCGACCAGGAGGCGCTCGAGCGCCGCAGCGCCGCGCTCTCGCAGGTCGTCAAGTTCGGAGATCCGGTGCTGCGCTCGGCGGCCTCACCGGTGACCGAGTTCGATGCTCGGCTCGCCGAGGAGGCGGGGCGGATGATCGGCCTGATGCGCGATGCGATCGGCGTCGGTCTGGCCGCCACCCAGCTCGGCGTCCTGCGGCGGATGCTCGTCTTTCAGGTCGGCGGCGAGGCCGAGCCGACGGTCCTGGTCAACCCGGAGATCGAGTGGCGCTCCGAGGACTCCGTGACGGCGGAGGAGGGCTGCCTCAGCATCCCCGGCGTGGTCGTGGACGTGGAGCGGCCGCTCCATGTCAGGGCCCGCGCCCTGGACGTCAACGGCGAGCCGCTCACGGTGGAGGCCTCGGGCCTCGAGGCCCGGGTGATCCAGCACGAGGTCGATCACCTCGATGGCGTCCTGATGCTGGACCGCACCGAGAAGGACCAGCGCAAGGGCGCCCTGCGTGCTCTCCGCGAGGGCGGCACGTACGCGCCCGATCAGGACGAGGAGGCCGAGGAGCCGAGCGGTCCAGCGGAGGAGTGAGGACCGCCTACCTCGGCACCTCCGAGTTCGCGGCGACCGTCCTTCGCCGCCTGGCCGACAGCCCCCATCGCCCGGCGCTCGTCGTCACCCCGCCCGACAGCCGCCGCGGAAGAGGGCGGAAGTTCACCCCGCCGCCGGCCGCGGAGGCAGCACGGGAACTGGGGCTCGAGCTGCACCAGACGCCCGACGTGAACTCCTTGGAGTCGCTCGCCGCGATCCGCGCCGCCAAGCCCGAGGCGATCGTGGTCTGCGCCTTCGGCCAGCTGATCAAGGAGCCGCTGCTGAGCGAGTTCCTGATGCTGAACGTGCATCCCTCGCTGATCCCGCGCTGGCGAGGAGCGGCGCCGATCGAGCGCGTTCTCTTGGCCGGCGACGACAGAACGGGGGTCACGATCATGCGGGTGACGGCAGGACTCGATTCGGGGCCCATCGCGCTCACCGAAGAGGTGGGTGTGTCGGGTGATGACGACTACGCATCCCTCTCGGAACGGCTCGCGCGGACGGCGGGGGAGCTGGTCGTCCGGGCGTTGGACGCGCTCGAGGCCGGGCGCCTCGACTTCACCGAGCAGGACGACTCCGTCGCGACCTACGCCGAGAAGATCTCGCCCGATGAGCGCCGGCTGGACCCCGCGCTGCCGGTGGCGGAGCTCGAGCGCCGGGTCAGGGCTCTGACGCCCCACGTGGGCGCCTACCTCGAGCTCGAGGACGGGAGCAGGCTCGGAGTGCGATCGGCGGAGGCCGGCTACCCCTCCGCGTGGGACGGATCCTCCGAGCACGGAACGATCGGCGCAGAGGGTGAGCAGCTTGTGCTCGTGGGATCCGACGGGATCCTCATGCTCGAGGTGGTCCAGCCCCCCGGAAAGAAGCCGATGAGCGCGGCCGATTTCCTGCGCGGGCACGCTCCGCCCACGAAGGCGGTCTGAGCGCTCGGTACCCTCGTCACGTGGCCGAACGGATCGAAAGCAGTCTCGGAAACTCGGCTGGGACCGAGGAGGCGGCCGAGGGAGCGCTCAACCGGCCCAATTGTCCGGGCTGTGGTGAGCCCTGGCTGCGCCCGGCCCAGCTCCCGGGGCGCTTCGTCTGCGTCTACTGCCTCCGCCGCTTCGAGCTGGTCTCCGCTTGCCCGAACTGCGGCGAGCACCAGACGATCGCCCGCATGAGCCGCACCGAGGACATGCAGTGCCAGCACTGCGGCCACTCGATGCTGCGGAGCATCTGAGCGCCGCATGGAGGCCGCCACCGACAGGGCCTCGACCGAGCGGCGCGACCTCTACGCGAGCAGGCGGGTCGCCCCCTCGATCCTGTCAGCCGACTTCTCGCGTCTCGGCTCCCAGATCGAGGAGGTGATGGCGGCGGGCGCGCGGATCATCCACGTCGACGTGATGGACGGCCACTTCGTTCCGCCGATCACGATCGGTCCGCTCGTCGCGAGCTCGATCTCCGAGCAGGTGCACCAGGCCGGAGGCGGGATCGACGTCCACCTGATGATCGAGCGGCCCGAGGACCACATCGAGGAGTTCGCGAAGGCCGGTGCCGACTCGATCACCTTCCACGCCGAGGCGACCCCTCACATCAACCGGACCCTGAACGCCATTCGCGAGCTCGGCTGTCTCGCGGGCCTGGCGATCAATCCCGGCACGCCGGTGGGCGCTGTTGGGGAGTCGGTCCACGACGCCGATGTCTTCCTCTGCATGACGGTCAACCCCGGCTGGGGAGGCCAGTCCTTCATCGCGGACTCGCCGGACAAGGTGAGGCGGCTCGCATCGCTGGTGGGGGACGGCACCATCGAGGTCGACGGCGGCATCGACCCGGGCACCGCCGGCAGCGTGGCGGACGCTGGGGCGGGTCTGTTCGTGGCGGGCTCCGCCGTCTTCGGCGCGGACGATCCGGCCGCCGCGTACACCGCGATCGCCGAGGCCGCCGGCGCCGCCTAGCCGGCCTCGTCGGCTGAGGCCAGCTGCAGCTCCATCTCCTCCGTCGAGCCCGGCTTGACGCGCATCTCGCGCGGCTCCAGCGGCTGCCGGTAGAGCCAGTAGAGCAGCGAGCAGAGCAGCGCGGCGGCGCCGAGGTAGCCGATCTCGACCCGGTGGAAGTCGTTGTCGACGATCGGCACCAGGGTCCAGGCGATGAACACGACTGCGCAGGCGATCCAGCACATCGAGGCGCGGCGGACCTGCCCCTTGGCGAGCGCCGCCTGGTTCAGGGTCGCCGCCGAGAGATAGAGGCCCATGCCGATGCTGACGACGACCAGGTCGCCCCGCGCATAGTCGTGCTTCTTGCCGAACGCGATCTGCATCAGCTGGGGGCCCGCGATCAGCATGGCGACGGCGACGAGGCCCGCGAACGCCGCGACCGCGAGGATCGTTACCCGAACCGAGGCCCGGAAGTCCTTCTCGTTGCCCTGGGAGCCGAGCCTGGTGAGGTGAGGAAGGAGGCTGGTCTGGACGGCCTGAAAGAGCTGCAGCGGCGCCCGGGCGATCATCAGCACGTTGAAGATGTAGCCGGCTGCGGCGGCGCCGGCTGTGGCGTTGACGAGCAGGGGACCGGCGTTGAGGAATGTCTGTTCCGAAAGCATGATCAGGAACACGCCCGCGGCGAATCGGCCTCCTCTGGCGAGGGTGAATTCGTCCGTGGGGACCGCCGCCGAGGACGCCTCCGGCCGGCGTTCGCCGGGAGTTCCCTCGGAGCCCTCGGCGGCACCCGCCTTGACCGATTCAGCCTCCGCTGCGAAGCGGCGCAGGAAGGCGAACGGGACCACGATCAGCGAGAGGGTCGGAGCCGCGACGATGCCGAGCGCGACCGCCGTCTGACCGGACGCGATTCCGAGGGCCACAGCCGTTGGGAATGCCGTCCTGGCTACCGACTCACTGATGATCTGTAGCGCGTAGATCGTCAGCCGGTGGCTGCCGGCGAGGAAGCCGCGTGCGAAGTAGCTGGCGCCGTATGCGGTCACGGCGGCGACGCCGATCCAGTAGAGCGTCGAGTTGCCGTGAAGCAGGTGATCCTGGATGGGAGTGCGCAGCGCCAGGGCGACGATGTCGAAGGCGACTGCGACCGAAAGCTGGATCGTCGCCGCGACCCTGACGGTGTGGCGGATCGGGACGCCGTGAGCGAGGTTCTCGGAAACGGTTCGCGAGAGCAACTGCTCCACGGGCCGCTGCAGGACCGAGACGACGATGAAGACCGCCGACCAGAGCACCGCGATCTGCCCGTACTGCTCCTTCGAGAGCTCATGCGACGCGATCGCGAAGTACAGATAGGTGATCAGGCCGGTGATCCCGACCCCGACCGAGAGCAGACTGGCGCGGCGCCCGTATCGCTTCGCCTCGTCAGTCGCCCGCACCCGTCCCACGCGTGGCATGGGGCGCACCTTACTGCCGTACAATCACTGGCTGACTGACCAGTCAATCAGTCGAGCTCGACCTATAAGGAGGCGAGCATCGTCACGGTCAGCACCGAACAGGACGCAGCGCACCTGCGCCGGGCGCTCGAGCTCGCCGAGGAAGGTCGCGGGCGCGTCAGCCCCAACCCGCTGGTCGGCGCCGTCCTCGTGCGCGAGGAAGAGGTGATCGGTGAGGGCTTTCATGCCGCACTCGGTGACCTGCACGCCGAGCGGGCGGCGATCGAGGACGCCCGCAGGCGCGGCGAGGAGCCGGCCGGGTCGACGATCTACGTCACCCTCGAGCCCTGCGCGCACACCGGCCGTCAGCCGCCCTGCACCGAGGCGATCCTCGAGACCGGGATCTCGCGGGTCGTCTACGCCTCCGAGGACCCGACGGAGAAGGCCTCCGGGCGCGGCCCGGGCATGCTGCGCGACGGTGGCGTCACCGTCGAGCTGGCGGGCGGGCCCGAGGCCGCCGCCGCCCGGCTTCTCAACCAGCCCTTCCGCAAGCGTGCCCGCACCGGCCGCCCGCTCGTCACCTACAAGGCGGCGATGTCGCTCGACGGCCGCATGGCCTCTCCCACGGGTGACTCCCGCTGGATCTCGAGCGTCGAGAGCCGGGAGCTCGTGCACCGCTGGCGCGCCGAGTGCGATGCCGTCGCGGTCGGCATCGGCACCGCGCTCGCCGACGATCCCCTGCTCACGGCGCGGATCGAGGAGACCACGAGCCAGCCGGCCCGGGTCGTCTTCGACTCCCACGCCAGGCTGCCGGTCGACTCCGCGCTCGTCAGCTCGATCGACGAGGCCCCCCTGATCGTGATCTGCGCGCCGGAGGCGCCCTCCGCCCAGCGCGACGCTCTCGAGCGCGCCGGCGCAGAGGTGATCGTGGCGCCGGGGCGGACGCCGCGAGCTCGGCTCGAGGCCGCCCTGGATGAGCTCGGGCGCCGCGAGATCCAGGACCTGCTGGTCGAGGGAGGGCCCACCCTCGCCGGGGGCCTGTTCGACGCCGGCGAGATCGACCAGATGCGTCTCTTCATCGCCCCGGTGCTGGTGGGTGCGGCGCAGGCGCGTGCCGTGCTCGAGGGCGAGGGAGTGGCCCGGATCGCCGAGGGTGCCCGACCCCTCGCGACGAGCTTCGAGGGCGTCGGCGAGGACATCCTGATCCGCGCCAGGCTGCGGGAATGGTGACGATGCACACCTCTCCGACCCGACACGCCCGGATGCCGCGCCTGGTGCTTCGCAGCTCTTCGTCCTCGGGCTCGCCTTTGGCACCACCGAAGGCGTCGCCCTGCGTCCCTGATCCGCTCGATCGGGCGGGCCCCCGGGCGCGCCGTGCCGAGAGGGCGTGCATCTGCTGATGTTCACCGGGATCGTCAAGGAGCTGGGTGAGGTGGATTCCGTCCAGACCTCGGGGGATGGAGCGCGCCTTCGCATTCGCGCCGACCTCGCCTCCGAGCTCGGCGAGGGGGACTCCGTGGCCGTCAACGGGGCGTGCCTGACGGCGACATCCGCCGCCACGGGCAACTTCGAGGCGGATGCGATGCATCAGACGCTCGACCTGACGACGCTCGGCGAGCTCGAGCCGGGTTCCCGAGTGAATCTCGAGCTTCCCCTGCGTGCCGAGGACCGGCTCGGCGGGCACATCGTTCAGGGGCACGTCGACGGCACCGGGACGGTCGCCGAGGTCGGCGAGGACGGGTTCGCGAAGCGGGTTCGGATCGAGCTGCCGCGGCAGCTGCTGCCCTATGTCGTCGAGCGCGGCTCGATCGCCATCGAGGGCGTCAGCCTCACCGTTGCGGCTCTCGCCGAGGACGCGGTCGAGGTCTCCCTGATCCCCGAGACGCTGGAGCGGACCACGCTCGGCTCACTCGAGCCCGGCAGCCGGGTCAACGTCGAGTGCGACGTGCTCGCCCGCTACGTCCGCCGGCAGCTTGAGACCGATCCGGGCCTGTCACCCTTATCGACCAAGGAGTAGCCGTTCATGGCCAAGCACCCCGAGCAGACCGAGCGCACCGACACGAAGACCGAGACGCCGTTCGCCACCATCGAAGAGGCCATCGAGGACATCCGGCGCGGGCGGATGGTGGTCGTCTGCGACGACGAGAATCGCGAAAACGAGGGCGATCTCACCATGGCCGCCCAGTTCGCGACCCCGGAGGCGATCAACTTCATGGCCACGCACGGGCGGGGCCTGATCTGCCTGGCGCTGACCGACGAGCGCTGCCAGGAGCTCGGGCTCAACCTGATGGCGGCGAAGAACGAGGCGCCGTTCCAGACCGCTTTCACCGTCTCGGTCGAGGCCCGGGAGGGCGTCACCACCGGGATCTCCGCGGCCGACAGGGCGCGCACGATCCAGGTCGCGATCGACCCTCACTCACAGCCGCGAGACCTGGTCCAGCCCGGGCACGTCTTCCCGCTGAAGGCCAAGGACGGCGGCGTCCTGGAGCGCACCGGCCAGACCGAGGCCGCCGTCGACCTGGCCCGGCTCGCGGGCCTGATCCCGGCGGGCGTGATCTGCGAGGTGATGAACGAGGACGGGACGATGGCGCGGGTGCCCGACCTGGTCGACTACTGCGCCAAGCACGATCTCAAGATGATCACCGTCGCCGACCTGATCGCCTACCGCCGGCGTACCGAGAAGCTGGTCGAGCGGATCGTCTCCACCAAGCTGCCCACAGCGTTCGGCGAGTTCACCGCGGTCGGCTACCGCTCCCTGATCGACGACAAGCACCACGTCGCGATGGTCAAGGGCGAGGTCGCCGGCCAGGAGGACGTCCTGGTGCGGGTCCACTCCGAGTGCCTCACCGGGGACGTCTTCCACTCGCTGCGCTGTGACTGTGGAGAGCAGCTAGAGGCGGCGCTCGCCAACATCGAGCAGGAGGGCAGCGGCGTGCTTCTCTACCTCTCCCAGGAGGGACGAGGCATCGGCCTGCTCAACAAGTTGCGCGCCTACAAGCTCCAGGAGGAGGGCCTCGACACGGTCGACGCCAACCTCAAGCTCGGCCTTCCGGCCGACCTGCGCGATTACGGCATCGGCGCGCAGATCCTGGTCGACCTCGGGCTGTCCAGCATTCGGATCCTCACCAACAACCCGAAGAAGATCCTCGGCCTCGAGGGCTATGGCCTCTCGGTCACCGACCAGGTGCCGATCCAGTCGGTTCCCAACCCTCACAACGAGGCCTACCTGAAGGCGAAGAGGGAGCGGATGGGGCACGCACTCCACCACCAGGGCCTGCCGCTCGACGAGCAGCTGCTCTACGAGGAGCACCGCAAGGACGAGGAGAACCGCCGGGAGGGCGCGACCGGGGACTATCCGCCCGGTGACTGACGAGAGCTCGTACGAGCAGTTCACCGACGATGAGCGCGAGACGCTCGCCAGGAGCGAGTTCGCGGTCTGCGTCGCGACCTTCTATGAGGACATCGCCGAGCGGCTGCTGAACGGTGCGGCCGAGGGTTTCGATCTCGGCGGCGTCAGTCCAGCCTCGATCCACACCTTCAAGGTCCCCGGCGCCTTCGAGCTGCCGTTCGCCGCAAAGCTCTGTGCCGAATCAGGACGCTTCGCCGGCATCGCCTGCCTCGGCGTCGTCATCCGGGGCGAGACCAGCCACTACGAGCACGTCTGCACGGAGGTCGCCTCCGGGACCCAGCGCGTCCAGCTCGATACGGGCGTGCCCTGCGCATTCGGAGTGATCACCGCGGAGAACATGGACCAGGCGCTGGCGCGGTCGGGCGGGGACAAGCGCGACCAGGGCCGGGGCGCGGCGATCGTCGCGATGCGGATGTCGTTGCTCAAGGACGCCGTCTAGCTACCATCACGCGTCCCATGGCCCGTGTCTGTCACAGCTGCGGCAAGCGCCCCGCCTTCGGCAACTCGCGTAGCCACTCGATGGTCGCGACCCGGCGGCGCTTCAACCCGAACCTCCAGAAGGTCCGCATCCAGGAGGAGAATGGCCGCATCCGGCGCGTCTACGTCTGCGCGCGCTGCCTGAAGTCCAACAAGGTCACCAAGGCCGCTTAGCAAACCTTCAGACGATCGCCTCGCGGGCTAGGGTTTGAGGGTCCCCGCATGGCCGATCCCTCGATAGAGCGATTCCGGCGAGTCGTCAGCGCGGCCGCCACCCACCTCGAGGGGCGGCGCCAGGAGGTCAACGATCTCAACGTCTTCCCCGTCGCTGACGGCGACACCGGCGACAACATGGCGCTCACGCTGCGCGCTGTGAGCGACGAGCTCGACCGCCTCGACGGCCAGATGGTCGACGAGATCGGGCGAACCGAGCTGGTCAACGCCCTGGCCCGCGCGGCGCTGATGGGCGCGCGCGGCAACTCCGGCGTGATCCTCAGCCAGATCGTCCGGGGCGCGGCCGAGGAGCTCGCCAGCCGCCCGGGTGAGCTCGTCGACCCGATGCTGGTGGCGGCGGCGTTCGCGCGCGCCGCCGATGCCGCCTACGAATCGGTCAGGGAACCGGCCGAGGGAACGATGCTGACCGTCTTTCGCGAGATGGCCCACTCGATCTCACGTCGCCTCGCCCATATGGACGCGATCCGCCTCTCGCCCGATACGACCCCGGCGGAGCAGGACGCGCTGCTCGCCGAGCTCCTCGAGGACGCGGTCCGGGACGGTGAGGCAGCGGTGGCCCGCACGCCCGAGCAGCTCGAGATCCTGCGCGAGTCCGGCGTCGTCGACGCTGGCGCCTACGGCCTGGTCGTGATCCTCGCCGGAGTCGTCGCGGGACTGCGCGGCGACACCGCGGCGGACTCCAAGCTCCAGCACCACGAACCGGCGACCGACACCCGCCCGCACCACGAGGACAGCCGCTATCGCTACTGCACGAACTTCATCGTTCAGGGTGCCGGTCTCGAGGGCCGGTCGTTCGTCCCACGGCTCGAGGACCTGGGCGATTCGGTCCTGGTGGTCGGAGACGAGGCGACCCTCAAGATCCACGTCCACACCGACGAGCCGGAGTCCACGATGGCGCTCTTCGAGGGGGCGGGGGAGGTCACGCAGGTCGACGTGGCGGACATGCGCGAGCAGATCGCCGAGCGAACGGCGCGGCTGCGGGCCGGCCGCTGCGCCGCCGTCGCGGTGGTATCCGGCCGCGGCATGCGCGAGCTCTACGAAGGGCTTGGGGCGTTCGTGGTGGACGGCGGTCCGACGTTCAATCCCTCGATCAACGACCTGCTCGCCGCGATCCACGAGGTCCCCGCCGAGGAGGTCCTGGTCTTCCCCAACAACCCCAACGTGATGATGGCCGCCGAGCGCGCGGCCGAGCTCTCCGACAAGCAGGCGCACGTCCTCCCGTGCAACTCGCAGCAGGCGGGGGTCGCCGCCCTGGTCGAGCTGAACCCCGCCGCGGCGCTCGATCAGAACGAGCAGACGATCAGGTCGGCGCTCGACGGGATCCGCGCCGGCTCGGTGGCGCCGGCCTCGCGAGACGACACGAGGGGGCGGTTCGTGACCGGTGACGCCGTCGGCTTCGTAGGGGAAGAGATCGTCGCCTGGGGAGGCGCCGGCTCCACCCTCAGCGAGACGATGGCGCGCCTGGCCCAGGGCGCGGAGATCCTCACGGTGATCGGTGGGGAGGGGGCACCGATCGCGCTCGCCGAGCTCGAGGGGCTCGCCCCCGACGGGATCGATGTCGAGCTGCATGACGGCGGGCAGCCGAACTACTGGTGGCTGCTGGCCGCTCAGTGATGTGAGCGACGACCCGCCGGTCCTCTGGCAATACAGCTTCTCGAACTACAACGAGAAGGCCCGCTGGGCGCTCGACTTCAAGGGGATGCGGCACCGCCGTCGTTCCGTGATGCCCGGAGGCATCCGGGGCCTGTGGCTCTCGAGAGGTGATCGGACCCTGCCGGCGATCGACCTCGACGGCAAGCGGATCGTCGATTCGACCGCGATCATCGCTGCGCTGGAAGCCCGCCAACCCGATCCGCCGCTCTACCCGGCCGATCCGGAGGAGCGGCGACGGGCGCTGGAGCTCGAGGAGTTCTTCGACGAGCACGCCGGACACGACATGCGCCGCGTCGGGTTCTGGGAGGCGCGGCAGGATCTCCCGTTCGTCCTGCGCTTCATGACCACCGACCAGCAGCGGGCCGCGGCCGGGGCGGGCCGCGTCGGGCTCCGGGCCGCCTTCCCGTTCGTCTGGCGCTACATGAGCTCGCGCTACGACTTCAACGAGGGAGCGGTTGTCGACAGCCGCACCACGATTGCCAAGGCACTCGACCGAATCGAGGCGGAAAGGGAGGGGCGCGACCACCTGGTGGGGGACCACTTCACCGTCGCGGACCTGACCGCGGCGGCCCTGCTCTATCCGCTCGTCTGGCCGCCGGAGTTTCCGTACGAGCTGCCGGACCCACCGAAGTGGGAGTTTCTCGAGCCGATGTGGGGTCACCCCGCACTCGAGTGGATCTCCGAGACATGGAGACGCCACCGCGGTGCCTCTGCCGCCGTCTAGACGTTCGTTCGAAAAATCGACCCCGTCCACGCGCAGGAATCGAGCGGGGTTGACAACGTCCGATGGCTCGAAGAGGATCGGTGATCGAAATTGGGGCACACCACTTGGGAGAGCCTCGACGACTCGCCGGGCCGGGTTTCGTCCGGCAGAACTAGGAGGAAGGATGAAGAGGGTTATTCGACGCCCGTCGCCGGCGATGATTGTCGCCATCGTGGCCCTGATCGCGGCGCTCGGTGGATCCGCGATCGCGGGCGGGGCCATCAACAAGAAGAAGGCGAAGAACATCGCCAACAACGTCGTCACGCAGCGCGCACCCGGGCTCGCGGTCGCGAGCGCGAAGAGCGCGGACAACGCGACGAACGCGACTCACGCAGCTGCGGCGAGCAGCGCGGACAACGTCCTCTGGGCGTCCGTGCACTACAGCGACGCCCAAACAACGACGCAGATCAAGGCGAGCTCGCCCGGTGTCACCGGTGCCGCCGAGTCGTTCGGGGGGGCGCCGACGGTTCATTTCCCGCGGAACATGACCAACTGCGCGATCACCTCGTCGGTGCTTTCGGGCGGTGGCACGTTCGAGACACGCCAGTCGACCAACAGCAGTGGCAATGACGTCGTGATCGTCATCGATGATGCGGCCAACGCAAACGACCGGCAGGACTTCAGCATCATGGCGGTCTGCCCGTAGGCGACTGATCTCCGTTCGAGATTGATCGGGAGGGGCGGCCCAAGCGGGGTCGCCCCTTTCGCGTGAGCTGCAAAGGACGCGAATGCACAGATCCAGATCGGGACAACTCGCGGCGGCCGCACTCGCGGTGGTTTCCGTGGTCCTCGCCGTCGCCGGGTGCGGCGGCTCCTCCGATGAAGGCTCCACCGGACCATCGGTGGATGTCCCCACGGTCACGGCCCCGAATGCCGCGGTCGACGCTTCGCAGCCAGGCGCGGCCCCGGTGCGTCCGACGGGCGGCGGCGACAATACCGGCGCCACGGCTGGTCCGAGCGCAGGCGCCAGGACCGACGACTCGAGCGCAGTGTCATCGGGAAGCGATCGTGCGAAGGCGAAGCGCGGCGGGTCGTCGACGAGCGCGGAGGCGCCGTCGGCTCCCAGCGATGCCGAGAAAGCCAGGAATCCGGGCGCCTACGGAGGCGGCGGCTCGGTCGGCGACAACAGTGATCGGAAGAAAGCCGGCGGCTGAGCTCGGTTTCTCAGTCGTCCTCGCTACCAACCCTCGGAGCCCGGCCCGCCCTTGAACGGGCCCTCGATCTCCTCGGTGATCCAGCCGCCGTAATAGGCGCCGGGCTGCGGAGTGACCAGCTCGTCGTCGAGGTAGGCGGCGTCCACGCGCCGCGCGTAGAAGGCGAGGTGGTCCCGGAGCTGCTCGAAGCCCGGCTTCGGGTCCGGGTAGAACCAGGCGACCCTGTTGGCACGCTTGCCGCCGGCCTCGGCGTGGACGTACGAGGCGGTCCCCTTCCACTCGCAGTGGGTGCGGACGTCGCCCGCATCGATCAGAACCTCCTCGCGGACGTCGTCGCGAGGGATGTAGATGGTGGGAGGGCTGGCCGTCTCCAGCACTCGCAGCGCGCGGTCGCTCTCGGCAATCGTCTCGCCGCCGAGGACGACCCGGACGTGACGGTCGAGCGGCTCGACGCGCGGGGGGCGTGGGTAGTCCCAGACGTTTTCTTTGGCTCTCTGCGTCCCCATCTTTTCTCCGTCCAGTTGGTGCATCCAACGTTACGCCTAGCCTCTGTGCGGGATGGAGGCCGCGCTCGATCACCGACCCGAACCCGCGGCGGTCTACGTCCCGCGTGCACCCGGGAGCGGCGAGCCGCTCGAGCGGGACCGGCTGCTGGCGGCGCCGCTGAAGACAATGCCACGGCCCTCGGTGCTCGATGCGCCGATCACGAAGCTGCGCGGAGCGGGACCGAAGCTGTCGGGCGCCGCGGCCGAGATCGGCATCGGGAGCCTCGGTGATCTCCTTCGCCACCTGCCGCACGGATACCGCGACCGCGCGCAGCCGGTCGGCCTCGCCGCTCTCAGGCTCGGCGAGGAGGCCACCGTCGAGGTCGAGGTGATCCGGGCGAGGGTTCGCCCGACGCGCCGGAGGCGGCTGACGATCCTCGAGGCGGACGTCCGCGACACGAGCGGCCAGGCCAAGGCCATCTGGTTCAACCGCGCCTGGCTGGCCGAGCGGCTGCGGCCCGGCACGAGGCTCCTGCTGCACGGGAAGCTCGAGAAGCGCGGCCTGAACGTCTCCGAGCACGAGTTCCTCGGCTCGGGTGCGGATGCCGGCCTGCACACGACCGGCATCGTCCCCGTCCACCCCGCGAGCGAGCGAGTCCGCCCCCAGCGAATCCGCGAGTGGGCCTGGCAGGCGATCCCGCAGGCCCGACACGCGGTCGAACCGATCCCGGGCCGCCTGCGGCGCGAGCTTCGCCTCGCGGCAGCCGAGGACGCCCTGGTCGCCTCCCATTTCCCGGCGGATGAGCACGCGGCCGAAGCCGCTCGCGAGCGGCTCGCCTTCGAGGAGCTCTTCCTCTACCAGGCGGCTCTGGTCTCGCGCCGCGGCCGCCGGATGTCAGGGGATCGGGGGCAGCCGATCCCGGAGCGCGGCCAGCGCGTTGACGCCTGGCTCGGTTCCCTGCCCTTCGAGCTGACCGGGGACCAGCGACGAGCGATCGAGGAGATCGACGAGGACCTGGCGGAGACGCAGCCGATGCAGCGGCTGCTGATGGGAGAGGTCGGCAGCGGCAAGACCGTCGTGGCCCTCTACGCGATGTTGCGCGCGATCGAGGCCGGCCACCAGGCCGCGCTGATGGCCCCGACCGAGACGCTCGCCGAGCAGCACTTCCGCACGCTAGGGGCCCTCCTCGCCAGCATGAAACGGGATTCTCCGCGCTCCGCTCAGAGCACCCTCACATCAATCCCGGCGACCCTGCTCACCTCCGCGACCCCCGCCGGGAGCAGGCGTGAGCTCCTGCGCTCGCTCGCCGCCGGTCAGCCGCAGCTGGTGGTCGGCACGCACGCCCTGATCGAGGAGACCGTCGAGTTCTCCTCGCTGGCGGTCGCGGTGGTGGACGAGCAGCACCGCTTTGGCGTGCGGCAGCGCTCCGCCCTGGACGCGAAGGGCCCGGGGGAGAGGCTTCCGCACGTGCTCCACATGACCGCCACCCCGATCCCGCGGACCCTGTCGCTGACCGCGTACGGGGATCTCGACACGACTGTCCTCCGGGAGCTGCCCGCCGGGCGGCAGCCGATCACAACGCGCGTGGTGGACGAGGAGAGCCGGCCGCCCGCCTACGAGTTCATCCGGAACCGGCTGCGGGAGGGGCGGCAGGCGTTCGTCGTCTGTCCGCTCGTCGCCGACTCGGAGTCGGTTCAGGCGAAGGCCGCCGAGGCGGAGGCGAAGCGGCTCGCCGCTGGCGAGCTTCGGGACTTCCGCGTCGCGCTCCTCCACGGGCAGATGTCATCCGAGGGGAAGGCGGGAGCGATGGATGCCTTCGCCTCCGGTGTGGCGGATGTCCTGGTGGCCACCACCGTGATCGAGGTGGGGATCGATGTCCCCAACGCGACCGTCATGCTCGTGGAGGGCGCGGAGCGTTTCGGGCTCTCCCAGCTGCACCAGCTGCGGGGCCGGGTGGGCCGAGGCGAGCACCCCTCTTTCTGCATCCTCTTCGGCGACCCCGAATCGGACGCCGCACGTGCGAGGCTCGACGCGATCGCCAGGGAGTCGGACGGGTTCGCCTTGGCCGAGGTGGACCTGTCGATCCGCGGGGAGGGCGAGATCCTCGGCACGCGCCAGCACGGACTGCCCAGGTTCCGTGCGGCAACGCTGCCCGAGGACACCGCGCTCCTGCTGGAGGCGCGCCGGCGGGTGCTGGAGCTGCGAGAACGGCACGGATCGCTGGAAGCAGACGCCCTCGGGCCGCTGATGGACGAGGCGCGGCGCCGCTTCGGCGATGAGCGGCGTGAGCAAATAGCCGCGTAGTGGCCGAGATCCGCATCACCGGCGGCGAGCTCCGCGGCCGCCGCCTCCACGTGCCGAAGTCGGGCGTCCGGCCGACGACCGGCATGGTCCGCGAGGCGATCTTCTCGATGCTCGGCAGCGTGGAGGGCGCCAGGGTGCTCGACCTCTTCGCCGGCAGCGGAGCGCTCGGGATCGAGGCGCTCTCGCGCGGCGCGCGGGAAGCGACCTTCGTGGACAGGCAGATCGACCCGGTCGCGCGCAACCTCCGTGACCTCGGGCTCTCGGCGCGGGTCGATCGCAGCGACGTCGCAGCCTGGCTCAGGCGCGAGGCGGGCTCATCCTCGGGCCCCTCATACGACCTCGTCTTCTGCGACCCGCCCTATACACTCGCCGCCGGTCTCGACGCCGATCTCCGTGCCGGCCTGGTGCAGATCGTCGATCGGGATGGGAAGCTCGTCCTGGAAACCGCCGCAAGCAAGCCCCTCGACCTCGGATTGCCCGTGATCAAGGAACGCGAATACGGAGACACGATGCTGCGCATCCACGCGATGCCACGGGAGGGACCGTGAGCGCTGAGGACCCGCGCGTCGCGGTCTGCCCGGGCAGCTACGACCCGGTGACCAACGGCCACCTCGACGTGATCACCCGGGCGGCCCGGGTGTTCGACAAGGTGGTCGTCGGGGTGGTCAACAACCCGGTGCGCAAGCAGAAGACGCTGTTCACGGCCGATGAGCGCAAGCAGTTCATCGAGGACGCGACGGCGGAGCTCGGCAACGTCGAGGTGGGGGTGATGTCGAACCTGCTCGTCGAATTCGCGCGTGAGCACAACGCGACCGCGATCATCAAGGGGCTGCGCGCCATCTCTGACTTTGAGTACGAGTTCGAGATGAATCAGCTCAACCGCAAGCTCGCCGCCGAGATCGAGTCGATGTATATCTTCGCCTCGGCGAACTACAGCTTCCTCTCGTCGACAGGAGTGAAGGAGATCGCGACCTTCGGAGGCGATGTCAGTGATCTCGTCCCCGGCCCGGTTGCAAAAGCGCTTGCGGAAAGGCTCTCCCGCTAGCGCCGCGACCTGCAAGCCGCTGTGCGGCGGGACCCTGCAGGTAGCGGCGCGTCCGCCGTTTCCGTGCGTGACGGCTGGGCAGGAGCTTGCAGTTCGCCGAAGAAGGGGGCCCCGGGTGCCCCGGACTCGCCCGGTGCGTAAGCTTTACGACCTCAGATGGACGTTCTGGTACTGATCGACAAGCTCGACGACCTGGTCCACAACGCGCGGCCCGTGCCGCTCACGGATCAGGTCCGCGTTGACCGTGAGGAGATCTACGACCTCCTCGATCAGATGCGCGCCACGATCCCCGAGGAGATCAAGCAGGCGCGCTGGATCGTCAAGGAGCGCCAGGAGATGCTCGCCGAGGCCAAGCGCGAGGCCGAGCGGATCGTCAAGGAGGCCCGCGAGCAGCAGGCCCGCCTCGTCGCCAACGAGGAGATCACGCGTCAGGCCGAGCGTGCCGCCGAGGAGATCGTCGAGGAGGCACGCGAGCGTGAGCGCGAGATCCGACTCGGCGCCGAGGACTACGCCGACGACATCCTCTCGACGCTCGAGGTCAACCTCCAGAAGTTTCTCCAGGCGGTGCAGCGCGGTCGCGACCGACTCCAGGGCCGCGAGCGCGAGCCCTCCGAGATCGGCTAGACGAGCTCGACGCGCCCCGACTCGACGTCACACACGGCTGCGACGACCCGCAGCGTGCCCGAATCGACGGCCGGCCGGATGATCGGAGCCTTCCCTGCGAGCTCCCGCGCCTGGGCCCGCGCGTTCGCCTCAATGCAGTTCGGCACCGTCCGCTGATCGACCGTCAGCGACTCGACGCTGGGCACGATCGCGTCCACGACCGCGCCGATCGAGCCATATTCGTCAGCCGGGTAGCCCTGCGTACCGTTCGCCACCTCAATGGCCGCCTTGACGGCCCCGCAGTCGCTGTGGCCCAGCACCACCACCAGCTTGACCCCGAGCTCGGCCACCGCGTATTCGGTGCTGCCGAGTGTGCCCGTGTCGATGCTGTTGCCGGCGATTCGGGAGACGAAGAGGTTGCCGCGGTCGAGATCGAAGACCAGTGCGGGGGAGACCCGGGAGTCCGCGCAGGTAATGATCGCCGCGAACGGCCGCTGCCCCTCCTCATGACGGCCGCCCAACGGCGAGTGACTCCGGAGACCGCGCTCTCCGGCCAGGTGGCGCTCGTTGCCGGCCCGCAGGGCCCGCAGGGCCTCGGCCGGCGTCTCCGGATGTTCTGCGGGCTCCATCGAAGGCGGCAACCTACAACTAGGCTCAGCGCATGGAGGAACTGGCCGTCGCCGTGCGGGAGGTGCTGAGCGAGCGCGGCGTCGACTCGGGGAACCTGGAGCTGACGCGGATCCCGGGTGGCGCGTCCCGCGAAACCTGGCTCGCGGAGGGCGATCGAGGCCGATGGGTCCTGCGCCGGGACCCGCGGGGCACGGTCTCGCTCGTCCCGATGGCCGAGGAGTTCGCGCTGATCTCCGCCGCGGCCAGGGCGGGCGCGCCGGTCCCCGAGCCGCTGGCGTTCGAGCCCGACGGCGGGCGCTTCGGCTCGCCGGGGCTCCTGATGGCGCACGTCGACGGGACATCGGTGGCGCCACGGATCCTGCGCAAGCCGGAGTTCGAGGCCGCGCGGTCAGCGCTGACGAGACAGCTCGGCGACGCGCTCGCCCGCATCCACGCGATCGACCCCTCGCAGCTCGACGGCGTCCTGCCGACGCCCGCCGGCGATCCCGCGTTCGAGCAGATCGCCGAATGGGAGCGCCAGCTGGATGAGGTCGGAGAGCCCCTGCCTGCGGTGGAGCTCGGCCTGCGCTGGCTGCGCGCGAACGCGCCCGAGCCGGCCGAGCCGCGACCGGTGCATGGCGACTTCCGGCTCGGGAACTTCATCGTCGACGAGGGTGGCCTCGCCGCCGTGATCGATTGGGAATTGGCGCACCTCGGCGATCCGGCCGAGGACGTCGGCTGGCTCTGCATCCGCTCGTGGCGCTTCGGCAACGACGATCGCCCGGTGGCCGGCGTCGGCGAGCTGGATGAGTTCCTCTCGGCCTACGAGGCCGCCGGTGGCCGGCGGATCGACCTCGGCCGCGTCCGCTACTGGGAGACGTTCGGCAACGTCAAGTGGGCGGTGATCTGCGCCCGCCAGGCTCACGACCACCTGACCGGGGTCCGCCGCAGCCATGAGCTCGCCTCGCTCGGCCGCCGGATCTGCGAGCCGGAGTGGGATCTGCTCCAGCTGATCGGAGTCGAGTCCTGATGCAGGATCGACCCGGCTCCGCGGAGCTCCTCGATTCGGTCGCCGAGTACCTCTTCGCCGAGCTGCGGCCGGAGGTGCCCGGCGGACAGCGCTTCAAGGTGCTGGTCGCGGCGAACGTCTGCGCCGTCGTGGCGCGGGAGATCCGTGCAGGGGAGCAACCCGACCGCGAGGACCTGGCGCTGTTCGGCGAGCTGCTGGGCAAGGAGGTGGAGGACGCACGAACGGCCGCAGCCGAGCTGTCTCGCCTGATTCGCTCAGGGGAGCTGGATGAGCGCATCGGTGAGCTGACGCCGCGCCTGGAGGAGCACGTCCGCCGTAAGCTCGAGATCGCCAGGCCCGGCTACGCGGAGGGCGCGTGATGGGCGTGGGGCACACTCGAGGGAAGGAGAGCGAATGACCGAGCGCTGGTTCACGGATGAGGAGCTCGAGGAGATGTCGCGGCCGACGATGGACAGCGCGACCGAAGCGATCGACCGCGGGGACCTGGAAGAGGCGAAGAGCCTCTGCGAACGCGAGAAGCACGAATCGCAGTTCATGCACGACATGCTGGTCGACGGGATGGCCGGCTTGATCTCGTTCGTCAAGGAGAAGCTCGGGGACGAGGGGGTACGCGAAGCGTGGGAATGGAGCCTCGAGCGCAGCTGGAAGCAGAGCGTCGAGAAGATCGATGCCGCAGACCGCAAGGCGGTCGCGCGGGCGCTGGCCGCCACCTGGCGCGGGCATTCAACCGGCGGGGTCGGGCCGAATCCGGGTGCCTTCGAGATCACTGAGGATGCGAAGAAGCTGACCTTCACGATGAACCCCTGCGGCTCCGGCCAGCGGCTCTGGCGCAACCGGCGCTACGGACCGGATGGCTGGGGCGTCACCGATTCGGCGCACGACTGGAGCTATGGCCGTGAGGGATTCCCGCTCTACTGCACCCACTGCGCGTTCATGAACGAGCTCGGGCCGATCAACTGGATCGGATACCCGGTCTATCCCTCCGACCCGCCCGAGGACTTCGACCGCGATCCGTGCACCTGGTACTGGTACAAAGACCCCGCGGACATCCCGGAGCGCCATTGGAAGCGCTACGGGCGGGAGCGACGCGTTCCCGGCTAATCCCGGCCCTCGGAGCCGAGGGTGAAGGTGTTCAGGCCGGCGCCACCGTCGACGGCGATCTCCTGTCCGGTCACCTGCGCGGCCTCCTCCGAGCACAGATAGGACACCGCGGCCGCGACCTCCGCCGGCTCGACCATGCGGCCCGAGGGGAGGAGCGGCATCAGGCGCTCGAGCACCTCGTCCGGCATCGCCCTCACCTTCTCGGTCGCCACCATCCCCGGCAGCACGGCGTTCGCTGTGATCCCGCGGTGGACGTTCTCCGCGGCGAGCGTCTTCACCATGCCGAGCAGGCCCGCCTTCGAGGCGGAGTACGCGACCTGGCCGCGCAGGCCCGTCTTGGCGGCGCCCGAGGAGATCGCGACGATCCGGCCCCAGCCCCGCTCGCGCATCCCGGGCAGGCAGGCCTGGACCGAGCGAAAGGCGCCCGTCAGGTTGACGTCGATGTCACGCGACCACTGCTCCGGGCTCATTCGATGGGCGGGAGAGATCGTGTCCGTGATCGCCGCGTTCGAGACGCAGACATCGATCCCGGTCAGGTCGGGGAGCTGGTCCGAGCTCAGGTCGAGACGCAGGTCGGATCCCTCGTCCCGGTCGAGCGTGGTCACGTCGAGTCCGTCGTCGCGCAGGCGCTCGGCGATCGCGGCGCCGATCCCGCGGGACGCACCGGTGACGAGAGCCCTACGCGCCATCACCCAGGCGTCACAGGCCGGTCTCGTGGGCGCCGGCTCGGCCGGCGTCAGTCTTCTCGTAGAAGAGGCCGAGCAGCTCCATCGTCTCCTCTGGGTCGGCGCACGTGTAGGCGTTCCAGGCCTCGGCCCGCAGCTGCTCATCGAGCGTCTTCCCGACCGTGTCGAGGATCGTCTGTTTGGCGGAGCGCACCGCGCGCTGGGAGTTGCGGAGGATCTGCGTGGCGACGGTCTCCGCCTCGGGCAACAGCCGCTCGTGAGGGACCACCTTCGAGACCAGATTGCACTGCAGCGCGCGTTGGGCGTCGATCGTCTCGGCGGTGAGCAGCATCTCCAGGGCGATCCCCGTCCCGCACGTATTGACCAGACGCACGATCCCGCCGTCTCCGTGGTGAAAGCCGCGCCGGGCCTCGAACGACCCGAACATGGCCCGGTCGGAGGCGATCCGGATGTCGCAGGCCAGCGCCGTCTCCAGGCCCCCGGCCAGCGCCCAGCCGTTGATCGCGCCGATGATCGGCTTGTAGATCCGGTGCATGCCGCGGGTGAAACCGTTCAGCCCGAGCTCGGCGATCTGCCGCAGGTCATCGGGCTTCTGGTCGGCGATGATCGGCGGGATGTACTCCTTGAGGTCGGCGCCGGCGCAGAAGGCGTCGCCGGTGCCGGTCAGGATCGCGACGTCGACCGAGTCGTCCTCGGCGAAGTCGGCCCAGGCGGCGATCATCGCGCGGTGTACCTCGGGGCTGACGGCGTTCCGCGCCTCCGGCCGGTTGATGGTCACGTAGGCGATGCGGTCACGCTTCTCGTAGAGGACGACTCCCTCGTCCGCGGAAGGGGGCGGCCCGGGCCGTCCCGGATTGTGATGGGTCATGCCTGCTCCTTGTCGTAG
>DATIDP010000212.1:0-8322 GCA_035456265.1 Solirubrobacterales bacterium | reverse complement strand
TCAACCCCAAGTTCCGCGCCGAGCCGCTCGGCCGCCACCCGGCGCGCCGTGCCGAGATCCATCGCGGGGTCGCGGATCAGAGCGCGTACGCCGAGCCCGTCGAACAGCGCCATGGCAAGATCGGCCACCTCGTCCGGGTCGACCTCGCGGAACTCGCCGCTCTCCACCCCGCGGCGGATCACCCGGGCGACCCACTCGCGGTAGCTCTCGTACATGCGGCCGGCGACCGACCGAAGCTCCGGCTCGCGTGCCGCGCGCAGCCAGAGCTCGACCCAGAGCACCCACTCGCGCTCCCCCTCTCCCGGCGTTGGCAGGCACTCGTCGATCGCGATCGCAAGCCCCTCTGTTGCAGAGCCGGCCGCCGCGGGCCCCGCCCCGAAGCGCTCGTCCGCGGCGAGCTGGAAGGACTGGAGCAGCGCCTGCGCGAGCAGCTCCTCGCGGGTGGAGAAGTAGTGATGGACGAGGGCCGTCGACGCGCGCGCCCGATTCGCCACCCGCGCGATCCTCACCTCGTCGATCCCGTCCGAGGCGATCAGCTCCGTGGCGGCCCGGAGGATCCGCTCCCTGGCGTCGGGCGCTTCCGCACGGGGCGCGCTCGCCTCCATGGTTCCAGCCTAGGGCGCGCCTCCGACGCCGGTCGCGGCCGGCCTAGGCGGCCGCGCCGATCGCAACGCCCGCGTCCGCGAGGACCGCCTCGGCGGCGTTCCGGCCGTTCAGGCCGATCACGCTCCCCGCCGGATGTGTCGCCGCGCCGCAGAGGTAGAGACCGGGAACGGGGGTGCGGGCGCTGAGGCGCCCCTCCCACATCTGGTCGGGCGTGACCTCGCCCTGAAAGATGTTGCCTCCGGTCAGGCCGATCCGCTCCTCGATGTCGGGGGGGCCGAGGACCTCGTGGTCGATCAGGCACTCCGGGAGGTCCGGCGCGAAGCGCGAGATCAGGTCGATGAACTGCTTGGCGACGTCGTCCCGACGGGAATCCCAGTCGCCGTCGCTGATCTCGTAGGGCGCGTACTGGCCGAAGACGCTCAACAGATGCTTGCCCTCGGGAGCCGGCGAGGGGTCGTAGCCGGTCTGGACGTAGATCTCCCCGAAGCCGACGGCGGGCTCGCCGGCGGCGCAGGCCTCGAACGCACGCTGGGCCTCCTCCATGGAGCCACAGACGTCGATCGTCGCGTGTGCGGGCCAGGTCTCCCCGGGGGCGGCGGTCCAGGTCGGCAGCCGCTCGAGGGCGGCGTTGAACTTGACGACGGGGCTGCGGACCTTCCAATCCTCGAGCCGCCGCTTGAAGTCCGCATCCACGTCCGCTCCGTCGAGCAGCCCAAGCAGCCGCTTCGGATCAGCGTTGCAGAGCACTGTGCTGGAGCGCAGCCGGGTCCCGTCCTCGAGCTCCACCCCTTCGCCGGGGTGGATCGCCGAGACCGGGACCCCGCAGGCCAGCACCGCTCCGGATTCGCGCGCGGCGTCGGCGATCGCGAAGCTCACCATTCCCATGCCCCCCTCGACGTAGCCCCAGACCGGCCCCTGGCCCTCGAGGTCCCCCTGGTAGTGCATGAGCTTGATCGAAGCGGTTCCGGGTTCCCGGGGACCGCCCCACGTGCCGATGATCCCCTGGCCGTAGAGCGCGGTCTTGAGGCGCTCGTCGTAGAGGTGGGCGTCGAGCACGTCCGCGATCGAGGCCTCGAAGACGAGGTCGATCATGGTCTGGTTTCCGTCCAGGATCTCCTCGATCTCGTCCCGCGTCGGGGTGTCTCCGACCCAGGTGTCGCGCTCGCCCTTCCGGAGCTTGATCCGGACCTGGTCGAAGAGCTCCTCGTAGGCCCAATAGCCCTTCTTGTCCGCCTCGGAGACCCCAAGCTCGTCGAGGTTCCTCTCCGTCCGCTCGTCGTCAAGCCACTGGCCGAAGGAGCTGCCGTCCTCGAACGGGACCCAGAGGTTCGGATCGGCGACGAAGACGCGGAGGCCGCGCTCGCGCAGGCGCAGCTCCCGGATCACGACCTCGTCGAGCAGCCCGACCACGTAGGCGCATGGGCTGATCACGAAACGGTCGTCGTCGAAGGGCCTCTCGAGCGTGCAGGCGCCGCCGAGCCGCTCGCGCCGCTCCAGCACCAGGACGCTCTTCCCGGCCCGCGCGAGATAGGCGGCAGCGGCGAGGCCATTGTGCCCGCCGCCGACCACGATCGCGTCCCAGTCCCGGGAGGCGAGCGAGTCGACGGGCATCGGGAGCCCCACCTCGCCGAGGCTCGCGGCGACGCCGTTCACGCCGAGACCGCCTCGCGGTCGCGAAGCGCCTCCATGTAGCGCTCGGCGACCATCCGATCGAACGCGTGGGTGTCGGTCTCCTCGAGCGAGTAGCGACCCGCCGTGTAGCCCCTCGAGCCCGCGCCCTTCTGCGCGAGCTCGCAGACGTGCCAGTCCTGGCGGTTGGTCATGTCCCAGAAGCCGATCGCATCCGAGGGATCGAAGTCAGGGGCCGCCATGGTGGCTGGCTCGAAGAAGAACTCGCAGACGACGTCGGTGCGGTCCGCCGCTCTGGGACACAGCGTGTGCAGCATCACGTAGTCGGGATGGAACGAGACCAGGGCGTTCGGGAAGAGGGCCACGTAGACGATCGAGCGCAACTCCTCCTCCGAGAGCCCCTCGATCGGCGGTCTGTCCGTCGCATGACCACCGCCGCTCCCCATCGTCGCGGCCCCCTCGCCGGTCAACGTCATCGACCCGCCGCACCAGGCCCCGTCACCCTCCATCTGCTCGCCGCTCATGTAGTTGCTGAGCGCGTTGAGCTCGGGATGGACACCGGGGCAGTGGAGACACTCGTTGTAGTTCTCGACGATTCCCTTCCAGTTCGCGGCGACGACGTAGTCGACCTTGCCGGCGCTGCGCAGCTCGGCAGTCCGATAGCGCTCTAGCTGCTCGAGGAGGTCGCCGATGTGCTCGGCGGGATCGGGCGCGTCGCCACTCAGGTCGATCAACAGCAGGCCGCCGATGGTCGACAGGCGCACCGGGACCAGACCGTTGCAGGAGGGGTCGAAGTCCTCGACGCCGTCCATGTGCGGGGAGGCGCGCAGGGACCCGTCGAGGTCGTAGGACCAGGCGTGGTACGGGCAGCGCAGGCGCCGCTTGACGCTCCCCTCCCCCTCGGTGACCAGCCTGGCGCCGCGGTGGCGGCAGACGTTGTGGAACGCCCGCGGCCGGCCGTCCTCGCCGCCGATCACGACGACGCTGTCGCGGCCGATCTCGCGCATCAGGAAGCGACCCGGCTCGCTCACCTGCGAGACGTGCCCGACGCAGATCCAGCCCCCGGCGAAGATCTCCTCCAGCTCCCAGTCCAGGACCGCCGGGTCGGTGAAGGCGGCGGGCGGGAGCATCGTCGCCCGTTCCAGCGGCCGCAGCGTCTCCGAGACCTGAGAGGAGTCGAGCGGCAAGGCGGGGGTCATCGCCGGGCATCGTAGGCAGTCTTGACTTTGTAGTCAAGTGCTATTAGCGTTCCCCGCGATGCCGGCCACGGTGCCAGTCGGCGATCTCTCGAACCCGATTCCGGGCCTGGACGAGCGCGCCACCGAGATTCAGGCACGCGCCCGGGCCTTCGTCGAGGAGGTCCTCATGCCGCTCGAGGAGGAGGCCGAGGCGCGCGGCGGCCGGCTGCCCGAGGAGACCATCGCGAGGGTGAAGGCGGAGTCGATCCAGGCCGGGCTCGCCGGCGGCCTGCACAGCCCCGAGGCGGGGGGCCAGGGCTGGACGCGGACCGAGTGGGTGCTGGTCGAGGAGCAGTACGGGCGCAGCACCAACGCGATCAGCTGGCACATCCCGAACGCCTACAACGTCTGGGAGCACGCGAGCGAGGCGCAGGTCGATCGCTACCTGAGGCCCGCGCTGCGCGGCGAGGCGAAGGACGCCTATGCCGTGACGGAGCGCGGGGCCGGCTCGGATCCCTCGCGGATCGAGGCGACCGCGGAGCGGAGCGACGGCGGCTTCGTGATCAACGCGGAGAAATGGTTCGTCACCTCCGGCGACATCGCGACGGTGCTCGTGGTGATGGCGAACGTCGTCGACGGTGCAGATCGGCTACCGACGCTGTTCGTCGTCGACAGCGAGAGCCCGGGGGTGGAGATCGTCGACGACCCCGACTTCACGCACAGCTACCCCGACCGCCACCCGACGATCCGGTTCACGAACGTCGAGGTCGGGCCTGACGAGCACATCGGGGAGATCGGAGGCGGCGACAAGCTGCAGCGGTCCTGGTTCAGCGAGGAGCGTCTGGGAATCGCCGCGCGCGGGGTCGGCGCGATGTGGAGGCTGCTGGAGGAAACGGTGGACTGGGCCACCTCCCGCGAGCAGGGGGGCGAGCGTATCTACGACTATCAGGGCGTCTCCTTCCCGCTGGCTGACTCGGCGGCCGACGCCGCCGCCGGCCGCCTGCTCGCGCTGCAGGTCGCTGCGATGATCGACGCCGGCGCCGATCCCAAGCTCGCCCACCACAAGGCCTCAATGGCGAAGCTCTTCGTCAGCGAGGCGGCCTGGAGGTGCGCCGACCGCTGCGTCCAGGCGTTCGGCGGGCGCGGATACGTGCGCTCGAACGTGGCCGAGCGATTCCTGCGCGAGCTTCGCGTCGATCGGATCTGGGAGGGGACCAGCGAGATCCAGCGGTTGATCATCGCCCGGGGCCTCGAGCGGCGGGGAGTGGAGCGCATCCTCCACTAGTGCCCGAGGAAGGCCCGCACCGGCCCAATCCGGCCCCGCTGCTGGAGCCGCGCTCGGTGGCGGTGGTCGGCGCGACCGACCGGCCCGGCTCGTACGGCGACACGGTCCTGCGGAACCTCGAGAGAGCCGGATTCCCCGGCCTTGTCTGGGGCGTCCACCCGACGAGGACGAGAGTTCACGGCCGCGACTGCGTGTCCTCACCGGCGGAGCTGCCCGAGCCGGTGGACGCGGTCGTCTTCGCGATTCCCGCCGCCAAGGTCCCCGGCTCGCTCCTCGAGGCGGGGGAGCGCGGTTGCCGCGGCGCCGTCGTCTTCTCCGCGGGATTCGGCGAAGCTCCCGGCGGAGCGCCGCTCGAGCGCGAACTCGCCGACGCCGCGGCGCGGACCGGGATCCCGATCTGCGGGCCGAACGGCAACGGGGTGATCTCGGTGACGGCCCGGGCGCCGCTCTGGGGCGACTCGGTGCCGGAGCTCCGGCCGGGCCCGGTCGCGATGATCACCCAGAGCGGGAACCTCGCGGTCAACGCGATCGGCTCCCGCCGTGGGCTCGACTTCCACACGATCGTCTCAGCGGGCAACCAGACGGTGCTCGACGCCGCTGACTGGCTCGCCGCCGTCGTGATCCGGGAAGGAGTGCGCTCCGTCGCGCTCTTCCTGGAGGAGGACGGCGACGGTGCCAGGCTGGCGGAGTCGCTCGCGCTCTGCGCGGAGCGCGGGGTGGGCGTGGCGGTCCTGAAGGTGGGCACCTCGTGCGCCGGCGCCCGGGCGGCGGCTGCGCACACGGGCGCGATCGCGGGCGACCAACGGGCCTTCCGCGCCCTGGTGGAGGAGGCCGGGGCCGCCTGGGTGTCCGACCCCCACGAGCTCCTGGAAGTGGCGCGCGTCCTCGCCGAGCCGCGGGCCCGGCCCGCTCCGGGCCGCTCGTCCGGCCTCGCCGTGCTCACCTGCTCCGGCGGGGACTCCGGCATCGCCGCCGACCTCGCCGAGTCAGGGGGAATCGAGCTGCCGCCCCTGGCGGAGGCGACCCGGCGCAAGCTCGACGAGCTCCTCCCGGACGCCGCGACACCCGGCAACCCGCTCGACTACACCTCGCTGATCTGGGGCGAGAGCGAGCTGCTCGCATCGATCGTCGAGGCCGTCGGCGGGGATGTGTCGGTCGACCAGCTGCTCCTGCTCTACGACCACCCTGCCGGACTGCGCCCCGAGCACGAGGATCAGTGGCGCGCGGTCCGGACGGGTCTCGCCGATGGCGCGGAGCGCTGCGATGCGGCCGCGCTGATCGCCTCGACGCTGCCCGACCTCCTGGACGATGCCGCGGCGCGGGAGCTCGCCGCCCGCGGGATCCCGGCGGTCGCCGGCCTCCCCACCGCGCTGGCCTGCGTGCGCGCGCTGCAGAGCCCGCCGGGTGACCCGGCGCGGCTGCGGGCGATCGCGGGCGCCGCCTCCGGAGCTCGCGCCGGCTCGAACGGCAGCGCCGGCGGTTGGCTGGGCGAGGCGGCGGCGAAGCGCCTGCTTCGCGACGGCGGCCTTCCGGTCCCGGAGGGCATCGAGCTCGATTCCGGGGACGAGGGCGGGTGCGTCGCCGCCGCGAGAGAGCTGGGCTGGCCGGTGGCCCTGAAGCTCTCCGGCCCGGCCGTGCGCCACAAGAGCGAGGCCGGGGCCCTCGCGCTGGGCATTTCCGGCGAGCACGACCTGCGGCGGGCGCGCGATCGTCTGATCGCCCTTCCGGAGGCGGACGGCGCGAGCCTCCTGGTCGAGCGGATGGCGGAGCCGGGCGTCGAGCTGCTGATCTCGGCGCGGACTGACGCCGTCGTGCCGGTTCTCACCGTCGCGCTCGGCGGCATCTGGACCGAAGCCCTCCGGGACGCGGCGGTTATCCCCCTGCCGGCGGATGCGGCGCTAGTCGCCGGGCGGATGCGCTCGCTGCGCGGCGCGGAGCTGCTCACCGGCGGGAGGGGCGGTGAGGCGCTCGACCTGGAGGCGGCGGCCGAGCTGGCCGCCCGGCTCGGGGAGCTGCTGCTCGACGGGGATCTCGCCCTGATCGAGCTCAACCCCGTCGTCGTGCACCGACGGGGATGTGTGGCGGTGGACGCCCTCGCCCGATGTTTGTGAAGTTGACTACAAGGTCAACGACCTGCTAGGGTGCCGCCATCGAGACGGCGACCAGCACCCCCGCTCCCAGCGCACCGGCCGCCCCGGGGCCTCCGCCAGCGAGCTACGACGCGATCGTCGTGGGCGGGGGGCACAACGGTCTCACCGCCGCCGCGTATCTGGCGCGCGCCGGGCTCGACGTGGTCGTGCTCGAGCGGCGGCCGATTCTCGGCGGTGCGTGCGTGACCGAGGAGGTCTGGCCGGGAGCCCGGGTCTCGCGGGCCTCCTACGTCGTCTCGATGCTCCAGCCGAAGATCGTCTCCGACCTGCGGCTGCACGACTTCGGCTACCGCGCGGTCCCGCTCGACCCCGCCTACGCGGCGATGACGCCCGATGGGCCGATCTTCTTCTTCAACGAGCCCCAGCAGACCGCCTCCTCGATCGCAGGTCATTCGCGCAAGGACGGCGAGGTGTACGCCGACTTCGAGGACCTGTTCGAGCGAACGGCGGATTTCCTGCGGCCGATGCTCCTCCGGGAGCCGCCCGCTCTGGGCTCTCGAAATCCACTCGACATCGCGGCGCTCCTGCGCGAGGCCGGCCGCGCTGCCGGGCTCTCCCAGCGCGACGTGCACGACCTGGTCCGGATCTTCACGATGTCGGTCGGAGACCTGCTCGACGATTGGTTCGAGCACGAAGCGGTGAAAGGCTCGATCGCCTCGAGCGGCGTGGTCGGCGTCTGGGCCGGCCCGCGAACGCCCGGGACGGCCTACAACCTTCTTCACCACGCGCTCGGGGAGCTCGATGGCATGCCGGGCGTCTGGGGCCAGGTGATCGGCGGGATGGGCGCGATCAGCCAGGCGATCGCCCGCTCGGCCGAGTCCGCGGGCGCGACGATCCGCGCCGACGCCGAGGTGGCCTCCATCGACATTCGCGACGGGCGAGCCGTGGGCGTCACCCTCGCGAGCGGCGAGGAGATCCGTGCTCCCATCGTCGCCTCCGGTGCTCATCCGAAGACGACGGTCCTGGACCTTGCGGGCGGCGAGAACTTCCCCACCGAGATCGCGGAGGACATGCGGCGCTACCGGACCCGTGGGGGCTCGGTGAAGGTGAACATCGTGCTTTCCGAGCCGCCCCGGTACGAGGGCGTGACGGAGGAGCAGCACCGGATGCTCCACACCACCGGGGTCAACCTCTGCCCTTCGATCGACTACCTGGAGCGGGCCTGGCAGGACTGCCTGATGGGCCGGCCCGCGGCGGAGCCCTACGTCGAGGCCGAGCTGCCATCCGCGATCGACTCGAGCCTGACCGACGACGGCCGCTGGGTGATGACGATGTTCACGCAGTACGGGCCCCCGGAGGAAGAGGCCTGGGAGGGTGACGCACGCGACCGCTACGCGGACGCCTGCATCGAGCACCTCGCCCGCTACGCGCCCAACGTCCCCGGCGCGGTCCTCGAGCGCGAGGTGCTGGCCCCGCCGGACCTCGAGCGGATCTTCGGCTTGCAGGGCGGGAACATCTTCCAGGGGGAGCAGGG
>DATIDP010000211.1:0-3337 GCA_035456265.1 Solirubrobacterales bacterium | reverse complement strand
TGGTGCTGGCGGGCGCCTGCGACCTCCGCGTCGCGGCGGAGGGCACGCGCTTCTCGATTCCCGAGATCGACCTCGGCATCCCGCTCGCCTGGGGCGGCATCCCGCGACTGGTCCGCGAGATCGGCCCGGCGCTGACCAAGGAGCTGGTGATGACCTGCCGGCCCTTCGATGCCGAGGAGGCGCTCCGGGCCGGGTTCCTTAACCGGGTGGTGAGCGCCGGCGAGCTCGACCGAGCGGTCGAGGAGCTGGCCGCGATGCTGGCGAGCAAGCCGAAGCTGGCGCTGCTTGCGACCAAGCGCCACACCAACGCGGTCACCGAGGAGATGGTCGGCACGATGCGCAGCTGGTCCGACGCCGACGGCCTCCTGGCCGGCCTCCGCGACCCGGAGGGAAACGAGTCGGCGGCGCGCTACCTGGCGCGGATCAGGGGCGGCGGCGCTAGCCCGCGCTCGGAATCCTGAAGAAGCTGGTCAGGCGGCTGGCGAGCATCACGTCGCCCTCGAGCTTGAGCTTGCCGGTCAGGAAGAGGGTGGGGCCGGAGGCCCTGCTGGCGGCGAGCTTCAGGAAGTGGACGCCGTTCAGCTTGATCGTCACGCGCGGGTCACGCTCGGGATCGTTGCTGGCGCGGCAGGTGCCCTCGGCGAAGATCACCTCGTAGTGGTCGTAGCCGCCGCCGTGCTCCTCGGGGCGGTCGAGGATCTTGAAGTGGACGACCGCCTCCAGGCCGGCGACCTGGGAGGGCTCGACGTGCTCGGCCATGCGGCCGAAGATCTCGTCGAGGACCTGCTTGCGCAGGGGGCCGTGGATGATCTCGGAGAGCTGCTCGTCCTTGGCGGTGGCGATCAGCTCGGCGAACTGCTGCGAGTCGAAGTTGGCGAGATCCGCCCCGGCGATGGTGATCTCGTCGGCCATGTCGCACCTCCCGTGTATGGTTGCTACCTGGAGTAGGAAAAAGCTACCATAAGTAGGAAATGGCGACCAGGAGAATCGGCACACGGCGGAAGCGGAGCGCGATCCAGCACCAGCGGCTGGCCGCCAAGCACGCCGCCAAGGCCGAGCACCACCGCAAGCGCGCCGCCCACCTCGGCCCCGAGCGTCGCCGGCCCGAGGTGCTCGACGCGGCCCTCGAGCTCTTCCTCGAGCACGGCTACGACGGCACCTCGATGCAGGCCGTCGCCGACCGGGCCGGCGTCACCAAGCCGGTCGTCTACGCCTGCTTCCCGGGCAAGGACGAGCTCTTCCGGGCGCTGCTCGCCCGCGAGGAGGACCGCATCCTCGCCGAGATCCAGGCGGCCTTCGACAGCGTCGATCTCAGTGACCCGGAGACCACCTTGACCGAGGGCTACACCGGCTTCCTTCGCGCCGTCGCCGAGTCGCCGGACGTCTACCGACTGATCTTCATGGGGGAGGGCGGGGGCAACGCCGCCGTCGCCCACCGGATCCAGCGCGGGCGCGAGGCCCTCGTCGGCCGGCTCAGCCTGCTCGCCAAGGGCTGGATCGACGGCGACGGCAGGAGCTCCGACGCCGACGTCGAGCGCAAGGCGAGGCTGGTCGGCAACTCGATCGCCGGCCTGGCCGAGTCCGGCGCTCGCCTGCTGCTCTCCGGCGAGGACGAGTGGACGCCCGACTCGCTCGGCCGTGAGCTCGGCCGGATCGCCGCCGCCGCCCAGGCCGCCGCCTGAGCACGGCCGCACCGGTCGCGATACTGAGCGCCATCGGAACGGCAGAGCCGACAATGCCGCCGAGGGAGGAGGCGGCCGAGCTGATCCCGCCCCGGGAGGGCGCGATCTGGCGGATCGCCGGAGACGCGCGGCTCTTCGCCGCCTCGGGCTACGCCCTGCTGATGCAGGTGAGCCATCCCTCGGTGGGGGCGGGCGTGAGCCAGCACTCCAACTTCAAGGAGGACCCGTGGGGCCGGCTCCTGCGAACGCTCGACTACACGAGCGCGATGGTCTACGGCGGACCGGAGCTCGCCTGGCAGATGGGGCGGCGGGTTCGCGCGATGCACGCCCGGATCGAGGGCATCCGGCCGGACGGGATCCGCTACCGCGCCCTCGACCCGGAGCCGTACGCCTGGGTGCACGCCACGCTCGCGGAGTCGATCGTCCGCGGGCACGAGCTCTTCTGCTCGCCGCTGCGGCGAGACCGGATCGAGCGCTTCTGGTCGGAGTGGCGACGCCTGGGACGGTTGGTCGGCGTCGGGGAGGGCGAGTTGCCCGAGAGCTGGTCCGGGCTGCGCGAGTACTTCGACCGCATGGTCGAGAGCGAGCTCCGGGACACCGAGGCCGCCCAGGACGTGATCGCCGCGCTCCGCGCCCCGGCCGCCCCGCCGCTGCCCTGGCTTCGCGAGGGCGCCTGGCGCCTGGTCCGGGCGCCCTGGACGAGGGTCGGCGCCCTGGCCACGATCGGGATGCTGCCGCCCGTGCTGCGTGAGCGGCTGGGCGTCCGCTGGAGCGCGACCAGGCAGCTCCGCTTCAGGGCGCTGGCGCGCCTCTCGAGGACCTCCGGGCCGCTGCTGCCTCCCCAGGCGAAGCGATTCGGGTCCAGCTATCTGCGCTGGAGAGACCCGGCGATCGCCCGCCAGGCCCCGCCGCACAGCGCCGCCTGACCAACTACGGTTCCGTAGGAATGGCAAGGAGTTCGGCGAAGCCCCGCCGCTACGCGCCGCGGATGCCGCCGGAGGAGCGGCGCGAGCAGCTCCTTGACGCGACGCTCACCCTGATCGCCGAAAGGGGCTACGAGTCGGTCTCGATGGAGGGGGTAGCGCGGCAGGCCGGGGTGACCAAGCCGGTGCTCTACGACCTGTTCGGCTCGCTCGCCGACCTGCTCGAGGCGCTGCTCGAGCGCGAGCACCAGCGCGCCCTGCTGCAGCTCTCCGAGCTGATGCCGACGCCGGCCGAGGACGCGGATCCCGTCCGGGTGCTGGTCGAGGCGCTCGACGCCCTCCTGTGCGCGATCGAGACCCGCCCCGACGGCTGGCGGCTCTCCCTGATGCCGATCGAGGCGCAGCCCGAGATCGTCCGCAGGCAAGTCGAGCGCGACCGGACGGCGGTCGCCGAGCAGCTCGACTCGATCGTGCGCTGGGGGGTCGAGCAGCTCAAGGTGCCGATCTCGGACGTCGACCTGCTCGTCCAGACGATCATCGGGCTAGCCGAGCAGGCGGGCCGCCTGCATCTCGACGACCCCGAGCGCTACCCGCGTGAGCGGCTCACCGCCTTTACGGCGAGCCTGCTGGATAGCGTCCGCGGGTAGTGGCGTCGGGGTGGGTCCGCCTCGATGGGCGTGTGACGCGCGCAAGCGCACGGGCAGCGAGAGGCATCTGCCGAGAGCGCCATAC
>DATIDP010000210.1:0-28133 GCA_035456265.1 Solirubrobacterales bacterium | reverse complement strand
CGGAGGTGATCTCTCATGGAAATGCAGCAGACCCACAGTGACGCGTTGCAGCGAGCCGCGTATCAGTCGTTCTGGCTTCTCCGGATCGGCTTCACGGTCGCGCCGATCCTGTTCGGGCTCGACAAGTTCTTCAACTGGTCGGTCGACTGGCCCGACTACCTGGCCGGATGGGTCAACGACATCATGCCCGGGAGCGCCCAGGACTTCATGTACTTCGTGGGCGGGGTCGAGATCCTGGCCGGCTTCCTGGTCCTGTTCGCCCCCCGCCTCGGCGCCTTCGTCGTCGCGGCGTGGCTCGGCGGCATCGTCGTGAACCTCCTGACGTACGACCCGCCGACCTACTACGACATCGCCCTGCGAGATTTCGGGCTGATGCTCGGCGCGCTGACGCTCGGTCGGCTCGCGCTGGCGGTTGTCCCGGCGCGAAAGTCAGGGGTTCTGCCCGACAGGCCCTGGTAGGCAACCCCGCCCCGGGGCGGGACCGAGCGAGTCACCCGGGACCCTCCCCCGGACGTGCTGGGGAGGGTTCCGGGAGACTGCCGTGCGATGGCACGGAAGAAGAGGATCGTCGGGGCGCACCTCTCGCCCCGGAAGCCGCTCGAGTCGGCCGAGTCGGTCGGCGCCGACTGCGTCCAGATCTTCCTCTCCGACCCACAGGGCTGGGAGAAGCCGCTCCCGCGCAGGGACGCCGAGCGGCTGCGCGCCTCCAAGATGCCCATCTACGTCCACGCTCCGTACCTGATCAACGTCTGCTCGCCGCGCAACAACGTCCGCTACGGCTCGCGCAAGATCCTCCAGCAGACCTGCGATGCCGCCGCTGACGTGGGCGCGACCGCGGTGATCGTCCACGCCGGCCACGCGGAGGACGGCATCGCCGAGGGCGTGGGCCGCTGGCCGCGCACTCTCGAGATGCTCAAGTCCGACGTCCCGGTCTACATCGAGAACACCGCCGGTGGCGAGAACGCGGTCGCGCGGCGGTTCGACGCGCTCGCCCGGCTCTGGGAGGCGGTCACCAAGGCCGACACCAGCATCGAGGTCGGCTTCTGCTTCGACACCTGCCACGCCCACGCGGCCGGCGAGGAGCTCTCGGACGCGGTCGAGCGGGTGGAGGCGATCGTCGGGAAGATCGACCTGCTGCACGCCAACGACTCCAGGGACCCGGCCGGCACCGGGGCCGACCGCCACGCCAACCTCGGCAAGGGCCGGATGGGAGCGGAGGTGCTGAGCGCGATGATCAAGGAGGCGGGGCCGCCCGTCGTGGTCGAGACCCCCTCGCGGGGCATTCAGGCTGACATCGAGTTCGTTCGCAAGGCCCTGCGTTAAGCGGCATTGGGCGTGCAGAGCGCCTGGACGAAAGGCCAATTCGGGTTTCTACGGTGGGTCGTTCGCGGGATCGGACCGATTTCTGAGGCATGGCGGGCAGCTGGCTGTGCCGAGACGACTTCGACCGGCAGCGTCTCCTCGATATGGAGGAGCGCATCAAGCCCGTGCGGCGGATCGCGATGGGCATCCTGGCGCTCGCCCTGATCGCCGGCGCACCCTGGATCGGCTGGTGGACCCTGATCCCCCTGGCGGGCGCGGCCGGGTTCTTCCTGTTGGCCGATGCGAGGCTCGAGCACTCCGAGCGGCCCGAGTACCTGATGTTCGGCGCCTGGGTGGGATCCGAGGTGATGATCGCCCTGGCGGTGTCCCTAACCGGCGGACCCGCGGTGGCGACCCTCTCCTGGATCGCGATTCCCGTCGTCACCCTGAGCGCCCGCTTCTCGCTGCGGGGGGTGATCGTCGGCGTCGCGATCGCGATCACGCTGCTGCTGGCCGTCGCCTTCATCTCGGATGCCGGCGCGGTGGTCGACAACCCGACCGTGGTGATGGCGCCGCTCGCCCTGATCGGCGCGACCGCCGTCCTATCGACCGCGCTGATGGAGTCGGACAGGGAGCACCGCGGCGAGGCGGTCATCGATTCCCTCACCGGGATGCTCAACCGCAAGGCCCTGATGAACCGCGTCGTGGAGCTCGCTCAGCAGTCGGAGGTCACCGGCGAGCCGATCGGGCTGATCCTCGGAGACCTCGACCGCTTCAAGGAGGTCAACGATTCCGAGGGCCACGCCGCCGGCGATGCCGCGCTGACCGACGTCGCCTATCTGCTGCGCAAGCGGCTGCGGGCCTTCGACCTCGCCTACAGGATCGGGGGCGAGGAGTTCCTCATCCTGCTGCCCGGCGCCGACACCCGCGTGTGCGCGAGGATCGCCGAGGACCTGCGCCAGGCCGTCGCCGCCGACGCGGTCGGGGACGGCACGAAGCTCACCATCAGCTTCGGCGTTTCCGCCTCGGCACGAGGTGGTGGATTCGACTACGCGAAGGTCTTCGCCGCAGCGGACGAGGCGCTCTATGAGGCCAAGTCCGAGGGCCGCAACCGGGTCTGCGAGCGACCGCCGCTCGTCTTCTCCGGCTCCAGGCCCTCGGCCGCGTTGCAGGCGCCGAGCGCGGCGACCAGCACCGCGAGCTGAACCAGCGCCGAGGTCTCCGTCCCGAGCGGAATCGTGGCGAGCGCCAGCACCAGCGCGAGCGCCCGCCAGGGCTTGAACGACAGCCCGAGGACCGCCCGGAAGCAGGCGTGTCCGGCGAGGTAGAGGGCGGTTCCGCCGCCCAGCTCCAGGGCCCTGGCGAAGCTGAGCGCGTCGAAGGCGTGGCCGATCGCCCGCTCGAGGCCGGCGGCGATGCAGACGATCCCCAGCAGCATCAGCAGGTGGGCCCAGTAGTAGGCCACGTTCGTGGCGTAGAACTCCCATCGGGTCGGGGTCATCGCCAGCAGGGCCTCCTCGGCCTCCTGGTCATCGCCCATGAAGTAGACCCACCAGAGCTCCGCGCTCAGCGTGAGCCCGAGGGTCGCCACCGCGAGCATCTCCCAGCTGACGTCGATGCCGGAGGCGCCGAGGCCGACGGCGACCACGGACTCGCCGAGCGCCACCATCACGACGAGGCCGTGTCGCTCGACGAAGTGGTCGGGACGAATCCAGCCCGCATCATCCGGCACCAGCGCCGGAACCAGCACGAAGAGCGTGACCGCGAGGCTCCAGAGGACGTACTCGGCCGCCCCGCCGATGATCGCCCCGGCCAGGATGAGGGCGCCGGCGACGATGTTCATGCGCGCGAAGCTCCAGACGCCGGCCACGGTCCAGCTCGCCGACTGCATGTAGAGGATCGTGTGCACCGCGATCACCACGAGGTACGCGCAGGCGAAGATCACGCCGTCCTCGCTGAAGGCGGTCGGGATCGTCAGCGAGATCGCGAAGAAGGCCAGCATGCCGCCGAGCAACGGAAGGCGCAGGGCGGTCCGGTCGGGGGGCACGGCGTTGGTGAGCCAGGCGAAGGCGCCGTACATCCACCAGATCGCGGTCAGCATCAGCACGACCTGGGCCAGGGCCTCGCCGGTCGGGTGGTGCACCAGCACCGCCGTCAGCTGCGTGATGGTGAAGACGAAGACGAGGTCGAAGAAGAGCTCCAGGGTCGAGACCCGAAGCTCCTCGTTGCTCACGACCTTGGTGCCGATGGCTCCTCCTTCGCCAGCTCACGCAGGTTGCCGAACACCCTCACGGTTAGCAGAGGAGGGCCATCGCGGCGTTGATCAGGATCGGGACCGCGCGGATCTCGGTCGGGACCGAGCAGGCCATTCGGCCGGAGAGTTCGGTCCGGATGCGCCTCTACTTTCAATTGGAAATGGCAGAGAGCCTGTTCGAGAACGGAAACGGGAACGATGCGGCCCTGGAGCCGACGATGGAGGTCACGGTCTCCCTCCGTGAGCTCACTGACGGCGATGAGGTCGCCGGCGCTTTCGTCGTCCGCGAGCGCGAGCGCCGCCAGAAGCGAAACGGCGAGGACTATCTCCGCGTCGTCTTGGCCGACAAGACCGGCACGGTCCCGGCGGTCGCCTGGGAGGCGGTCGCCGAGTGCTTCGAGGTCTGCGCCCCCGGCTCGATCGTCCTGGTCAGCGGCAGCTTCTCGATCCACCCGCAGTTCGGGCGGCAGATCAAGCTCGCCGCCGTCCGGGCGGCCGGCCCCGATGAGTACGACGCCGAGCAGCTGGCGGAGGGCCCGGCCCGGTCGGTCGACCTGCTGGAGACGGATCTGCGCGAGCTGATCGCGACCGTCCAGAACCAGTCGCTGCGCATGCTCCTCGAGCGCTTCTTCGGTCCCGAGACCCGGACCTGGGTGCGCTTCCGGGAGGCACCGGCTGCCAAGCACTACCACCAGGCTTACGCGGGCGGCCTACTCGAGCACACGCTGTCGGTCGCGCAGGCCGTGAGCGCCGCGGCGAACTTCTTCCCCGGTATCGACCGCGAGATCGCCGTCACCGGAGCGATGCTCCACGACATCGGCAAGACAGAGGCCTACAACGACGACCCGCTCGCGATCGAGCTGACCGACGCCGGCCGACTCGAGGGCGAGATCCCCCGCGGCTACTACCTGGTCCGCCGGGAGATCGAGCGGATCGAGGGCTTCGACCCGGACCTCGCGCAGGCGATCCTCCACATCATCCTCTCCCACCACGGGCAGCTCGAGCATGGCTCGCCGGTCGTCCCCGCGACCCGCGAGGCGACGCTCGTGCACGCGATCGACAACCTGGGCGGCAAGCTCGGCAGCTTCGACCGGCTCGAGAAGGAGCTGCCGGAGGGCGAGAGCTGGTCGCGTTTCGACCGGGGCATCGACTCCTCGGCGTTCTTCGGCTCGCGCGCCGCGTAGCTCGGGCCTAAAACCTTTCTAAGTCGGCCATCCCCGGCGTGACCCGCCGCGTATTACGGCGGAGATATCGACCGAGAAGGGACGACTCGATGTTCAACGGAATGCGCAGATGGCTCGTCGCCGGTCTCGCGGCGCTCGCCCTGGCGATCGGAGGGGCCGGAATGGCCTTCGCCGGGCACCACCATCACCACCACCATCACCACGGCATCCCGCAGCACAACGGCGGAGACCACGATGCCGACAACAACGGCGGACCCAGCGACGGCGACGGCAAGATCTAGACCGACTCGCCGGCATCGGGTACTGGCCGCCGCGCTCGCTCTGGCGGGCGCGGCGGCGCTCGCCGCCTGCGGCGGCAACTCGGGAGGCGCCGAGATGTCGGGCCCAGCCGCACCGTCGAACCCGGCCGCGTTCGCCTTCGTGCATCCGACCCCCACTCCGGCGGGCTGGCGCACGCGCAAGCTGCCATCCGGCCAGGCGACGCTCGCCTATCCGCGGACCTGGCGGCTGACGAGGACGGATCCGGGCACCGTCACTGCCACGGTGCGCCGCGGCGGTCAGATCGCCGGCTACCTCAACATCACGCCGCAGGGGGGCGAGGAGACGCTCTCGAACTGGGCCAGCTTCAGGCCCGCTCACAATCGCGAGGAGGGCGATCGGAACCTCGTTCCCCTGGCCTCCGCCGGCGGCCTGCGGTTCTCGGACGGCCGCGGCTCCTGCGTCAAGGACTCCTATTCCACTGAGACGAACCGCCGCTACATCGAGGTCGCCTGCATCGTGCGGGGCGCGGCGGCCACGACGGTGATCGTCGGCGCCACCACGCCCGGCCTCTGGGAAAGCTTCTCCCCCACCCTCGAGCGGGCGATCTCGAGCTTCGACGCGACCGCCTGATCGCGGATACGGCGACGCAAATTGCGCAAATCGCTTTCTGATCCGTAATTGGTGCGGATTGGGTGGCGCGAAGCCCGGTCTATCCTGCCTCGCGCATGGCCAAGGACACCGAGAAGCTGATCCGCCAGCTCTCGCTGATCTCCTACCTCATGGCCCAGGGCAGGCCTACCTCGGCGCTCGAGATCAAGCGCGAGGTGGAGGGGTACAGCGACATGAACGATGACGCCTTCGCGCGCCGCTTCTACGCCGACCGCGCTGAGCTCGACGCTCTCGGCATCACCCTGCAGGTCGAGAAGCCGGGCGAGAGCCTCCAGGGCTACGAGTCCGAGCTCTACTCGCTGCCGCCCGAGAACTACTACCTCCCCGAGATCCGCTTCTCCGACGACGAGTTGGCCGCGCTGCAGACGGCGCTTCAGCTTCTTGACGGCGAGTTCGCCTACGCGGAGCCACTGCGGCTGGCGCTGCAGCAGGTCTCGTGGGGGCGTCCGAGCCCGCTGACCGCCCCGGAGCAGTCTTCGGTCGAGGTGCGAATGACCGCCAAGGCCGATGGCGCCGAGGTCTCCCAGCGCCTCTCGAAGATCGAGACCGCGATCTCCCGGCGGAAGACGATCGAGTTCACCTACTACACGATCGAGCGGGACTCCGAGGAGAAGCGCAAGGTGGACCCCTACCACCTGGTCTACCGGGGCGGTCAGTTCTATTTGATCGGCCATTCACATGAGCGGGACGGCATTCGCGTGTTCCGCCTCTCGCGGATCCGGGGCAAGGTCTCCTACGCATCGAAGGCCGAGCACGACTTCTCGCCACCGAAGGACTTCGAGCGTCGCGACTACGCCCGCCGGGCGGAGTGGCAGCTCGGCGAGACTCAGGGCCGGGCCAAGATCTTCTTCCGGGATCGGATCGCGTGGCTGGTCGAGCGGGACTTCGGGAGATACGGCGAATTCCGAACTCCAGGCCGCGGCGACGGCTCGCCCGGCAAGGGACGGATCTTCGAGACCGAGTACGCCTCCAGCCGGCAGATCGTCGCCTGGGTGCTGCACTGGCGCCGCAACGCGACCATGCTCGATCCGCCCGAGCTCGCCGACGAGGTCGCGGAGCGGCTCGAGCTGCTCACCGAACGGCACGCAGCCGACTTCGAGCCGGCCGACGTGGTGCGGACCGTGCCGCCGGCCCCGCGCTCGGCACGCTCGAATGGGCGCTCTGAGTCCTCGATCCGGCCGGAGCGGTTCGCCCGCCTGGTGACGCTCGCCGGGATGCTGATCGAGTCGGCCAAGGGCGAGGCGCGCCTACCGGTCGCTGACGTCAGGGACCGGCTGCACGTGACGGAGGAGGAGCTCCGCGACGACATCGACCTGCTCAACGTCGTCAACTTCGGCGGCGGGACCTACGTCCTCTACGCCGAGTTGCAGGGCGACGAGATCGAGGTTGACGCGGAGCCGTACGGCGACAACTTCGCCCGGCCGGCCCGATTGCTGCCGCTAGAGGCGAAGGCGCTGGTTGCCGCCATCGACCTGTTCGGGGACCACCTCCCCCAGAGCGGCCTCGCCAGCGCCCGCAAGAAGATCGTGACGGCGCTCGGGCACGACCCCTCCGAGGAGGGCCTCGAGATCGCCGCCTCCGGAGGTGACGACTCGGATGTCGCCCGCCAGGTGAACAAGGCGATCGAGGGCCACCGGGTCCTCTCGATCCACTACTACAAGGAGAACGAGGACGAGTTCACCAAGCGGGAGATCGAGCCCTACCGGCTCGCCAACGGACCGGAGGGCTGGTACGTCGCCTCCTATGACCGTCGCCGCGAGGACGTCCGCCACTTCCGCCTCGACCGGATCAAGGAGGCCGAGATCTCGAAGGAGGGCTTCGAGCCCCGGCCGGAGGTCGAGGAGATCGCCGCGATCGAGGGCACCTGGCTCTCGGGCGAGAACGTGCCGGCCGCGGAGGTGGCGCGCGTTTGGGTCTCACCCGAACGGGCGCGCTGGGCGCGCGAGGACCACACGGTGATCGAGGAGCTCGCCGACGGCGCCGTGGTGATCGAGGTTCCGTACGGCAGCACCGAGTGGCTGCTCCGGGAGATCCTCAAGGGAGCCGGCGAGCTCGTCGTCCTCGAGCCCGACTCGGCGCGCGAGGCGATCGCGCACGAGCTCGGGTTGGACGCAGGCGCCACCCTGAAGGCCGCTTAGGAGCGCATCCGCCAGGGTAGGTTTCCCGGCGCATGTGCTTCGACTTCGACTCGCGACCGCCGGAGCTTCCCGCAGATCTGATCCGCCCGCCGATCTCCGGCGGGGCCGCCGCGGAGCAATTCACGATCAACTTGGCCGACGGGACGGAGTTCGCCGCCGCGCTCGCGCAGGCGACCGAGCGCGATCGCACTGCAGTCGTGATCATCCCCGACGTCCGCGGCCTTCATCCCTTCTACGTCGAGCTTGCCGAGCGGTTCGCGCAGGCCGGCCACCACGCGATCGCCTTCGACTACTACGGGCGGACCGCCGGGCCGGGACCGCGCGACGACGACTTCGATTACGGCCCGCACCGGGAGCAGGTCAAGCTCGACAGCGCTCTCGAGGACATCGCGGCCGCGGCCGCCGAGCTGCGGCGGCGTACGGGGGTAGCCGCCGTGGCGACGGTGGGTTTCTGCTTCGGCGGCTCCCTCTCGTTCGTGGCCGGCACGCGGCCGGGTCTCGGGTTGGCCCGCGTCGTCGGCTTCTACGGCGTCCTCGACGCCTCACGCTTCGACGGGCACGGAGTGCTCACACAGGCAGAGCGGACGAGCCTGCCGCTGCTCGGGCTCTTCGGCGGCGCGGACCAGGCGATCCCCCAGGAGCAGGTCGACGAGTTCGAATCCCAGCTCGGCTCGGCCGGGGTCGAGCATGAGATCCACGTCTATCCCGGTGCGCCGCACTCGTTCTTCGACAAGAAGCAGGACGAGTTCACGGAGGAGTCCGAGGACGCCTGGCGGCGCATCCTCAGCTTCCTCGGCGGACATCGAGCGCCATGAGAGGCGGCGGTTAGTCTCACGGGAATGCACGCACGCGCCCTGACGAACACTGATCCGCGCGCGTCACACCGCCCGGTTCTTCGAGAGCGGCGCACTTAGCCCGCCCCGCGTAGCGAGAGGGCTAGCCGGCCGCGTAGCGGTGGTGGATCGCGAGGGAGTTGCCGTCCGGATCCTGGAAGATCGCCTGCTTGCAGAAGCCGCTGTCGATCGTGTCGGTCACGAACTGGACGCCGCGTGACTCGAGCTCGGCCTTCGCCGCGTCGTAGTCGTCGACGTGGAACTCGAGCGGCGTGCTGTTCGGGCTGAACTCGATCTTGAACGCATCGACCTGCATCAGGGCGATCGTCACGGTTCCGGTCTCGAACTCTCCGGCCGGCATGCTCCCCCACTGCTTCCCGAACGGCAGCCCGAGGGTCTCGCCGTAGAACTTCCTGGCGGCCTCGTAGTCCTTGACCGGGAAGGCGATGAAGTCGACGCCGTTGATCAGTTGTGTGTTCGTTGCCATCTGTTCACCTTGTCAGATTTCTACGGGCGGCCGGCGTGGGCCGCCGGCGCCTCGACGGTCAGTACCTGCCCGGTCCGCGGGCCCTTGCCGATCTGATCGGGGCCGTTCCACTCCGCAACGTTCATGAACAGCGTCCTTCCGTCCTTGCCGCCGAGCATGCACGCGAAGCAGAAGCGGTCGAGCTCGATCTCGTCCAGGACCTCGCCTCCTTCCGCCACGCGGACACAGGTCCTGAACTTCGGACTCCAGACGGCGCCCTCGGCGTCCATGCAGATGCCGTCGCCGCCCTCGCCGAGATCGGCCCAGACCCTCCGATTCGACAGGCCCCCGCCCTCGTCGATGTCGAACGCGGTCAATCTCCCCTCGTACGACTCCGCGACGATCAGCGTCGAGCTGTCGGGGGTCACAACCATCCCGTTCGGAAACGCAAGCCCGTCCGCCACCTGTCGCGTCTCACCGTCCGGCGTGACGACCCCGATGATCCCGGGCTTCGGCTCCTCCCCGCCCATCATGTCGAAGTCGATGTTGTTGACGTAGGCGTTGCCGCGGGCATCGACCACGATCTCGTTCCAGCCGTGCTCGGAGAGATCGCTCAGGTCGACGTGGGTAACGAGCGAGCCATCCGGCTCCATGCGAAGCAGCTCCTGACCACTGGTGATCAGCAAAGGTCCATCGGGCAGCCAGTCGATCGAGAACGGCAGGGACCGGACCTTGGCGATCCCCTCACTCCGCCCTCCCAGGTCGAGCGCGATCAGCTCCTGCGCAACCCAGTCGGAGAACCAGAGCCGGCCCTCATGCCAGCGCGGCGATTCCCCGAGGCCGATCCCCTCCATCAGCACGTGGGGCTTCTGCTGAGCGACACGCGTCACGAGGCGCCGTCAGCCGCGCCCGAGTAGCGCAGAGAGCCCGGCGTCGTCAGCTGCTCGCCGGTCTCCAGCAAGGTCTTCAACCCGGAGAGGATCATCGACCAGCCGCCGTAGAGCTCGCCGTTCGCGCCCGGCTCGAGCTGATCGTGAACGACGGTCAGGCGGCAGGAGTCGTCGCCGACCGGCTCGATCTCCCAGGTCACCCGGGAGGGACCGGCCGCCCTGACCTCGTCGCTCCACAGCGCAGTGAAGGTCTGCACCAGGCGGCGGGGCGGGTCGACCTCCACGTTCTCGCCCTCGGCGATGTCGATCACGCCGGGAACGGAGGACTTGTACGAAGACCCGTCCGTGTAATCCGAATCGGTTCTCACGCCGAAGCTGTACCGCGCTCTCTGCTCCGGATCGGTGATCGCCTCCCAGAGCCGCTCCGGCGTCGTCTTGATGAAGATCTCGAAGACGGCCGCGGTGTCATCGGGATGTAGCGCGGCGCCTGCCTCGGGGAACTTCTGCATGTTGCTCTTCCTCCTCCAGCTCTCGCTTGATTCCGCTGAGCGTGGCCGCCAGCGGCTCGGCGTATTTGCTCACCCAGCGGTCGTGGATGAGCCGGATCGGGACGGGGTTGAGGAAGTGGAGCTTCTCGCGGCCGCGCCTGCGGGTCACCACGAGGTTCGCCTCCTCGAGCACGCCGAGGTGCTTCATCACCCCAAAGCGCGACATCGGCAGGCTGCCGGCCAGCTCGCTGAGCGTCTGGCCATCCTCGCGAAAGAGCTCGTCGAGAAGCTTCCGCCTCGTCGGCGCGGCGAGCGCCCTGAACACCACGTCCTCTTCGTCCATCGGGGTGGTAAGTATAGGTGACTTTTTAGTCACATGTCAACCAGGCAGAATGCGGCGTCGTGAGCCTCGACGTCGAGCGCTTGACCGCCGACAACCCGAGCCCGATGACGCTGGAGGGGACGAACACCTACGTCGTCGGCCGGGATCCGGCCGTCGTCATCGACCCCGGGCCGGACGACGAGGCGCACATCGCGGCGGTGCGCTCAGCCGCGGAGAGCCGCGGCGGGCTCGGGATGGTCCTGCTCACCCATGGCCACGGCGACCACAGTGCCGGCGTCGAATCGCTCGGCGTCGAGCCAGCGAGACCGGCCGACGGGGAGTGGGTCGCCGGGCTGCAGGCGCTCGACACCCCCGGGCACGCCGACGATCACCTCTGTTTCCTGCTGCCCAGCGGGCCGGAACGCAGCGCGCCGTACGCCTGCTTCACCGGCGACCTGATCCTGGGCGAGGGCTCGACGATCGTCGGCCCGCGAGGGTTCGGGGGCTCGCTGCGCGACTACATGCACTCCCTGCGGCGGCTTCAGGGGCTCGACCTGACGGTCCTCTATCCCGGGCATGGCGCGGAGATTCACGATCCGCAGGGCAAGATCGCCGAGTACGTCGCCCATCGCCAGCAGCGCGAGGACCGCCTGGTGGCGGCTATCGAGCGCGGGGAGCGCTCCCGGGCCACGCTGCTTGCCGAGGTCTGGGACGACGTCCCCGAGGCGCTGCGAGGCGCGGCGGCGATCGCGATGCAGGCGCATCTGGAGAAGCTCGAGGACGAGGGACTCCTGCCCTCCGATCTCCGCGACTGACCCCGGGGCGGCGCCCCTGGTATGAAACTCGAATGGGCATGGACCTAGGCCGCCTATTGCGGACCGGCGCCAAGGGCATGGGAATCGGCACGGTGCTCCTCGGCGGTACCGCGGCGGGGCTCTGGTGGCAGCTCTTCCGCCGCCCCCTTCCCACGACCGCCGGCGATCTACGGGTCCGTGGCGTCGAGGGCCGGATCGAGATCGTCCGTGACCGGTGGGGAATGCCGACCGTGCGAGCCCAGACGCAGGCCGACCTCTGGTACGGGGAGGGCTTCTGCCATGGCCAGGACCGGCTCTGGCAATGCGAGGTCAACCGCCGGGTGACCTCCGGCAGAATCGCCGAGATCGCCGGTCGGGACGGGCTTCCGGTCGACAGGCTGATGCGCACCCTGGGCCTGCGCCGGGTCGCGCTGCGGGAGGAGGCCGAGCTCGACTCGGATCTGCGCCGGCTGTTGGACGCCTACTGCGCCGGCCTGAACGAGGCGGCCCGGATCGCCTCGGCTCCTCCGGCCGAATTCCAGCTGCTGCGCATCGAATTCGAGCCCTGGCGGCCGGCGGACATGCTGGCCGGCGGCAAGCTCCTCTCGTTCGGGCTCTCGACGAATTGGGAGCGGGAGCTGCTCCGCGCCGACCTCGTCCGGGAGCTGGGCGAGGAGCGAGCGGCGAAGATAGATCCCACCTACCCGAAGGGCAATCCCGTCGCGCTCACCCCCGGCCGGGGCTTCGACGGAGACGGCCTGCGGCTGGCGGAGCAGATCGGCCGCGTCCGCGAGCAGATCGGCTTGGCAACGTCCGCGAGCGGCTCGAACAACTGGGCGGTGACGCCGGCCCGCTCGGCGACCGGCGGTGCGCTGCTCGCCGGAGACCCGCATCTGCCCAGCGGGATGCCGGGCGTCTGGTACGAGATGACGCTCGAGATGGGCGGGCGCGCCTGCAGTGGCGCGTCGATCCCAGGCTTGCCCGGGATTTCGCTCGGACACAACGACGACGTGGCCTGGTCGTTCACGAACGTGATGGCGGACCTGGAGGACCTCTTCGTCGAACGGATCGAGGGCGAGAGCTACGAGTTCGAGGGCGAGATGCGCCCGCTCGAGATCGTCGAGGAGCTGATCGCCGTCCGCGGACAGGACCAGGCGGAGCGTCATGAAGTCCGGCTCACCCATCACGGTCCGATCGTCAACCAGGCGCTGGGGGCCGACGACGAGCAGCCGCTCGCCCTGCGCTGGGCCGGACTCGATGAGCCCGCGATCTCCCGCGCCCACGTCGGCGTCCTCGAGCCGCGAAGCGGAGCGGATCTGGTTGAGCTGCTGCGTGACGTGGCGATGCCTGTGCAGAACCTGGTTTGGGCAGACCGTCACGGCTCGATCGGTTACAAGATGATGGGCCGGATCCCGATGCGGAAGGGTGGCTGCCCCGACCTGCCGAAGCCCGGCTGGACCGGCGAATTCGAGTGGGAGGGCTGGATCCCCTACGACGAGCTGCCGGAGCTCGTCGACCCCGACGAGGGCTACATCGTCACGGCGAACAACCGCGTCGTCGACTCCTCCTACCCCCATCACATCACCAGCGACTGGCTGGACGGCTACCGCGCCGCGCGGATCGAGCAGCTGCTCGGCGAGCGCGAGGAGCACGACCTCGACGACTTCCGGCGGATGCAGACGGACCTCTACTCGATCCCCGGCGACGAGGTCGTTCACCGCCTCGCCCGCCTGTCCCCGACGAGCCAGCGGGAGGTCCGCGCGATCGAGCGTCTGAAGAGCTGGGACCGAACACTCGGCCCGAGGACCGTGGCGGGAACGATCTACCAGGCGTTTCTGCTCCGGCTGGCGCGGGAGTTCACGCGCGCGGCGATCGGGGACCGGGACCTCGCCGAGCGCTACCTGGACCGCGCCGACAACGGCTTCATCGCACACGTGACCTCGCCGTGGCGCTGGCACTCCCACCTGCTCGAGCTCTGGGACGAGGCGGACGAGGAGCTGATCGGCGGATCCTGGGACGAGCTCGCGCTGGAGGCGCTGCGAGGAGCCCTCGACGATCTCGAGGACCGTTTCGGACCGGACCCGGAGGGGTGGCGCTGGGGCCGGGTGCACGCACTCGCGTTCCCACACGCGCTCGGCGCGGGCCATCCGGTCGCGGACTGGGTCTTCAACCGGACGCTCCACCCGGGCGGCGCGCAGGAGACGGTCGCGCAGATCGCCTACAACCCGAGTGACCCCTACCACGCGATCTGGGCGCCGAGCTGGCGGATGGTCGCGGACCCCTCCACCCCGGAGCGCTCCCAGTGGCAGGCTTTCACCGGCCAGTCCGGCCACGCCTGGAGCACTCACTACGACGACCTCCAGCCGCGCTGGGAGGCGGGGACGATGCAGCCGATGGCCGGCGAGGGGCCGTTCGAGACGCTCGTGCTGACGCCCGACGGCACCTGATGCCTTCGCGCCGCGACCTGATCAAGCTCAGCGAGAAGGAGCGGCGCGAGCTGATCGACAGCGAGCGGATCGTCGTGGTCTCCTCCCTGGGACCCCGGGGCTGGCCGCACGTGATGCCGCTCTGGTACGTCCCGCGCGACGGCGAGATCTGGATCTGGACCTACGCCAAGTCGCAGAAGGTGAAGAACCTCGAGCGCGATCCGCGGGCGACGCTGCTGATCGAGACCGGCGTCGAGTACGGGGAGCTGCGAGGGATCCAGATCGAGGCGGAGGCCGAGATCATCCGCGATCTCGACCGGATCGTCGACTACGCCAAGGAGATGACGGTCCGCTACAGCGAGGGGATTCGGTCGGTGGAGGGCGATGCGGAGGCCGGCCTGCGCGCCCAGGCGCCCAAGCGCGTCGCGATCCACTTCCACCCCGAGCGGCTCGCGAGCTGGGACCACCGCAAGCTGGGCGGCACCTACTGAGCGGGCCCTACCGATCACTGGGCGGATTCATGCAGACACCTCAATTTCGAGGATGTCGATCGCCTCTGACGGCGGATTAGCGAACCCTCGCCTGGCTTCGTCCTCGGTCCCGGCGTCTCGCTCGCGCACGGTCTGAGTGCGCTCGGTTCGCCGCCCTCGGCGTACTCGACACCCTGGGCTTTCGCGGCCTGGGCTCTAGGCACTAGCCTCCTGCCCGATGGAAGCGCTGAAGGGGCTGATCCTCTCGGGGGGTGCCGGCACGCGCCTGCGGCCGATCACCCACACCTCGGCCAAGCAACTCGTGCCCGTGGCAAACAAGCCCGTGCTCTTCTACGGGATCGAGGCCCTGGTCGAGGCCGGGATCAGGCAGATCGGCGTGATCATCGCCCCGGAGACCGGTGAGGAGATCCGCCAGGCCGCCGGCGACGGCTCGGACTTCGGCGCCGAGATCACCTACATCGAGCAGGAGGCGCCGCTCGGCCTGGCGCATGCCCTGCTCACCGCCGAGGAATACCTGGGGCAGAGCCCGTTCGTGATGTATCTCGGTGACAACCTGCTCCGCGACGGGATCACCGATCTGGTGGAGCGCTTTCGAAGCTCGGAGCCCGACGCCCTGATCCTGCTCACCCGCGTCGACGACCCCTCCTCGTATGGGGTGGCGGAGTTGAACGGCGAGCGGGTCGTGCGCCTCGTCGAGAAACCGAAGGACCCGCCAAGTGACCTGGCCCTGGTGGGCGTCTACATGTTCACGCCGGCGATCTTCGAGGCCGCCCACTCGATCGAGCCGTCCGCCCGCGGCGAGCTCGAGATCACGGACGCGATCGACACGCTGATCGAGAGGGACCGGCGGGTCGAGTCGCACATCGTCAAGGGCTGGTGGAAGGACACCGGCAAGCTCGAGGACATGCTGGAGGCGAACCGCCTCGTGCTCGAGGACATCGAGCCGCGAATCGACGGCGAGCTGGATTCGGAGTCGCGGGTCGAGGGTCGGGTGGCGATCGAGCAGGGAGCGAAGCTCGAGCGCACCGTCGTCCGCGGCCCCGCCATCATCGGCGCCGGCGCCCAGCTCACCGACGCTTACGTGGGGCCCTACACCGCAATCGACCGAGACGTGGTCGTGATCGGCTCAGAGATCGAGCACTCGATCGTGCTGGCCGGCTCAAGCATCCGGAACCTGTACGCGCGGATGGAGGCGAGCCTACTCGGCAAGAACGTCAGCCTCAGCCGGAGCGAGGGCATGCCGAAGACGCTGCGCTTCCTGGTCGGCGACAACGCGAAGATCTCGATCCCATGAGGGTGCTCATCACGGGAGCGAACGGGATGCTCGGTCACGACGTGGTCCGCGTCGCCGAGGACATGCGTCATCAGGTGATCGCCCTCGGACACGAGGATCTCGACGTCACGGACCCGGCGCGCGTCGAGCGGGTGATCACGCGCGAGCGGCCCGGCGCGGTGATCAACTGTGCGGCCTGGACCAACGTCGATGGAGCGGAGGAGTCCGAGCAGGAGGCGTCGCTGGTCAACGCCCAGGCCGCCGGCTTCGTGGCCGACGCGGCCAAGAAGGTCCACGCCAAGGTCATCTACCCCTCCACCGACTACGTCTTCAACGGCGAGAGTGGTCCCTACGGGGAGTCGGACGATCCCGACCCGATCAACGCGTACGGCCGGACCAAGCTCGCGGGCGAGCGCGCCACGGCGCTGGTCAACGGGCAGAGCTTCATCGTCCGCACCTCCTGGCTCTTCGGCCCGCATGGCGGCAACTTCGTCGAGACGATGCTGCGCCTGGGCGAGGGCGGCGGTCCGGTCGTGGTGGTTCACGACCAGATCGGCTGCCCGACCTACACGGGACACCTGGCGGTCGGGCTGCTCCGCCTGATGGAGAGCGCCGCCTATGGCGTCCACCACATGGCGGGCGAGGGCAACTGCTCCTGGTACGAGTTCGCGATGGAGATCTTCCGTCAGGCCGAGGTGGTGACCCGCGTGATGGCGTCGACCACGGACATGATGGAGCGTCCGGCGAAGCGGCCCGCCAACTCGGTCCTGGTCAGCCGCCGCTCAGCCCCAATCAAGCTGCCGCCCTGGCAGCGCGGGCTCTCCGACTACCTGGCCCGCCGCGACCAGGAGCAGGACGTCACGCCGAGGAAGCGCTCGAGTGCCTCCAGGAGGCAGCCGGTGCTCGACCACTGGCCCGAGCGTGTGCGCGAGGAGATCGAATTCGAGAACGGCGAGCACGAGGAGGCCGAGGAGACCGGCGACGACGAGGGGCAGGACGCCGCATGAGGCTGCTGGTCGCCGGCGGGGCCGGCTTCATCGGCTCGAACTACGTCCGGCACCGCCTGGACTCGCACCCGGACGACACGGTGCGGGTGCTCGACAAGCTCACCTACGCGGGGCGCCGGGAGAACCTCGAGGGCATCCCGGAGGAGCGCTGGGAGCTGGTGGATGCGGACATCGCCGACCGCAACGCCGTCGCTGCGGCGATCGAGGGGTGCGGCGCGGTCGTCAACTTCGCCGCCGAGTCCCACGTGGACCGCTCGATCGAGGCGCCCGGCGAGTTCATCACGACGGACGTCTACGGCACCTACGTGCTGCTCGAGGCCGCCCGAGACGCGCGCGTCCGCCACCTCCAGGTCTCCACCGACGAGGTCTACGGCGACTTCGAGCTGGGCACGGCGACCGAGGAGTCCCCGCTCAACCCCTCCTCCCCGTACTCCGCGTCCAAGGCGGGCGGCGATCTGCTGGTCTCGGCCTTCGCCCGCACCTACGGCTCCGAGGCCCTGATCATCCGGGCCTCCAACAACTACGGGCCCCGCCAGCATCCGGAGAAGCTGATCCCGCTCTGCATCCTCAACGCCCTGGCGGGGGATCCGCTGCCGGTCTACGGCGACGGGATGCAGGTCCGAAACTGGCTCTACGTGGAGGATTGCTGCGCCGCGGTGGACGCGGTGCTCGAGCGGGGTGAGCCGGGCGAGGTCTACAACGTGGGCGGCCCCGACGAGCTGCCGAACGTCGAGGTCGTCAGGCGAATTCTCGCCCTCACCGACCGAGACGAGTCGCTGATCGAGTACGTCAAGGACCGGCCCGGGCACGACCGGCGCTATTCGCTCTCGGCGGCGCGCCTCGAGGGCCTCGGCTGGAAGGCGGCGGTCCCCTTCGACGAGGGCATCGAGCGGACGGTCGCCTGGTACCGCGAGAACGGCTGGTGGTGGGAGCCGATCCGCTCGGGCGAGTACCGCGAGTATTACGAGCGCCAGTACGGCAAGACTCTGAGCCAATGAGCTTCCGCCGGCTTCCCACGGAGATCGAGGGCGTGGTTCTGATCGAGCCCGACGTCCATGGGGACGAGCGCGGGTTCTTCGTCGAGACCTTCCGGGCCAACGCGTTCGCCTCGCTCGGCATCGAGGTCGAGTTCGTCCAGGAGAACCACAGCCGCTCCGGCGAGCGGGTGCTGCGCGGGATCCACCTGCAGCGCGGTCAGGCGAAGCTGGTCCGCTGCGCGCGGGGCGCGATCTTCGACGTCGCCGTCGACCTGCGCCCGGACTCGCCGACGTACAAGCGCTGGGAGGGCTACGAGCTCGACGACGTAACCCACCGCCAGCTCTTCATCCCAAACGGGTTCGGACACGGATTCTGCGTCCTTTCCGAATCGGCGGACGTCCTCTACCGCGTGTCCACGTACTACGACTCCGACCTCGAGAGGGGTATCGCGTGGGACGACCCCGAGGTCGCCGTCCACTGGCCCATCTCCGACCCGATCCTCTCCGAGCGGGACCAAAACGCTCCGTCAATCGCTGACCTGGCGGCCTCGGGTTCGGGCCTGGGGTCCGGTTAGGGCAATCCCCAATGGACGATGCCGGCGTCGGCTGGCATCGTCGCCGATGAGTTTTCGAGCCGCGTCACGTCTAAGAGGTGTGTCACGTCTAAGTGATGCAACTCGCAGACGCGGGACAACGACGACAGCATGTTTCGAGAAGAAGCCGAGCAAGTCGGATTGCTACAACGCCAGATGAACTCGATTTGAGCTTGCCAGGAGGGAAAGTCCGGATGACACGTCACCTGAACCGTCTCGCTGACATCGCCTACCGCCGCCGCGGCCGCGTGGTCCTGCTCTGGCTGGTGGCCGTGGTCGTGATCATCGGTGTCGGCTCATCCCTCGCGGGGGACTTCAACGCCAACTACGACACGCCCGGCTCGGACTCCAAGGCCGCTAGCGACATCACCAAGCAGCGCTTCGATGGGTACTCGGGCCAGGAGATCTATGTCGTGGCAAAGAATCCCTCCGGCTTCGCCAGCGAGGCCGCTGCCGCGCAGCGGTTGCAGCCCTTCTTCGCACAGGCCCAGAGCGTCGACCACATCTCCCCGCACACGACGATCCGGCTCTCACAGAACCACCAGATCGCAGCGACCACGCTTCCGATGACGGTCCCCGGCTGGGAGATGACCAAGGACCAAGGCAAGCAGCTGATCAGTGCGGCCAACGACAACGCCGGTAACGGCCTCGAGATCAAGTTGGGCGGCGATCCGATCTACGCCGCGCAGTCCCAGTCGAGCCCGGAGGGCATCGGCTTCCTGGGCGCCGCGATCGTGCTGCTGATCGCCTTCGGCTCGGTCGTCGCAGCGGGGCTGCCCCTGGGCATCGCCCTCGTCGGCCTGGGGATCTCCTCGGCGGGACTGATTCCGCTGCTGGCCAACGTTATGGATGTGCCCGATTGGACCACCGCCGTCTCCGGCCTGATCGGGATCGGCGTGGGGATCGACTACGCCCTGCTCGTGCTGACGCGCTTCCGCTCGGCGATGAGGAATGGCAAGGATCGCCATGACGCTGTCGTGGAGGCCGTCACCACCGCTGGTCGCAGCGTGCTGATCGCCGGCTGCACCGTGGTGATCGCGGTGCTCGGGCTCATGCTGACCGGCCTCACCTACATGTACGGCGTGGCAATCGCGACCTCACTCGCGGTGCTGACCGTGATGGTCGCCTCGATCACGCTACTGCCCGCGTTCCTCTCCTATCTCGGTCCGAGGGTCGACAGGCTGCGGATCCCGTTCCTGGGCCGCGCCCTACGGCCCGACCGCCAGACGACGAGCGAGTCGCCGGCCGCGCGCTGGAGCCATGCCGTGCAGCGCCGCCCGTGGCCGGCGGCGATCATCGCCCTCGCGATTCTCCTTGCGCTGGCGGCTCCGGCCCTCGGTATGCGCCTCGGCTTCCCCGACGCGGGCAACGACCCGCCCGACACGATGACGCGCCAGGCCTACGACCTGCAGACCGAGGGCTTCGGGCCCGGCGCCAACGGCCCTGTGGTGGTCGCCGCGGATCTTCCGAGTCCATCGGACAAGGCGACCATGGACAAGCTCGCGAACCAGATCAGGGCGGACCAGAACGTCGCCTTCGTATCTTCGGTGCGGATGAATCAGGCCGGTGACGCGGCCCTGATCACCGTGATCCCGAAGAGCTCGCCGCAGGACAAAGCGACCTCGGACCTCGTCAACCGGCTGCGGGACAACACCGTCCCGAGCGCCATCGCCGGCACTGGGGTCGACGTCAAGATCGGCGGCGTCACCGCGGCGCTCGAGGACCAGAGCACCTACATGACCGACCGCATGCCCCTGTTCATCGCGGGCGTGGTCGGCCTCTCATTCCTGCTGCTCCTCGTCGCCTTCCATTCGCCGCTGATCTCGCTGAAGGCGGCGGTGATGAACCTGCTCTCGGTGAGCGCCGCCTACGGCGTGATGACCCTCGCCGCGAACGGCGGCGGGCTCAGCAACCTGATCGGAATCGACCACGAGGTGCCGGTGGCGCCGTTCATGCCGGTGATGATGTTCGCGATCCTCTTCGGTCTCTCGATGGACTACGAGGTCTTCCTGATCTCGCGGATCCGCGAGGAGTACCTGAAGGACGGCGACACGCGCCGGGCGGTCGCCGACGGACTCGCGAAGACGGCTCGCGTGATCACCGCGGCCGCGGCGATCATGGTCGTCGTCTTCCTCTCCTTCGTCACATCGCAGGAGGTGTTCCTGAAGCTGTTCGGGATTGGCCTGGCGTCGGCGGTCTTCCTCGATGCCACCATCGTCCGGATGGTCCTCGTGCCTGCCGTGATGCAGCTGCTCGGCAAGTGGAACTGGTGGATCCCGAGCTGGCTGGAGCGGCGCCTGCCAACCCTCGACGTCGAGCGCGTCGCGCCGGCGGGCGCGCAGGGCCGCTCCTAGCGCCCTAGCTCTCGGCCACGTCGCGGCGGAGGAACACCAGCCCCGCCGCGACGAGGGCCGGGACCGCGTAGACCCCGCAGACCCAGAGCGACCGAAGGATCGGCTCCCAGTCGACCGGGGTCCTGAGTAGGCCCTGCCATGAGCTGAACTGGGTGCTGAGCAGGTACGGATGGAGCCCGCCGAGGCCGGGGACGATGTCGAGCAGCTGCATGAGCAGCGAGAACATCAGGGTGCCGACTATTGCGGCGCCGCTGTTGCGAAACACGGCCGAGAAGAGCAGCCCGATGGAGGCGATGGCCAGGATCGGCAGCAGGTAGACGAGCAGGCTTGCGCCGACCAGGAGCAGGCCGCGGGGGGCCGACACGACGGTGCCCGAGAGGGTGGTGACCGGGTTGAAGCCGGAGGCGAGAATGCCGGCCACCGTCGCCACGATGCCGGCGATCGCGATCGCGATCACCGCGTAGGTGAGGGTGGCCAGCAGCTTGCCGGCGAAGACATGCTGCCGCTCCACCGAGCGGGTCAGGATCATCTTCAGGGTCGCGTTGCGGTCTTCCGAGGAGATGATGTCGCCAGCGACGAGCGCCGTAATCAGGGGGAAGAGCCAGATCGAGCCGAAGAGCAGCATCACCAGCGGGATCGCGAGCCCGGTCTCCTGGACGTAGCGGCCGAACGCCACGTCCTCCGGTTGCCCGCCGCCGGTCACCAGCGCGACCACGAAGATGATCGGCACGGCCGCCGCCGCCCCCAACCCGAGGTAGGTGCGCCGCTGGGCAAGGAGTTTCCGGAGCTCCCAGCGGTAGACGGTGAAGACCCCCGGCATCAGGCCGCCGCCTTCGTCTTGCGCTCGACGCCAGCTGTCGCCTCGGGAGCTCCAGAGCCGTCCTCGGTGAGCTGGAAGAAGAGATCCTCGAGGGTGGCCTGGCGCGGGCTGAGCTCGAGGATCGGCGCTCCGGACGCGGTCAGGGCGAGGGAGAGCGCCGCGACGGCTTGCTCGTCCGCGGCCTTGAAGATCAGGCCGTCCGCCCGTCCATCCGCCACCTCCTCGATTCCCCGTTGCGCCTCGGCCACCCGGCGTGCGAGCGCGTCGTCGGTGGTTCGAAGCCGGTAGCTGACCCCGGCACGGCTACGCAGCTCCCTGAGCGAGCCCTCGTAGGCCACTCGCCCGCGGCGGATGATCGCGACCCGGTTGCAGAGCTCCTCGATCTCCGTCATCAGGTGGCTCGAGAGCAGGACCGTGATGCCCTGGCGGCCGAGGTCGCGGATCAGCTCCCGCATGTCCCGCATCCCCGCGGGATCAAGTCCCGTCGCGGGCTCGTCGAGCAGGAGGAGACGCGGGTTGCGGAGCAGCGCCGAGGCGATTCCGAGCCGCTGCTTCATGCCGTGCGAGTAGCCCTTGACCTTGTCGCCGGCGCGTTCGCGGAGCTGCACGGTCTCGAGCGCCCCCTCGATCTGGCTCGCCGCATCGCCGCCGTCGAGGGAGGCAAGGAGCTCGAGGTTGGTACGACCGCTGAGATAGGGATAGAAGGTCGGCGCCTCCACGAATCCGGCCACACCCGCGAGCGCCCGGACGCTGACCTGCGGATCGCGGCCGAAGAGCCTGACCGATCCTTCGGTCGGCCGGATGAGACCCAGCATCATTCGCAGCGAGGTCGTCTTCCCCGCCCCGTTCGGCCCGAGGTACCCGAAGACGTCCCCCTGGTTGACCGTGAGGTCGACGTCATCGACGGCGACGATCCGTCCGTAACGCTTGACCAGCCCGCGAATCTCGATCGGCGGGGCGTCCCGCATCGATTAGAGACCCTGGGCTGCCGCCTGGGCGGTCGCCGACGACACCGAGCCGATCACGGTGTAGCCAACTCCGCCGCGCTGAAAGTTGATCAGGGTCCCCAGGGGCGTCTGGAGCTCCTCGCCCTGAACGCCGTTGATCGACACGGTGGGCAGTGACACCCGGCCCTGCTCGCCGCTCGAGCTCGAGGCCGGCTCGGTGTCCGCCGGCTGCTCGACCACGGCGATGCCGTCGAGGCCCTTGCCATAGGTGACGAGCGCCGCCGGCTGACCGCCGCTATGGATCAGCCTGACCTCGGTCCGGGAGCGGCCGGCAAGCGAGTCGGGAGCCGCCAGCCTGAAGGAGACGCTCTTTTGGACCTGATCGAGCCCGGTGACGGCAGCGCGCTCGGCCTTCCCAGCCGGCTGGTCGGCTCCATTCTGCTCGCCGGCGATCCTGCTCTTGGTCAGGTCCGTGACCTTGGCGCCCGCCGGCGGAGCGACGTCGAAGACTGACGAGGGGACCGGCCCATAGGAGATGTCGGTGACCTTCAGCTCGATGACCGGCGAGCTGTCGCCCTTCGCGTAGACCGCTGCCCGGAGCGGCGAGCCGTGGATCGCATCCCAGGCCAGCTCCGCGCCGCCCACCAGGCCACCATTCCGCGTCGGGTCGATTCGGACCGTGTAGGCCGGTTGCCCGGCGACATCCGAGGGTTGCGCGCCGCTGACCGAGGCATGCTCCATCACCTTCACCAGCTGCTTCTGGATCTCGGCGACGGATGGCGGCTGCTCCTTCGCCGCGGCGCCGGAATCCTGCTTTTCGCCGGCGGCAAGGTCCGCCTTGTAGACGGTATTGGTTCCAGAGTCGAAGAGAGTGACCTGATGCCCGTCGGAGAGCAGTTGCGCGTCGCTCGTCGCGGCCCCCTTGCTGGCGTCGGCCTGCAGCTCGAGGCGAAGCCGCCCGTCCGAGGAAGCCCAGAGCCGGCCAGACGCGCCGCTCAGAAGCGGGCTGCCTCCCTGGACGTCGGCGGTGCTGACCAGGTGGTTCGTGAACTCGACCCTCGCCGTGACGCCCTGCACCTGGGGGGCGGCGAGCGCGTCGTGAATGGCGACCGGAAGGTCCTTGGGCGGCGGCGTCGGACCTCCGCCCGTTGCGGCCAGTGCAAGGGCCGTCCCGCCTCCGGCGATCGCCACCACTGCTCCGCACAGTGCCAGCAGCTGCCGTGTCGAGATGCGCCGCAGAAACCCGATCACCCGATCAAGGCTACGCCCCCTCTCTAAGGAACTCCTGACCGTCGGGCCGGGAAAGGCCATGATCGCGGGTCGGTAAGGTCAGTAGGTTGGCCATGAGTACGTCCGCGACCCCAGAGCCACCCCTGGAGCCCTTCTCCGAGCCCGTTCGGAGGTGGTTTCAGGCGTCATTCGAGGCGCCCACGCCCGCCCAGGCGGCGGGCTGGCCCGCGATCGCGTCCGGGGCGCACACGCTGATCTGCGCCCCCACCGGGTCGGGAAAGACACTCGCGGCCTTTCTCTGGGGCATCGACCGCCTCGCCCGTGAGCCCGAGCGGCTCGGATCGGGCGTGCGGATCGTCTACGTCTCCCCCCTGAAGGCGCTCTCCTACGACATCGAGCGCAACCTCCGCGCCCCGCTGCAGGGCATCGCGGCGCCGATCTCGGTGGCGCTGCGCACCGGCGACACGCCCCAGTCCGAGCGCCGGGCGATGCGCCGCGAGCCGCCGGACATCCTGATCACCACTCCCGAGTCCCTCTATCTGATGATCAGCTCGCAGGCGCGCGAGATCCTCGGAGGCGTCGAGGCCGTGATCGTCGACGAGATCCACGCGGTCGCGCCCTCGAAGCGCGGTAGCCACCTGGCCCTGACGCTCGAACGGCTCGAACATCTGGTCGCTGGCGCGCGGGTCCTGTCGCCGCAGGAACCTCCCGCGGGCGCGGAGGAGTCCGCGTCCGTGGGCCCCTCCTACGGCGCCACCCCCGCGAGCATCCAGAGGATTGGACTCTCGGCCACCCAACGCCCGTTGGAGCGGATCGGTGACTTCCTGGTGGGCAACGGGCGGGAGTGTGAGATCGTCGACGCCTCCGAGCCCAAGCAGCTCGACCTCGAGATCGTCGTGCCCGTCGAGGACATGGTCGAGCCGAGCCCGCTGGACAACAAGCGCCGCGACGGCGCCGACACCGGCAAGACACCGTCCGCCGACCTCGACCACTCGCCGGAGCGCATCGATCCAGGGCCGATCGAGGCGTCGCTCGACCCGGCCACCAACACCCGCTCGATCTGGCCCGCGATCTACCCCGAGCTGCTGCGACTGGTCCGCGAGCACAACTCGACCATCGTCTTCGTCAACAACCGCCGGGCGGCGGAGCGGATCGCGAAGCGCCTCAACGAGATGCACAACGACGTCGATGCGAGGGCGAGCGACAGCGAGACCCGTGAGATGCCGGAGCTGCCGGCCACCGAGCACGCGGGGAACGCCAGGAATGGAGACGAGGCTCCGCCCGAGATCGCCCGCGCCCACCACGGCTCGCTCTCCCATGAGGAGCGGGCGCTGGTGGAGGAGCTGCTCAAGTCCGGCGAGCTCCCCTGTCTGGTCGCGACCTCCTCCCTCGAGCTCGGCATCGACATGGGGGCCGTCGACCTGGTCATCCAGGTCGAGTCGCCGAAGTCCGTAACCCGCGGCCTGCAGCGCGTCGGCCGTGCCGGCCACACGCTCGGCGAGGTCTCGAAGGGGCGGATCTTCCCCAAGTTCCGGGCCGACCTGCTCGAGTGCGCGGTCGTCGCCCGCCGGATGCGGATCGGCGAGATCGAGGAGACGGTGATCCCGCAGAACCCCCTCGACGTGCTCGCCCAGCACCTGGTCTCCATGGCGGCGCTCGACGAGTGGGAGGTCGACGACGTCGAGAAGCTCGTGCGCTCGGCGCAGCCCTTCAGCGAGCTCTCCCGGGAACAGCTGGAGAACGTCCTCGACATGCTCGACGGCCGCTACCCCTCCGAGAAGTTCGCCGAGCTCCGCCCACGTATCGTCTGGGATCGCACCAAGGGCAAGATGCGCGGCCGCCCCGGCGCCCGCCAGCTGGCGGTGGCCAATGCCGGCACGATCCCCGACCGGGGGCTCTACGGCGTCCACCTTCCCGACGGCCGGCGCGTCGGCGAGCTCGACGAGGAGATGGTCTACGAGGCCCGCCCCGGCCAGACGTTCCTGCTCGGGGCCAGCACCTGGCGGATCGAGGAGATCACCCGGGACCGGGTGATCGTCACCCCCGCTCCCGGGACTCCCGGTGCCGTCCCCTTCTGGCGCGGTGATGGGATCGGCCGTCCGGCCGAGCTCGGCAAGGCGATCGGCGCCTTCTCCCGCGAGGCGGTCAACGCCGACCCGAAGAAGCTGGCGAAGGAGAACGACCTCGACAAGCTCGCGGCGCAGAACCTAGTCAACTACCTGACCGAGCAGCAGGCGGCGACGAGGGTGGTGCCCTCGGACGAGGCGATCGTCGTCGAGCGCTTTCGCGACGAGATCGGCGACTGGCGGCTCTGCGTCCTCTCGCCCTGGGGCGGCCGGGTGCACGCCGCCTGGGGCCTCGCCCTCTCGGCGAAGATTCGCGACGAGCGCGACCTCGAGGCCGACGCGATCTGGTCGGACGACGGGATCGTCGTTCACCTGCCGGACGCGGACGAGCCGCCGCCCGCCGACCTCGTCCTGATCGAGCCCGACGAGATCGAGGACCTGGTGATCCGCGAGCTCGCCGGCTCGGCCCTCTTCGGCGCCCGCTTCCGCGAGAACGCGGCCCGGTCTCTGCTGATCCCGCGCGCCTGGCCCGGGAAGCGGACCCCGCTCTGGCAGCAGCGGCTCAAGTCGCAGAGCCTGCTCGAGGTCGCCCGCGATTTCCCCCGCTTCCCGGTGATCCTCGAGACCTACCGCGAGGTGATGCGGGACGTCCTCGACCTGCCGTCGCTGAAGGATCTCCTCAGGGACCTGCACTCGCGCAAGATCACCATGGTCGAGGTCGAGACCCCGACCGCGTCCCCCTTCGCCTCCTCGCTGCTCTTCGACTACGTCGCCACCTACATGTACGAGGGCGACACGCCGAACGCGGAGCGTCGCGCCGCCGCCCTCGCCCTCGACCGCGACCTGCTTGCCGAGCTGCTCGGCCAGGAGGAGCTCCGCGAGCTGATCGACCCGGAGGCGCTGGAGGAGGTGGCAGAGCAGCTCCAGCACCTGACCGAGGCCGGCAGGGCCAGGGACCGCGACGGCCTCCAGCAGATCCTGCGCCGCCTCGGCGATCTGACCGAAGCGGAGTGCGATCAGCGGGTCGAGGAGGGCTACTCGGCCTCCTCGATGCTCGACAAGCTGGTCAAGGAGCGCCGCGCCGCGGCCGTCCGGATCGCCGGCGAGGAGCGCTACATCGCGGCCGAGGACGCCGGCCTCTACCGCGACGCGCTGGGGGTGCCGCCGCCCGCGGGCCTGCCGGAGAGCTTCCTCGAGCCGGTCGAGGACGCGCTCGTCTCACTGGTCCGCCGCTACGCGGCCACTCACGTCCCCTTCCCCACCCGCCAGCTCGCCGACCGCTATGGGGTGGACCCGAGCTCCGCGCTCAAGGAGCTCGAGCGCTCCGGAGAGGTCGTCCGCGGCGAGCTGCTGCCGGGCGGGACCTCGCGAGAGTGGTGCGAGGCGGATGTACTGCGGCGGCTGCGCCGCGCCAGCCTTGCCCGGCTGCGCCAGGAGGTCGAGGCCACCGACCAGCGCGAGCTCGCCCGCTTCCTGCCCAGCTGGCAGAACGTGGACGCCCACGGGCGGACGGGAGCGGGCCCGGATCGCCTCCGCGAGGCACTGGTCTCGCTCCAGGGGGTCGCCCTCACACCGAAGACCTGGGAGCGCGACCTGCTGCCGCGCCGGCTCGGCTCCTACAGCCCCGCCTGGCTGGACGAGCTCTGCACCAGCGGCGAGGTGGTCTGGCTCGGCGCCGGCGCGCTGGGGCGAAGCGACGGAAGGGTGGCCGTCTACTTCCGCGAGGACGTGCGCCTGGCCGGCCCGCCGCCCTCCAACGCGAAGCTCGAGCGCCCCGAGGGCGAGGTCCACGACGCGATCCGCGAGCGCCTCGCCTCCGGGCCGAGCTTCTGGCTCGACCTCGAGGCCGACATCGATGCGCCGGCCGAGGAGCTTCACACCGCCCTCTGGGACCTTGCCTGGGGGGGCGAGGTGACGAACGACGCCTTCGCGCCGCTGCGCGCGCCGCGGCTGCGCTCGGTCAGCGCCTCCGAGCGCCGCGGCCGCCGCTTCTCCAGCCGCCGGGCCGGCGCCGGCGCCACCGTCCAGGGGCGCTGGTCGCTGACCGCCGACCTCTTCTCCGACGCTCCGGCGATCGGCCCGCGGCTGCGCGCCCAGGCCGAGCTGATGCTCGAGCGCTACGGGATCGTCACCCGCGAGACCGTCCTCGCCGAGGGCGTCCCCGGTGGCTTCTCGACCCTCTACTCGGAGCTCGGCAACCTCGAGCTGCTCGGCACCGCCCGCCGCGGCTACTTCGTCGAGGGTCTCGGCGGGGCGCAATTCGCGCTCCCCGGAGCGGTCGAGCGGCTGCGCTCCCTGCCGGCCGAGGACGGCGCCTACATGGTCCTCGGCGCCACCGACCCGGCCAA
>DATIDP010000209.1:0-6737 GCA_035456265.1 Solirubrobacterales bacterium | reverse complement strand
GAAGAACTGACCCGAGACCACGGGAATGCAGCCGACCATGTTGCGCGGGAAGGTGTATGTGAAGGTGCTCCCGCTGTGGTCGACCGTGACGCCGGGCGACAGGATGCTCCCGTTGACTCCCTGCGTCTCGGCGAAGACGTTCTTCGCGACGTTTGCGGAGTTCGCGTTATTTGCCGAGTCCGCGCTCTTCGCGGAATCAGCGCTCTTCGCGCTCGCCACCGAGAGACCCGGGGCCCGGTTGGTAATGATCTTGTTGACCTTCTTCTTGTTCAGTGCGCCACCGGCGATCGCGGTGCCACCGAGCGCGACGATCAACGCGACAATGGCGATCACGGTCGCTGGTGAGGCGTGGCTCTTGAGCCTGCGCAGCATTGACTCCTCCTTCTCCCTGGGCGGGCGGACTTGCCCTCCCTGTTCAGGCGACCCTATTCCGGCTGCAGGGGCGCGCGCAAGGTCTAGTGATCCCCGCGTGTCTGCCACACTGTGCGGCCGTGCCCGAGACGGACACAACGACAGACGCTGCCCAGGCTGAGCAGGCGCAAACCGAGCCTCAGCAGGCCGACCAGGAGCAGACCGCGGGCAATGGCGCCGCAAGCTCCGACAACCTGCTGATCGAGGTCGACGGCAAGCTCGTCCCGAACTACGACGCGACCATCCATCCCTTCAGCGAAGGGGACGTGGTGAGCGGCAAGGTCGTGCGGATCGACCAGGACGAGGTTCTTGTGGACATCGGTTACAAGTCGGAGGGAGTCATCCCCTCGAACGAGCTCTCGATCCGCAAGACCGTGAAGCCGTCCGAGGAGGTCGAGCTCGGCGAGGAGGTCGACGCCCTCGTCCTCACCAAGGAGGACCAGGAGGGACGCCTGATCCTCTCCAAGAAGCGCGCTCGCTTCGAGAAGGCCTGGCGGAGGATCGAGCAGGCCGCCGAGACCGGCGAGCCGGTCACCGGCACGGTGATCGAGGTCGTCAAGGGCGGCCTGATCCTCGACCTCGGCGTCCGCGGCTTCCTGCCCGCGTCCCTGGTCGACATCCGCCGGGTCCAGAACCTCGACGAGTTCATGGGGCAGCAGCTCGAGTGCAAGGTGATCGAGCTCAACCGCTCCCGCAACAACGTGGTCCTCTCCCGCCGCGCGGTCCTCGAGGAGGAGCGCAAGGAGGTCCGCGAGCAGATCCTGGGCCGCCTCCAGCCGGGGCAGGTGGTCGAGGGCAAGATCTCGAACATCGTCGACTTCGGAGCCTTCGTCGATCTCGAGGGGATCGACGGCCTGATCCACATCTCCGAGCTCTCCTGGAGTCACGTCAACCACCCGTCCGAGGTCGTCTCGATCGGCGACACGGTACGGGTCAAGGTCCTCGACATCGACCGGGAGCGCCAGCGCATCTCACTCGGTCTCAAGCAGACCCAAGAGGATCCGTGGCAGCGCGTTCTCAACGAGTACAAGGAGGGCGACGTCGTCGACGGCAAGGTCACCAAGATCGTCGCCTTCGGGGCCTTCGTCCAGATCCTCCCGGGGGTCGAGGGGTTGGTCCACATCTCGGAGCTCGCCCAGCACCACGTCGAGAGTCCGGCCGAGGTCGTCCGACCCGGCGACGAGCTCAAGGTGAAGATCCTCGAGGTCGACGAGGCCCGCCGCCGCCTCTCCCTGAGCGTGAAGCGCGTCGAGGGCCAGGAGCTCCCGACCCGCCCGGTCAACGACGACGTCGTGATCGAGGACGCGGAGCCGCCGGAGGGCATGGAGGCGCCCGCGGAGGAGGCCGCCGAGGAGCCGGCCGCCGAGGAGCCGGCCGCCGAGGAGCCGGCCGCCGAGGAGGGTCCCATCGAGGAGCCGTCCTCTGCGGGCGAGGAGCCTCCGTCCGAGGAGCCACCGCCCACCCAGGGTTGACCCGCTTCGTCGGTCTCACCGGGGGGATCGGGGCGGGCAAGTCGGAAGCGCTGGCCGCGTTCGAGCGGCTCGGGGCCGCGACCCTCTCTACCGACCGGGTCGCGCACGACCTCCTCGAGGACGACGAGGTTCGGGCTGCGCTGGTCGATCGCTGGGGCGACGAGATCGCCCCGGACGGTCAGGTCGATCGCGACCGGGTCAGCGAGATCGTCTTCAACGATCGTGGCGAGCTCGCCTGGCTGGAGAGCGTCACCCACCCTCGCGTTGGCGCTCACGTGCTCGAATGGCGCCAGAAGCTCGATCCCGGGGTCGCGGTTGCGGTCGTCGAGGTTCCGCTGCTGTTCGAGGCCGCGATGGAGGACGCGTTCGACGCCACCGTCGCGGTCGTCGCCGACGATGACCTTCGCGACACCCGCCTGCGAGAGCGGGGGCAGGGCGGACTGCTGGGACGCGAGGAGAGGCAACTCGATCAGGCGGAGAAAGGGCGGCGTGCCGACCACGTCATCCGCAACGATGCCTCGCTCGAGGAGTTGGAGTCAGAGGTGCGAAAGCTGATCGAGCAATTGACTGCGAAAGAGCCAGGGTGAGTACCACCGTGCGCGCACGAGGGGCCGGCCCGCGGAGAGGCGGCGGCAGCGCCAAGCGCCGGTCGTCTGGAAGGCGCCGAACGCGCGGAAGCAGCCGCCGAGGGCGCCGGACGCTGGTCATCGGCGGGACGCTCCTGATCGCCGCCCTCGGCGCCTTCCTGCTCATCAACAGCGACCGGTTCCAGCGCACGCTCGAGGAGTTCACGCTGCCCCTGCGCCACGAGGACATCATTCGGCAGCAGGCAGCCGACAAGGGGGTGCCGGCCGACCTGATCGCCTCGGTGATCTACGCGGAGTCTCGGTTCCGCGACCAGACGTCGCACGCCGGCGCTCGCGGCCTGATGCAGATCACCCCGAGCACCGCGAAGCTGATCGAGAAGCTCAGCGGGGGCCAGACCTTCAAGTTCGACGACCTCTCGAATCCCGACATCAACATCAGGTACGGGACCTTCTACCTCCGCTACCTGCTGGACAAGTTCGGGGACAACGAGGTGGCCGCGCTCGCGGCGTACAACGCGGGGGAGACCAACGTCATGGCGTGGGGGGGCTCGAACCTTCAGCTCGATGACATCCCCTTCCCCGAGACGCGCGGATACGTGGAGGATGTGCTCGACAAGCGCGACGATTACGCGCGCCACTACCGTCACGAGCTCGGACTCGACTAGAAACGGACCGGAACGAACGCAATGCAGACGAGGCGTCGAACCCGCAATCTGATGGCAGCCCTCGCGTGCGCCTGCGCGCTCAGCGCCGTCGCAATGCCGCCGGTCGGCTCGGCCGCCCCTCGTGCGCACTCCTCGGTCGTGGGGGGCGGACGCGCCAATCCCGCGCAGTGGCCGTACGCGGTGGCCATCTTCCGGAAGGGCCACATGCACTGCAGCGGCTCGGTGATCGGGTCGACCAAGGTGCTGACCGCCGGTCACTGCGTGGCGGGATTCAACCTCGCGAACTTCCAGGTGATTCTCGGCCGGCCCGACCTGCGAAACAAGGCAGCCGGGCAGGTGATCGGCGTGAGCTCCGGCCGCGTGCATCCGGATTTCGAGCAGACGGGGCTGCACGACGTGGCGGTCCTGAACCTGGCGGCGCCCACGAGCGTTCCGCCGATACCGCTGGCGACGCCACAGCAGAGCGGCGCTGCCACGGTCCCCGGCGCGACCCTTCGCGTGGCCGGCTTCGGAGCGACCAATCCGTTCGGGGTCCGCCTCTCGCCCTTCCTCAAGCAGACCTTCGAGATCGTGCGCAACGACCAGCGCTGCCTGAAGGCGTACACGCGGGACCTGTTCGCGCCGGAGAGCATGATCTGCGCGCTCGGCGCGAAGCGGAAGCACGCGGGCCGCTTCAAGATCCACACCTCGGCGTGCTCGGGTGACAGCGGTGGCCCGCTGGTCGCCGATACGCCGATGGGCGCCGTCGAGGTCGGCACCGTCTCCTTCGGCGGCGCCCTCTGCGGGCTGCCGGCAGCCCCGTCGGTCTACTCGCGGGTTGCCGCGAGCCTGGACTTCATCAATGCTCCGTAGCGGCGCTTCTTCGTCCATCGGCCCGGAGCCGCTGCACGATTGCCCGTCTTTCCGGATAGCGATCGATAGCGAATCGGATAGCGATTGCTATCACCCGGCAAGCCGCTCGGCGGCCTGGGCCGCGCGCCCGGAAGTGCTGCGGCTAGCGCTTCTTCTTGCACTGACCCGATGCTGGTCCGCGCGCTGGGGGCCACGGCGGAGGGCATCGCGGCGGCCAGGAACTAGGCGAGGCGCCGCTCCAGGGATGTCTCGATCCGCGGCCTGCGCCAGTCGCCGGGCACGGTCTTCTCGATCCGCAGCTCGACGTGCTCGCCGTCGATGTCGAGGGTGGCGAACTGGTTGTCGAAGGTCGGCTCCTGCTCGAGCCGCCACTCGACGTCGGGCAGGTCGACTCCGGCGGACTGGGCGAGCCTCCGGGTGACCCAGCGGGCGAAGCGCGAGTCGCCGGCCCGCGCGATCCGCCGTTCCCGCTTGCTGAGCGCGTTGCGGAATGGGGAGCAGACCGCCTGCCAGACGGGGCTCCGGACGCGGTCGCCGTCGGGAAAGTCGACCCGGGCCAGGTAGGCGTGGTGGATGTCGCCACCGAGGCTGATGATCGAGGACGGCGGCTCACCGCGCTCGCCGGCCCCGGCCGCGCGGATCAGCTCGACGATGCGGCCGAACGAGTGTGGGAAGGCGCCCCAGTGCTCCAGGTCCAGCGCGCGCCGGATTCGCTCCCCGACGCCCTTGAAGGCACGGGTCCAGGCACCCGCGGCCACCGCGTCATTCCACGACTCCAGGTTGTGGATCGCCTGGGGCAGGAAGATCGGCAGGGTGTCGGCGATCAGCAGGTGCCGGACGTCACCGGTGATCACCCGCTCGAGCCACTTCCACTCCTCGTCGTCGAACATGCGCCTGGGGCGCTCGCCGAGGATCCGCCCCTCGCGCGAGTCGAGCATGACGAGGCGGGTGTCCCCGAGATCGCGGCTGAAGCTCCAGCGCCGGCCCTCGCTGCCCCAGTCGACATCCCGGGCCCATTCGTGGAGGGCGTGACCGGCGTCCGGCTCGGACTTGACGTGCGCGAGGATGCCCCGCTCCTCGATCTCGTCGGGGGAGAGGTTGCCGAGGTGCTGGTAGATCCAGTAGCTCGCCAGGGCGCCGGTGATCCGCCGGTCCCACCACGGCTTCGACCTCATCTCCTCGAGCCAGGAGATCGAGGTGTTCCAGTCATCGTGGACGTCGTGGTCGTCGAAGAGCATCGCCGAGGGCACCACCGAGAGCAGCCAGCGAATCGTCTCGTCGCCCCAGGTCTCGCGATAGAGGCGGGTGTACTCCTCGAAGTCGGCCACCTCGTCTCCCGGCTCGCCGTCGATGCCGCGCCGCTCGCGGATGAACTTCCTGGTCTCCGGCGCGTCCTCGTCGGCGTAGACCTGGTCGCCGATCATCAGCAGGATGTCCGGCCACTCCTCGACCGGCTTCTCCTTCAGGCGGATGGCGAGGGCGTAGAGCGCGTCGATCTCCCGGCCGTGCTCGGGGTCCTCGTCCTTCGTCAGGGTCCATGGGGGGTGGTGCGGAACCGCGACCCGGCACGATCCGAAGACGATCCGCAGCCGCGAGTCGGGATCGAGGGTTCGCAGGACGCTGGGCGGAAAGCTGCTGTCCGCTGGTGGCCAGACCACCTCGCCGTCGAGCTTGACCTCGTACTCGTGCGAGGAGCCGGGCTCGAGATCGCGGAGGCAGATCAGGGCGTAGTGGTGGCCGCTGACGCAGAAGGTTCGGTCACGCTCGCCGAGCACTTCGACCTCGCAGGGCTCGTCGGTCTCGACCCAGACCGTCGCCTCGGTCTGGCTCACATAGCGGAGCATCGGGCCCAGGATCAGCCGCGGCATACTCGGCAAGTACCCCCAACCCGACCTTTGCAACTCGGACTATTGAGCAAGCGGGAGGCTCAGGCCTTCTTCAGCGTCAACTTCCAGGGTTGCGTCGACGGGTGCCCGCCGGTGGGCGTGTAGGTGATCGTCGGCTTGACCTTCACCTTGCCCGTCGACTTCAGCTTCCGGAGCTGCTTCCCCTTCGCCTTGATCGTCACGCTGGCACTCCCGGGCTGCACGGCCTGCGCGGCCGATGCGCCCGCGATCACGGCCTTCAGCCCCTTGCCCGAGACCGTCAGGTCGCCGGCGTTCGGAAGGTCGAGACCGAGGGTCGCGGTCCCCTTCTTCTTGTTCCGGCCGATCTGCCCGACCGTGAAGGAGTTCGCCGGCTCGAAGACGGCGGTGACGTTGAGCCGGTAGAAGCAGCAGTTCCCGGGGCCGTAGTCGTGGAAGTCCCCGAATTGGCCATCCAAGAGGTCCCCGTTGCGCTCGAAGTAGGTATCGGTAGCGCCGAAGTTGCAGGCCGTCTGCGCGGCGGTGTCACCGTGATGGAGCCCGATCACGTCACCGGCCTGGACCGCGATGCTCGTGGGGAAGGTGTTGAGGGCGCTGGAGACCAGGGCCCGTGGCCCGTCGTGCCCGACGACCCTGTACGTGTTTCCACCCTCGTTCCGGAACACCTTGAAGGCCAGGACTTGCCCAGGGTCAGTGGCCGACCTGTTGCTCCACGAGGTGATCAGGCCTCGGCTGGGGACGATGTAGGAGTTGCCCGAGCTGACGGTGGGCTGCAGCTCGTCAATAGGGATATCGCCGCTGCAGTCCGAGTCCGGGATACTCGTCGCGAGCTGCCCGAGCGTGATCGAGGCGGAGGCCGGCGCGGCCAGCCAGCACCCGATTAGA
>DATIDP010000208.1:0-7943 GCA_035456265.1 Solirubrobacterales bacterium | reverse complement strand
GGTCGGGTTGGGCCCGCGGCGCCGGCGCGCTCGCCTTAGGCGGAGGCGTTGGCTTGCGCTCCGGCTCCGGCTGCACCCTTCGTCCGCGCGGGGGCGCGGGCCTTGACTGCTTCGGGGTGGCCTGGACCCTCCGCCCGCGCTCCGGTGTCGGTTTCTCCGGCCGCTTTCGTCGGGACCAGACGTACCGTTCGCGGCGCTCACCCTCCGTCCGCTCCCGGCGCAGCCGCTCCAATCGCTCGCCCCGGCGCCGCTCGAGGCGCTCCTGGATCGCGCGATCGCGCGCGGCCCGCCTTCGCTCGAGTTCCTCCCGCCGCGCCCTCTCGGCCCGGTCCCGCTCCGCCCACTCGCGCTCGAGCCGCTGGGCGACCGATTCCCGGCGCCCGCGAAACGGGACCACGTCAGCGTCGCCACCGCCGAACCGCCGCGCGGGGACCTGCCGCCGGCGCGTTCGTTGATCGGCGACGCGATCGTCCCCAGCGAGCCCCATGCCGCCGGCGTTTAGCGGCTTCCGAGGCGCTCTAGATCTTGAGTGCGCCTCTCTTTGCGGTTGTCGAGGCGAATCTGGATCAGGGAGAGGACGGTCACCAGAATCGCGAAGAACGCGATCACCCCGAAGGCGAAGAAGGTGACCACCTTGTCGTCGGTCCGTCCGTAGACGCCGACGCCGTCAGCGGCCATCGCGGCCGGGGCGATCACGAGCGGTACGACCATCGCGACCAGCCCGGCGAACAGCTTGCGAGAGAAACGGCCCAAACGCATGCCCCCGGCAATCTAACGAAGACGCCAGCGTCTATCGCGGCACTTAAGGCGAGCTTAGGTTCCCCCTCAACCATGCCCCGCTCCTCGGCCGCCCCGGGCCGAGGCTCCGGCATGGACCCGATCTCGTACTTCCAGGCAATCGTCCTCGGGCTGCTCCAGGGAGTCTCGGAGCTCTTCCCGATCTCCAGCCTCGGCCACAGCGTCGTGCTGCCGCGCGTCTTCGGCTGGAACATCCACCAGAACGACGATTACTTCCTGAGCTTCCTGGTCGCAACCCACTGCGCCACCGCCCTCGTCCTCTTCGTCTTCTTCCTTCAGGACTGGATCCGCATCCTCAAGGGGCTCGGCCGCTCACTGCGCGACCGCTACATCGATCCGCAGGACAAATACGCGAAGCTCGGCTGGCTGCTCGTGATCGGCACGATCCCGGCCGGCCTGATCGGCCTGCTGCTCGAGCACCCTCTCCGCACGCTCTTCGCGTCGACCGAGACTGCCGCGATCTTCCTCTTCGTCAACGGCCTGATGCTGTTCGGCGCCGAGGCGCTCCGCCGCCGCGCGCCGGTCCGCGATGAGGCCGGGATCCAGAACGACGAGGACATCGCGCGCCGGCTGAGCTTCCGGGAAGCGCTCGGGATCGGCACGGCCCAGGCCCTCGCCCTGATCCCCGGCCTCTCCCGGTCTGGAGCGAGCATGGGAGGCGGCCTGCTCGCCGGCCTCTCCAACGAGGAGGCGGCCCGCTTCGCGTTCCTGCTCGCCACCCCGATCATCGGCGCGGCGGGCGTGCTCAAGCTCCCGGACCTGCTGGGCTCGCAGGGCGACCACGTCCGCGGCCAGGCGCTGGTCGGCGCACTCTGCGCCGCCGTCACCGCCTGGTTCTCCGTCCGCTTCCTTCTGCGCTTCTTCGAGACCAACCGGCTGACTCCATTCGCCGTCTACTGCTGCGTCGTCGGCGCCGTCCTATCGGTCGCCTTCGCGCTCAGCTGAGGAGGTACGCATGCAGAAGCGACCACAACTGATCCTGCCCGCTGTCGCGCTCGGGATCCTCTTGCTGGTGATCGCCATCGTCTACTGGGTCGACAGCGCCAGCTCGCTGCCGTCCTTCTTCCCCGGCCACGAGAGCGGCTCCTCCCACCATCACGTCAAGCACGGGATCGCCGCGGCGATCGTCGCGCTCGGCTGCTTCGTCTTCGCCTGGTTCCAGACCGGGGACCGGCCGAGGCCCCAGACGTAGTCGTCGCCTGGCGGCCCGGCTTCGCCACAGGTCGTGGCCGCTGGCGACCGCCTCTCATAACCCCTCGGGGCTACGCCCCTCGCTCATGATGCCGCGGCCCGGCGGCCACTAGGATGCCGCGCCGATGTCCGAACTGGAGGCCCTCCTTCTGGGGATCGTCCAGGGCCTCACGGAGTTCCTGCCGATCTCGTCCTCGGGGCACCTGATCCTCGTCCCCTGGCTCCAGGACTACACGTTCCTCGAGGACCACGAGAAGTTCAACAAGACCTTCGACGTGGCCCTGCACGCCGGGACGCTGGTCGCCGCGATCTCGTACTTCAGCAAGGAGGTCGTGGCGTTCACAGCCGCCTTCTTCCGCACGGTGCGGCGACGCGCGATCGAGACCGACACCGAGCGCATCGCCTGGGCGATTGCGATCGGGACGATCCCGGCGGTGCTCGCCGGGGGCCTCGGCTCGAGCTTCATCGAGGACCACCTCGGCGAGCCCTGGATGATCGGGATCCAGCTGATCGTCTTCGGCGCGCTGCTCGGCTGGGCCGATCGACTGCCACAGTCGCGGGGCTTCGAGGAGGTGCGAATCGGCGACGGGCTCAAGATCGGGCTCGCGCAGGTCCTCTCGCTCGCCCCCGGAACCTCCCGCTCGGGGATCACGATCACCGCCGCGCGCTACCTGGGCTTCGACCGGGACTCCGCGGCCCGCGTCTCCTTTCTGCTGCTGATCCCGGCCGTCTTCGGCGCGACCGTCTACAGCGCGTACAACGCGATCCATGACGGGCTGCCGAACGACGTCGCCGGGCCGATCGTCGTCGGCACGATCTCCTCCGCGGTCTCCGGCTACATCGCGATCGCCTGGCTGCTGCGCCTCGTCCGCACGCACAGCTACCGGCCGTTCGTGCTCTACCGATACTTCGCCGGCACGTTCGTACTGCTCCTGATCGCGACCGGGGTCCGCTCGGCGACCTTCGGTTGAGAGGCGCCCCGCCCGCATAGACTCGCGGCGGATTGCCGGAGCGATCGAAAGGCGTCGACGACTTGCTGGCCGAGGCTCGTCGTGACCTCGACCGGCTTTCGCCCGAGGAGGCGCTCGAGGCGACGCGCGAGGGGGCTGCCCTGATCGACATCAGGTCCGAATCCCAGCGAGCCGCCGACGGCCTGATTCCCGCAGCCGCGTACATCCCGCGCAACGTCCTGGAGTGGCGCCTGGATCCGGAATGCGAGCACCGGGACCCGGAGCTCGCGCGAGCCGGCTTGCGGCTGATCGTGGTCTGCAATGAGGGCTGTCAGTCGAGCCTCGCCGCGGCGACCATCCGCCGCTTCGGCCTCGAAGCGACCGACGTGATCGGCGGGTTCCGAGCCTGGCGCAACGCCGGGCTGCCCATCGAACGCGGGGCGGGCTAGTAGCCGCTCACCGGGGGGCGAAGCGGGCGTAGAGGAACTGCTGGTCCCTGCCGCTCGGCGTGTGGTGCAGGACGAGGCGCGAGGAGGCGGACTCGAAGTCGGGCAGCAGGCGCGCCAGGTCCTCGGCCCCGTAGCGCCGAACCGGCAACCCGCTGCAGCTGGTCGGGCCCTCCGGGCCGAAGGTGGCGATCACGAGCTGGCCGTCGGGCGCGAGGCCTCTGCGCATCGCCGCGAGGTACGCCTCCCGGGCGACCGGATCGACCATGAAGTGGAAGAAGGCTCGGTCGTGCCAGAGAGCAAAGGTGCGGTCGAGGTCGTGATCGAGCACGTCGGCTTCGATCCATGTCACCCGAGCCGCCCGCTCCCCGAGCTGGGCGCGGGACACCTCCAGGGCGCTCGCCGAGATGTCGGTGACCGTGATGTCGGTGTAACCCTGGGCGAGCAATTCGCCGGCCAGCGGGGAAGCTCCGCCCCCGACGTCGATCAGCGGAGCGTCCCTGCCGACCCCCGCCTCCTCGATCAGCTCGAGCGAGGTTCGGGCCGTCGGCTCGGACCAGCTGACCGCGCTCGGACTCGTCCCCGCATAGATCCGCTCCCAGTGGGTGCCGGCGTCCACCGCACTCCCGGTCAGTCGATCTGCAGCAGCTCGTCCCCCGGCTCGTGCTCGACCTGGAGGGTCGAGTGCTCGACCCCGAAGCGGTCGGCGAGCAGCCGGGCGGCCCGCCAGCGGGCCTCGTGACAGTCGGCGTCCTGCCTGACGATCATGTGGGCGGAGATCGCCGGCATGCCGGTGGTCACCTCCCAGACATGGAGGTCGTGGACCTCGACCACGCCGGCCTCGTCCACGAGCGCCTCGCCGATCGCCTGTGGGTCGAGGCCCTTCGGGGCCGCCTCCATGAAGACCCGGCCCGACTCCCGCAGCAGGCCGTAGGCCGCCCAGAGCATCAGCGCCGCGATCAGGAGCGAGGCGATGCCGTCCGCGCGGTCGAGGCCCCAGATCAGGATCAGGGCGCCGGCGATCGCCGTGGCAACGAACGCGAAGAGGTCGGTGACGATGTGGAGGAAGGCGCCCTCGATGTTGAGGCTGCGTCGCTCCGCCCCGGCGAGCATTCGCGCTGCGACCAGGTTCACGAAGATGCCGATCAAGGCGACGATCACGACCAGGGCTCCCTCCACGTCCGGTGGGTCGATCAGCCGCCGGACGCCCTCGTAGACGATCAGGGTGCCGAAGAGGAGCAGCGTGATCCCGTTCACCTGAGCCGAGAGGATCTCGGCCCGCCTCATGCCGTAGGTGAAGCTGCCGCCCGGCGGCCGCTGGGCGAGCCGGAGCGCGGCGAGCGCCAGCCCGATGGCCACCGCGTCGGTGAGCATGTGGCCGGCGTCGGAGATCAGGGCGAGGGAGGAGGCCACGATCCCCGCCACCACCTCGGCGAGCATGAACGCGACGATCAGCGCGAACGCGCCGCCGAGGCGCCTGGCGTCGGCGTCCGCGAAATCGTGGCTGTGCCGGTCGGCCATTCATCAATTGAACAGGGCTTCTCCGTCAGATTCGGTCCAAAAAAAGGACACCAGGCCTGGGGCCTGGTGTCCGAGGCGCGCGACCCGGGGCAGGAGGGGCCGCGCGCGCTGACGAGAGAGGAATCTCGAAAGTGAGCGCAGTCTCCCGGCACGGCCGGCGGCCGGTGTGAAGATCCGGATAGCCCGCCGGCGCCCATTTGTGCGGCATTTGCCTGTGAAAAAGCCGTGAAACTCACCCCGGGGCAGGCACCCGCGCCGCACGCGGCCCTATCATCCCCTCGACTCGACGCGGACCAGGCCGGGGGTAGGGCCGAGTCCAATGAGAGGTGCCTCGATGAGCAACCAAACAGGAATACGGCTGGCTGTCATAGACACCGACAGCGCCTTTCTGACCGTCCTCGGGAAGCGGCTCGAGGACGCTGGATGGGAGCACCGGATCCTTGCCGGCAGCGTCCCGGTCGAGGACCTGGTGGCGATGAAGCTGAACGCCCTGGTCGTTGACATCTCCGTGCTCGGGCCCCAGGGATGGGACTTCCTCGAGCGGGTCTGCGGCACGATCCCGGGGCTCGGCGTGCTCGTCTGCACCTCACAGTCGACCGTCGCGCAGCGCGTCAGGGGCCTGCGCCTGGGCGCCGACGACTGGATCGGCAAGCCCTCCCATCCCGAGGAGGTGATCGCGCGGATCGAGGCGGTTGTCCGCCGGCGCAAGCGCGCCGCCGCCCGCGAGGACGTCGGTCCGCTGGTCACCGGCGAGCTCGAGATCCGGCCGGATCGGTATCAGGCGTTCGTCAGCGGACAGACCGTGGGGCTGACGCGGCGGGAGTTCGAGCTCCTGCAGCTGCTCGCGGAGGCCCACGGCCAGGTGATCGAGCGCGAGGAGATCTACCAGAGGGTCTGGGGCTACGCGATGGCACATGGGGACCGATCCGTAGACGTCTTCGTGAGAAAGCTGCGGCAGAAGCTGCAACGCCACTCGGCGAACTGGCGCTACATCCACACCCACTTCGGGATCGGATACCGGTTCGACCCGGAACCGGGAGGCGGATCGCCCGAACCGCCCCCCGGCGTCTCCATGGAGCCGATGCCCGCCGAGCAGGACGCGGAGCGCGAGCGGGCCGCCGAGCTCCGCTAGCCGCGCGTTACATCTCGTTCACCGGAAGTTCACTCGAATGTAACTACTTGCGTCGAACCAGCGGCGAAGCTCCCACGCCATGGAAGGCGAGAACGGGGGAGCGGTCACAGGGTCGGCGATTCCGCTGGCCGGCCGTGACCAGACGCCCGTGTACGCGGGGCGCCTCGAGATCAGGCCGGCCGATCATGCGGCGCTCGTGGACGGCCGCCCCCTGCTCCTCACGGTGCGCGAGCTGCAGCTGCTGACCGAGCTGGCCCACAACGCCGAGCGGGTGATGACCCGCGAGGAGCTCTACCGGACGGTCTGGGGACGGAGCTACCAGAAGAGCGATCGCTCGGTCGACGTCTACGTCGGCCGGCTCCGGGCGAAGCTGAACCGGGCGCTGCCGGGCCGGCGCTTCATCCACACGCACACGGGCATCGGCTACCGCTTCTCCTCCCAGGCCTGAGGCCGTCCTCCCGGGCAGCATTTACATCCTTTTTACAACTGAGCCACACGAACGTAACAAGCTCTGCCCTGCCCGCTGCGAGGGTCCAGCGCCGACGAAGAACATCCGAGGGGAGGCGCGCAGCAAGAGCCGCCGTCCCTCTTCCGAAATCGAAAGAGGAGCGACTTCATGAAAAGGAAGTGGTGGCTCATCCCGGCCGCCTCAGCCCTTCTGGCGCTGACCGTCGCCGCATGCGGCGGGAGCGACAACGGCGGCGGCGGCTCCGGAGCCTCAGGCACCATCGCGGGCGCCGGGTCCAGTGCCCAGCAGGCGGCCCAGGAGGCCTGGGTCGCCAAGTTCGAGGGCGAAAACTCGAGCGCCACGATCTCGTACGACCCGATCGGTTCGGGCGGCGGTCGCGATCAGTTCATCGCGGGCGGCAACACCGCCTTCGCCGGCAGCGACTCACCGTTCGACACGGACGAGCTGCCGAAGGCGACCCAGCGCTGCCAGAGCAGCGGGGGCGACCTGGTCCAGATCCCGAACTATCTGTCGGCGATCGCGATCATCTACAACCTGCCGGGCGTCGACAACCTGCAGCTGTCGCCCGATGTGACCGCCAAGATCTTCAAGGGCGAGATCACGAAGTGGAACGACCCGGCGATCGCGGCGGACAACCCCGGCGCGAACCTGCCGGACACGGACATTACGCCGGTCCACCGCTCGGATGAGTCCGGAACCACGGCGAACTTCACGGACTACCTCCATGAGGCCGCCGGCAACGTCTGGACGTTCGAGTCGGACAGCAGCTGGCCGCTGAAGAGCGGGGAGTCCGGCGCTCAGACGTCCGGCATGGTCCAGGCCGTCAAGGCCGGCGAGGGGGCGATCGGCTATGCCGACGAGAGCCAGGCTGGAGACCTCGGGGTCGCCAAGGTCAAGGTCGGGAACACCTACGTCGCTCCGAGCGCCCAGGGTGCTTCCAACGACTTCGACCAGTCGCAGAAGGACCCGGAGCTCAGCCAGGGCAAGTACGTGTTCGCTTACAAGGTTCAGCGCACGCCGACCGACCCGAGCGCCTACCCGGTGCTGCTGGTCTCGTACCTGATGGGGTGCACGAAGTACGACTCGACCGACACGACGAACCTGGTCAAGGCGTACTTCAACTTCATCGTCAGCGATGAGGGGCAGCAGGTGGCTCAGCAGAATGCCGGGTCTTCCCCGATCCCGCCCGGGATCAAGAAGGAGGACACGCCAGCGATCGATGCGATCGGGAGCTGATCCCGAGGTGCTCTCCCCGCACCGAGAGCACTCGACCAACGGACCGGAGGGTCCCGCGCCTCGGCGCGGGGCCCTCCACTCATCTTCGAGCTAGATGGAAGCCCACACCGAACCGACGACGCAGGCCGGCGGGATCCTCGCCTCCGCCACCGGCGGGCGGCGGCGACGCGGCGACCGGATCTTCTCCAACACGGCCGTGA
>DATIDP010000207.1:0-28196 GCA_035456265.1 Solirubrobacterales bacterium | reverse complement strand
CGGAGGTGCTCACCGCGGACAACGCGATCGGCAAGTCATTCGACCTGGTCAGCGGCGAAACGCCAGTCGCGGAGGCGATCGCCGCGCTGTAGGACAATGGGTGGTTCATGTCCCACCCGCTCACGTGGCTGTACAGGAAGCTTGGGCGCCGTTACCCGGCCGTCTTCATCACGGTCGAGCTGCAGACCGCGTTCCTCGTCGCGACGGGCGCCGTCGCGCTGTTCAGCTTCTACTACTCGGTCTCCCGGGGGGACTTCCTCAAGATCCTCGCGATCGCGCTGGCCCTGACGGCGGTGGCGATCGGTGTCGTGCTCGTCCGGGCGCTGAAGAGGCTGCCGCCGCTGAAGGCCTGGATCGGCGGCGCCCGCTCCTCCGAGCAGACCGCCGAGGCATGGCAGATCGCCGTCAACATGCCGATGGAGCTGATCCGGCGGGATTTCCTGCTGCCCGTCCTGGTCACCCTTGCGACGGTCGTCGCCTCGGTGATCATCCTTCAGCTCAGCTGGCTCGCCTTCTTCCCGATCGCGATCGCGGCGCTGCTCGCGGTCGCCTACGCGGCGACCCTGCACTACCTCGCCCTCGAGCTGGCGATGCGGCCGATCCTCTTCGATATCAACGCCGCGCTCGACATGCCGGTGCGGATCGACCGGCCGGTCGTCCCGCTGCGGGTGAAGCTGCTCGGCTCGCTGCCGCTGATCAACGTGATCACCGGCATCGTGGTCGCGGCGCTGACCGCGGATGGCGGCGGCACCGACGCGCTCGGGATCAACGTGCTGATCGCCCTGTTCGTCTCCTTCACGGTGAGCTTCGAGCTGACCGTGCTGCTCTCGCGCTCGATCCTGCGCCCGATCGAAGACCTCGAGGCGGCGACGGAGCGGATCCGCCAGGGCCGCTTCGACGAGCACGTGCCGGTGACGACCTCGGATGAGTTCGGCGAGCTCTCCTCGGCCTTCAACCAGATGGTCGACGGTCTCGCCGAGCGCGAGCGGCTCCGCGAGGCCTTCGGGACCTACCTCGACGAGGAGGTCGCTCAGCACCTGATCTCGGAGGACTTCGAGCCCGGCGGAGAGGAGCTCGAGGTCTCCCTGGTCTTCGTAGACGTGCGGGACTTCACGACAGCAGCAACGGAGTCCTCGGCCGCCGAGGTGGTGGCCCGGCTCAACGAGCTCTTCGAGTGCATCGTCCCGATCGTCGCCCGCCATCGAGGTCACATCGACCAGTTCATCGGTGACGCGGTCCTCGCCGTCTTCGGCGCGCCCGAGCGCATCCCACAGCATGCCGACCGCGCCGTGCAGTGCGCGGTGGAGCTGGCGCGGACGATCAACAGCCGCCGGCCGGGTGGCTTCGAGGTCGGGGTGGGGGTGAACACCGGACCCGTCGTGGCCGGCTCGATCGGTGGTGCCGGACGGCTTTCCTTCAGCGTGATCGGTGACGCCGTCAACCTCGCGGAACGCGTCCAGGACATGACGCGCGAGACGGGCGACCCGGTGCTGATCACGGGCGAGACGCGCGCGCTCCTCTCCGAGACGGTCGAGGTCGAGCCGCGCGGCGAGCGTGAGATCCGGGGCTACGACCGCCGGGTGGAGCTGCATGCGCCACTCATCCCCACCGCGGTCAAGACCGGCCCCGGGTCCGAGGCCGAGGACCCGCTCGGCGATCCGACGGCGGGCGGCCTGGGCCGGGCACCGGTCCCCGGCGAGGGCCTCGGTCGCCGCTCCCGCCCGGGTCCGGGCGTGGGCCGCGCCGGCTCCCGCCAGGACGGCGTCCTCGGCAAGACGCACACGCTGCCGGGCTCCTGACCCGGGCCGCCCAACAGCCGGATGAAAGTCGGTGGGCCGCCGCCCATCCGGGAGGCGGCGGCCCACAAACCCCCTAGTCCCCTGTTGGCCCCGTGCGCCCAACCCCTATCGGCCGAATCGGGGGCGACCTGTAACCCCGCAATTCGGTAATCCTCGGGTGAGTGGAAGGAGCCGTGCCCAGCCCGCCCAAGGGAGTGTCCGACGAGGAGCTGAATCGGCTCTTCCACGGCCCGCTGGAGGAGTTCACCCCGGCGCGCAACGACTTGGCCAAGTCGCTGCGCTCGGACGGCGAGACGGAGGCGGCCGACTGGGTCAAGGGGCTGAAGAAGCCCAGCCGTGCGGCGTGGCTCGTCAACCAGCTGGCGGTTCGGAAGCCGAAGGAGGTCGCCCGGCTGCTCGGGGCGGGCCGGGAGCTGCGGGCGGCCCAGGAGGACATGCTCTCCGGGTCCGCCGATCGCGAGAAGCTGCGCGAAGCCGCCGGCGCCGAGCAGGAGGCGATCGATTCGCTGCTTGCGACCGGGGAGGCGCTCGGCCGCGAGCACGGGGTGGGGTCTCAGATCCTCACCCGGGTCGAGGACACGCTCCGGGCCGCCTCGGCGGACCCCGAGGTGGCGGACGCGATCGAGCAGGGGCGACTCGAGAAGGAGCAGCGGGCAGCGGGAATCGGGCTGGTCGGCGCAGCCACGGCGAAGCCGCCCGCGCGCGGCCGGAAGAAGGACGAGCGCGAGGCCGAGCAGCGCCGCGCCCGCCAGCAGCAGGCGAAGCGCCGCAAGGAGGCGGAGCGCAAGCTCGCGCAGGCCGAGAAGCGCCTCGAGCGTGAGCGGGCCAGGCTCGAGCGCTCGCGCGAGGCGGTGTCCGAGGCCGAGCAGTCCGTCCACGAGGCGGAGCGCGACGCGCACGCCGCCCGCCGGGCTGTGGACGAGATCTAGAGCGCCAACGGGTACTCTCGCCCCGATGGCGACCGAGCAGGCCGAGAAGACCGCTGTCCACGGCGGCCGCTGGGTCGCGCGGGCGATGAAGAGCCGAGGCGCCTCGAAGCTCTTCACCCTCTCCGGCGGTCATCTCTTCTCGATCTACGCGGGGTGCAAGGAGGAGGGAATCAACGTCGTCGACTTCCGCCACGAGCAGTCCGCCTCCTTCGCTGCGATCGGCTGGGCCAAGGCAACCCGCGAGCCGGGGATCTGCGCACTCACCGCCGGCTGCGGAGTGACCAACGGGATGAGCGCGATCGCCTCGGCGCAGGCGGATGGCGTGCCTCTCGTGGTGCTCGGCGGCCGCGCGCCGGAGATCAGGTGGGGAAGCGGCTCGCTTCAGGAGATCGACCACCTGCCCTTCGTCAAACCGCTGGTCAAGGACGCCAAGACCGTCAAAGACCCGGCGGAGATCCCACTGCTCACTGCCGAGGCCATCGACATGGCTCGGACGCCGCCGATGGGACCGGTCTTCCTGGACTACCCACTCGACGTCGTCTTCTCGGAGGCCGAGGCCGGGATCCCCGACTCCGTGGCGGTGCCCGACGAGCCCGCCCAGGGCGTCGAGGAGGCGGCGAAGCTGCTCTCCGAGGCGGAGCGCCCGGCGATCATGGCGGGCACCAACGTCTACTGGGCCGAGGCGGAGAATGAGCTCCGCGAGCTCGCCGAGGCACTCGGCATCCCGGTCTTCCTCAACGGTCTCGGACGCGGCTGCCTGCCGCCTGACCACGAGCTCTACTTCTCTCGCGCTCGGAGCTCCGCCCTGCAGGGCTGCGATGTCGCGCTGGTCAGCGGGGTCCCGCTCGACTTCCGGCTCGGCTTCGGCGGCGCCTTCGGGGAGGAGTCGAAGCTGATCCAGCTCGACTTCACGCCCTCGCGGCTCGAGAAGACGCGGCGGCCCGACCATGCACTCAGCGGCGACATCGGCGCCACCCTTACCGCGATCCGCGAGTCGGTCGGCGCCGACCCGGAGCGAACCTCGGCTTGGATCAACCGCCTGCGGGTGATCGAGTCGGAGAAGCGCGCCGAGGAGCAGGAGATGCTCGACGACGATCGCTCCCCGCTTCACCCGATGCGGGTCTACAGGGACCTCGGGGACTTCCTCGACCGCGACGCGATCGTGGTCGGTGATGGCGGCGACTTCGTCAGCTTCGCGGGCCGGGTCTGGGAGACATGGGAGCCCGGGACCTGGATGGACCCGGGTCCGTACGGCTGTCTCGGAGCCGGCCCGGGCCAGGCGATCGGCGCGAAGCTCGCCCATCCCGAGCGCCAGGTCTGCCTCCTGCTCGGCGATGGCGCCTTCGGCTTCTCGGGTATGGAGTTCGACACGATGGTCCGCCACAACCTGCCGATCGTCGCGGTGATGGGCAACAACGGCATCTGGGCGCTCGAGCACCACCCGATGAAGTTCCTCTACGGCTACTCGCTCGCCGCCAAGCTTCGTCCGGAGACCCGCTATGACGAGGTCGTCTCCGCGCTGGGGGGCCATGGCGAGCTCGTGCGCTCCCCCGACGAGCTCCGCCCGGCCCTCGACCGCGCCTTCGCCTCCGGGAAGCCGGCGCTGGTCAACGTCCTCACGGACCCCGAGGTCGTCTACCCGCGCAGGGCAAACCTGGCCTAGTGGGCTGGCTTTCCAGACTCTTCGGCAGGCGGGAGCTCGACGACCGATTGCTCAATGGTGAGCTCTCGCCCGACAGCGGTGAGGGCAGGGCGAGGGCCGAGCAGCTGGTGAGCCCGCGCCACCGCGCGAAGTGCGCGCAGGCATTGAGAGAGCTGGTCGAGGAGGCTCAGAAGCCACGCTCCTCGCTCTTCAACGCCAACCTCCGCATTCAACGGGCGCTGATCCGCGAGAATCAGGCGCTGATCCTCACCCTCGCCAGGGAGCTCGAGGAGCTGCCCGCGGTCAACCCCCGCGGGGTCATCCTCGCCGACCGCCTGATCAACGACGGCGCATCACCGGTCTACATCACCGAGGCTGCGATCGAGGAGAACGGGGCACTCGTCAGAGCGGTGGAGCGGGCCCGCAAGGCGCTCAAGCCCGGCCGACTGGGAGGCTAGGCGGCCGGGGCCGAGATCGCCGGCGCGGGCGCCCGCCGCCAGACGCGGTCCACGAGAGCCCAGCTGGCGAAGCAGAGCGCGCCCCCCGCGGCGGTCGCGGTGAGCAGCGCGCCGGCGGCGGCCGAGGCCGCGACGCCGTTGGCGCCCAGGATCAGGACCGCCGTGGCCGCCCCCAGACTGGGGCCGACCGGGAAGAGGCCGACGACGGCGAGGCCGATCAGCAGGGCGGTCGAGTCGAAGATCGAGGCATCGACGCCGCTCCAGTTGAGCAGCAGCCAGTTCCGCGCGATCTGGAGCACCACCGCGAGGCAGACCAAGGCGACGATCCGGCCGCTCCCCTTCGTCTCGCGCAGCACGGCGATGCCCGTCCAGATTCCCGAGCGCCGGCTGCGCGCCACCCGCTGCATTACCCCAAACACCGCGGCCACCGCCGTGAAGGCGATCAGCGGCGCCCACCAGGGGACGCCGAGCGGCGCGACCAGCGTGAAGGAGAAGAACGCGGCGAGGGCGATCTCGACCACCACGATCGGGAGCTCGGCGGCGAGCAGCACCGAGGCGCCCGGGCACTCGTCCGGGGCGGTGCGCCGCAGCGCGGCGATCCGGACGCCGAGGCCGAACTGCCCGTTGAAGATGTTGCCGAGGTAGCCGAGGCTCGAGGCGCGGTAGAGGCGCCGTCGGCCGACGCGGCCCCCCGCGGCGTCGATGCAGACCGCCCAGGCCTCGCTGCGTGCGAGCAGCCAGAACAGATGAAGCCCAACGGCGATCCCGAGGACCCAGAACGGGGCCGAGCGAAGAGCCACCACGAACTCGTGGCCGTGCCCGGCGAGGCCGATCGCCAGAGCGATCGCGACGACGGTGCCCCCCGCCAGGCTCACCGCGGTGGGGTGCCGGCGAAGCACCGAGCGCAAAGCCGCCACCCGTGCGCGGATCAAATGGATCGTCTCATTCACAGAGAGCCTACCCCCACGGCGGGTCCGTACCCGCGCGCCTGGCCCCTACACTGGCTTGGACGCATTCGCTCGGCGGCTCTCCTCCCTCGTCCCTCGTGCGAACCCACCCCAGAGGGTCCGGAAGGTGGATCAATGACGAAGCGAGAGCCCGTCCCGGAGGCCGGCGAACCCGTGGCGAATGCCTGGACCTGCGCCCGCTGTGAGGTAACGGTGAGCTTCTCACCCGAGGTCGATCGTCCACGCCTGCCGGCGACCTGGGTGCAGGAGGACGGCGAGCTCTACTGCCTGGGGTGCCGCCGTGAGATGGCCGGCGAGGCCGGCCTGGCCGAGATCGGCGAGGACACCCCGAGTCACGAGCGGATCAAGGTCCGCTCCCAGGCGAGAATCGAGTTCGAGATCAGACGCGATCCAGATCGCCCGGACAACCGGATTGCCAAGTCATGTGGAACCTCCACGGTCGCCGTGCGAAAGGCGCGCGTCCGGCTGGGGCTCTCGTCGCCTGATCCCGTCAGCGGCGCCGTCTGACGGCAGCCGCCCGGCCTGCACCGGGGACCCTGCTACCGTGGTCGGCGTCGGGTCGACCAACCGGGTCCCCGAGAGGTTCCGTTTCCTCCCTCCCTGCGCTCCGAACGCGCCGTTAGTTGGGGTCACAGGATCTCCAACGCAACGCGCACACAAGGAGTTCAGCTTCATGTCATCCGAATCATTCGCCGATCTCGGCGTGTCTCACCCGATCCTGGGCGCGCTCGCCGAGCGCGGCATCACCGAACCTTTCGCGGTGCAGAGGCTCTGCATCGCCGATGTCCTCGCAGGTGAGGACGTCCTCGTCCAGTCGCCGACCGGATCGGGCAAGACGCTCGCCTTCGGCGTGCCGATGGTGGACCTCATCCAGGCCGAGGCACGTCGCCCGGCCGCGCTGGTCCTGGCGCCGACCCGCGAGCTCGCCGAGCAGATCGTCGACGAGCTTCGCTCGATCGCTCACTCCCGGGCCCTGAAGATCGCCCCCGTCTTCGGCGGGGTCGCCATCCACGCGCAGGCGAAGAGGGCGGCGCAGGCCCACATCGTCGTCGCCACCCCCGGCCGTCTCGAGGACCTGCTCGAGCGGGGGGCCTTCAACCTCAAGCAGATCCGGCTGCTCGTCCTCGACGAGGCCGACCGGATGCTCGACATCGGCTTCAAGCCGGCGATCGATCGGATCGTCGCCAAGATGCCGCGCGATCGCCAGACGCTCTTCTTCTCGGCGACGCTGGAGGGCGCGGCCGGCAAGCTGGCCACCTCCTACACGCGGAACCCGCGCCGGCGCGTCCACGCGCCGAAGGCCGACAGGGAGGCAGAGGTCGAGCACCGTTTCATCCACCTGGCCCACGAAGCGAAGGTGGACCAGCTTGTCCGTGAGCTCCGGCACACCGAGCGCGGCAGGACCCTGGTCTTCGTCCGGACCAAGCGGGGCGCCGACAGGCTCGTCAAACGGCTGAGCCGCCAGAAGATTCGGGCGGTCGCCATGCACGGCAACAAGAACCAGAACCAGCGCCGGCGCGCTCTCGCCGACTTCGAGCGGGGCGCGTGCGACACCCTGGTGGCGACGGACGTCGCCTCGCGTGGAATCGACGTCGAGGACATCACCCACGTGATCAACTTCGACGCGCCGGAGGACCGCGACGTCTACGTTCACCGCACCGGTCGCACCGGTCGCGCGGGGGCCTCGGGAGTTGCCGCGAGCTTCGTCCTCCCCGACCAGCATCGGGACATGCGACAGATCGCCAGGGACCTCGGGCTGCACCGCGAGTTCGACTCCGGGCCCGGCTTCGAGCACGCCGCCCGCCAGCACTCCGGCAACGGAGGCTCGGGCGGCAACAGCTTCAACCGCAACGGGGGCAGCAACGGCAAGCGTCATTCGAGCAACGGAGCGCCGAGGACATACAGCGCACGCCCCCCGCGCAACCGGCGCCGGCGCCGGCGCTAGCGCGCGGCGACCAGTGCCAGCACGGCGTCGGCATGCCGCTTCAGAAAGGCGGGGCCGACCCCGTGTATCTGGGCGAGGGCGTGCTCGTCCTGCGGCCGGGCCGCAGCAATCCCCTCGAGGGTCCGATTGTTGGCCACCGTGTACGCCGGTTTGCCCCCCGCCGCCTTCAGACGCCACTCCCTGAGCGCTTCGAGCAGCGACTCGTCCTCGGGTGAGAGGTCGGTTGGCGTCGTGGCTGGCTTCGGGCTGCGACGTGTCACCTTCACTTCGAGCTCGTCGGGGGAGGGCAGCCGAGGGTCGGGGTCGCAGACGTCGCAGCAGCGACCACGAGGTGCGCCCGGGGTGGAGTCCCCGAAGTGGTCGAGAAGCCGCCGCCGCCGGCAGCTCTCGCCGAAACTGAACGACTCGACCGCACGGTAGGCGCGCCAGGAGCGGTCCCGGGCCGCCCTGCAGGCGGCTCGAGCCCCCGCCATGTCGATCCGGTCGTTGAAGCGGAGCTCCAGCCGGCCTCCGGGGGCCGGCTCGACCTCGAAGGCGTTTGCTCTCTCGGCGATCGCGAGCCGGACTCGGTCCCCCTCGTCGCGCGGGGCCTCGATGGTGAGATGCCCGTTGTCCGACCTCGCCTTGAGCCGCTGGGCATAGAGCGAAACGGACTCGGGCTCGATCTCTCGCATCTGGATGAAGCGCACCAGTCGGCCGAGGTCGGAGCGACCGGCGAGCAGGACCGCTCGGGCGGGGAGGCGATCCCGCCCGGCGCGGCCCGCCTCCTGGTAGTAGGCCTCGACGCTCGTCGGGATCGCCCAATGCCAGACCGAGCGCACATCCGCCTTGTCGACTCCCATGCCGAAGGCGTTGGTGGCGGTGATCACCTCGGCGTCACCCGTCATGAAGCGGTGCTGGGCGGAGGCACGCTCGTCGGGGTCCATGCCGGCGTGATAGCCAACGGCCCCGAGGCCGGACTCGCGAAGGGACCGGGCGACCTCCTCGGTGTCGCGTCTGGTTCCGCAGTAGACGATCGCCGGGCGATTGGCCTCGTCGCGAAGGCCGTGGAGCAGCATCGCCAGCTTGCGCGCCTTCGATCCCTTGCCCTCGAAGGTGACGATGTCGAAGGAGAGGTTGGGGCGATCGAAGCCGGCGCGGACCATCAGGGGATCGCGGAGGCCGAGGCGCTGAGCGATCTCGTTGGAGACATCCTGGGTTGCGGTCGCCGTGCAGGCCATCACGGTGGGGTGCCCAAGCCGCTCGAGCACTCGCGGCAGGCGCAGATAGTCCGGTCGGAAGTCGTGCCCCCACTCCGATATGCAGTGGGCCTCGTCGACGGCCAGGAGGTCGACCTCGCGCCGCCCGACCGCTTCCATGAAGCCGGGCGAGGCGAATCGCTCGGGCGAGCAGTAGACCATCCGGCTCTCGCCGCCGCGGATCTGCGCCATCGCTTCGCGCGCCACTTCCTCGGGTAGCCCGGAGGCGATCATCACCGCCGGGTGACCGTCGGCGCTCAGCCGTCGCCACTGGTCTGCCATCAGCGCGATCAGGGGACTGACCACGACGGTGAGCTGGTCCGAGGCCAGGCCCGGGAGCTGGTAGCAGAGGCTCTTGCCGCCGCCCGTCGGCATCACGACGAGCGAGTCACGCCCGGAGAGGGCAGCCTCGATCGGCTCCCGCTGGCCCGGCCGGAAGCCCTCATAGCCGAGGTGGGCGAGAAGCGCGTCGGGGTCAGGAGGACCCTCGTAGACGCGGCGATCAAGGGTCGGTTGAGACCCCACCCCCTCCAATCCGTGCAGCGCTGCGCGCGCCTCCGCCATCTCCGGAAAAGAGGCTTGTGCCAGATTCTCTCCCCGCCGGATCACGCACCCACCCTTGCGCAGACCGCGGTCGGATAACTGTGGGACCCCGGGGGGCTTCAGCCGCGCGCCGTGCGAACGCGCTCGACGATCGTCCGCGCTCGCCGCGAGAGCCCGGCGGGCGTATGGCGGAAGGGGCGCCGCCTGCCGCGGTCGTACGGGAACTCCGAGAACTCGCGCGGAGCGACGGTGAGGTCGATGATGGCGCCCTTCGAGTCGACCAACCACCAGTGGCTCCTGCCGCGATGCTTCAGCTGCATCGAATGGAGGTTGGCGTCGTGTCCACCGGCCAGGTGGAAGTAGGCCTCTGCCGCGGGATAGGCGAAGCCGTCATACCGTCCATGGCCAAGACGGTGCTCTTCGGAGCGGAGCTCGTCCGTGAGGACGGCCTGGATCTCGCGCTTGAGCTCGTCCGCGGGCGCCAGGTTGCGGTTCGCCGACCTGGCGCCCGCGGAGGATCCGGTCCTGCTCTTGGACTCGGCCCTGCTCTTGGGGCGGGAGGGACTCACTGCCGCCCTTGAGGGCAGGGCGAGAGGTTCTCTCCCCCCTGGGCGGGGTCGGCTAGGCCCGGTGGACGGCGACGTGGCCGTTGGTGGTGCGCCGGCCGGTGTGGAGCCGAACCAGCGAGCGAAGCTCCTCCGTGGCCTGCGGCCCCCAGAGGGCGGAATAGCAGGAGGTGCAGAGGGTCTCGCCGGTGGGAGCTTGGCGGCCGTTTGCGAAGACCTCTCTGAGGCATTGGGCGCAGTGCTGCCGCATTCCCGGGAGATATCGGCATTGAGCAGGCGTTTCCTGATACCTGGTTCTGATCGAGGCGGGCGGTCGCGGTCGTGGCAGCGGCATCCTGCGCGAGGTCACCAGATCGCTCACCTAGTGACGCTGAGCGAACAAGGAGAGGGCCCGGCGTACCTAGCCGCCGGGCCACCTCCCTGCTCCCATACAGCAAGGACGCGGCCTACTCGCAGGCATCCTTGCTCGCCTAGGAATCCATCCTTGGATCCCGAACAGGTCTGGCTGCTGTTTTCCCCGCTCCCCGTCCGTTTACACGTAGCGCTATGACCCGGCCAGCGCCTGGAGCGCGATTGCCGACGAACCCGCGTGGGTAGGGTGGCCGGGATGGAGTTCCGCAGGCTCGGCGACTCGGACCTCGAGGTCTCAGAGATCTCCCTCGGCTCCTGGCTGACCTACTCCGGTGGGGTGGAGCGCGAGCACACCGAGGCCTGCACCCGCGCCGCCTTCGAGGTCGGCATCAACTTCTTCGACACGGCCAACATCTACGGCGTCGGCGCGGCCGAGACGGCCTGGGGCGAGATCCTCAAGAACTTCAGGCGCGAGGAGTTCATCCTCGCCACCAAGCTCTTCTTCCCGATGGACGAGGAGAGCGGCGGCCTCTCCCGCGAGCAGGTCCACAAGCAGATCGATGCCTCTCTCGAGCGCCTGCAGACCGACTACGTCGACCTCTATCAGTGCCACCGCCCGGACCCCGACACCCCGATCGAGGAGACGATGGAGGCGCTCACCGAGGTCTGCGACGCCGGCAAGGCGCGCGAGATCGGCTTCTCCGAGTGGACCGTCGAGCAGATCGAGGCCTCGCGCGAGGTGCCGAACACGAAGAAGTTCGTCTCCTCCCAGCCGCAGTACAACATGATCTGGCGCGCCCCCGAGGCGGAGCTGATCCCCTTCTGCGAGCAGCACGGCATCTCGCAGATCGTCTGGTCGCCGCTCGCCCAGGGGGTGCTGACCGGCAAGTACAGCCCGGGCGAGCCGCCACCCGAGGACTCGCGCGCGGCCTCGGAGGAGATGGGCGGGATGATGGATCGCTACCGCGACGACCGGATCCTCGAGGCCGTCCAGCGTCTCGCCCCGATCGCCGAGGACGCCGGTCTGTCGATGGCCGCGCTGGCCCTCGCCTGGTGCCTGCGCCTCGACGACGTCGCGTCCGTGATCACCGGCGCATCACGGCCCGAGCAGGTGCGCCACAACGCTGAAGCGGCCGGCGCGCGGCTCGACCAGCTCACCCTCGACGCGATCGACGAGGCCCTCGCAGACGTCATGGTCACCGAACCGCGGCGCGCCAACTTCGTCAGGGAGGGAGTGACGCACCGCTGAGTGCGCCGACGGGGGTTGGCTGTGGGGTGACTCAGTCCCCGAGGGCGGCGCGGCCCTCGAGCGCCAGCCGACGGAGGCCGACGCGAATCCGCTCCTCGCGGGTCGGCTCGACCCCGGGCAACCGCGTGGTCATGACGGTGACCGGGTCGCGGCCGGGATAGCGAAACAGGGTCCTGGTACGGGGGAGGCCGACGCCGTCGGCCTCCGTCTCCGAGTCTCTCTCGTCCCTCGACATCTCTGCGATCCCTCCTGGATCACGTTCTTCTGACTGCACCTTCTCTATGCCCGGATTGACGGGCTTTAAGCCCTCGGGCTCGCGGCCGGCACCCCACTCGCGAGGTCGACGCCGACCGCGGCGCCCGCATGGTCGAGCAGGATGCGCTCGGCCTCCTCGCTGCCGATCGAGGGATGGCCGATCACGACCTGCAGGCCGAGGCCGTCCTCCATCGCGACCAGGCCGCGGGCGAGGCGGGGGGCGGGGGCGGCGAGATAGAGGTCGCCGGCCGACTCGCCAGCCTCGAGGATCCCCTCGTACAGGGCCACCTGACGGTCGAAGAAGCTCGCGCTGAGGACGTCGAAGGCGTGGCTGGTGCCGGTGAGGGCGTCGATCTCATAGAGGAGCCGGCTCTCCTCGTCGTCGGGGCCGCTCGGAATGCCCAGGTGGATCGCCAGGCGTAGGCGGGGCACCGGACCCTGGACCGAGCGCACGGCCTCGGCGCGACGCTCCGCGTACCGGCTCATCGCGGCGCTGCCGACCTCGAGCAGCAGGTCCTCGATCTCGGGGTAGTAGTAGAGGACGGTGGAGGGGACGAGACCGGTCCGGTCGGCGACGTCCTTGACCCGCAGCCCGACGGCGCCGCGCTCGAGTAGCACGCGGCGCGCCGCCTCGGCCAGCTGGCGGCGGCGCTCGTCCTGGCGGCGCGGCCTCATACCTCGAAAGGTATCCGACGAACTCGATGGCTCTCGTTAACGCCAAATACGCACAGACAATCTCATCCCCGGTAGATTCTTCGAATCAAATTCAAAGAACTGCCCAAGGTCCTCGCACCCACCGTCGCCGCCCTGACCCCTGGCCGCAGGCCTTGCGGCCTGTGGCGGCAACGGCATCGAGAACTCCGGCGCCTCGGACAGCGGCACGACCGTTCCGAACGGGCAGGTCGGCAACCAGCTGACGATCTCTCAGTGGCCTCTCTACGTCGACCCGGGGAAGAACGGGACCGTCAGCCAGTTCTCGAACGAGACCGGCATCGACACGAAGTGGATCGAGGACATCAACGACAACGCCGAGTTCTTTGCCAAGATGCAGCCGCTGCTGGCCCAGGGCCAGACCGGCGGCCGCGACATCATCACCGTCAGCGACTGGCTGGCAAAGCGAATGTATGACCTCGGCTACCTCTACAAGTTCGACACGTCGGCGATCCCGAACGTCGAGAAGAACCTGATCCCGCAGCTCCGCCATCCCCCCGCCGACCCGAACCGCGACTTCACCGTTCCCTGGCAGGCCGGCATGACCGGGCTGATCGTCAACACCGACCTCGCTCCCAACGTCACCTCGATCTGCGACCTCTTCGATCCGCAGTACAAGGGCAAGGTGACGATGCTGACCGAGCTCCGCGACTCGCTCCCGATGACCCTGAAGTGCATGGGGATCGACCCGAACACCGCGACCGAGGACCAGTGGATGGCCGCCGTCGACAAGATCAAGGAGGAGAAGGACAACGGCCAGATCCGCGCCTTCACCGGCAACGACTACATCCGCGGCCTCTCCAACGGCGACATCGCGATCGCGCTCGGCTGGTCCGGCGACGCCATCCAGCTCCAGGCGGACAACCCGAACATCAAGTTCGTGATGCCGAACGAGGGCTGCATGTTCTGGTCGACGAGCATGGAGATCCCCGTCGGCGCGCCGCATCCGCAGGCGGCGGAGAAGTTCATCGACTACGTCTACGACCCCAAGAACCAGGCCCAGATCGCGGCCTGGGTCAACTACGTCACCCCGGTGGCGGGCGTCCAGCAGATCTTCGAGAAGACCGACCCCGAGCTGGCGAACAACCAGCTGATCTTCCCGAGCCCGGAGTACACGAAGAACTGCACCTACGAGCCGGTGCTCGCCGGCCCGATGGGCGACCGGATCACCAAGGCCTTCGAGCAGGTCATCACCGGTTGAGGCCGAGATGAGGACCCTCTCGATCGCCGCGCTGCAGACCGCGCCGGTCGCGCACGACCCAGCGGCGACCCTGGAGCGGCTCGCCGAACGGGCTCCGGGCGTCAGGGCGGCTGTGCCGCACGCCCAGCTCCTGGTGCTGCCCGAGCTCCACCTCTCCGCCGTCCCGGAGCTGCTCGATGAGTCGGACGGCTATGCCGATTCGGTCGCCGTGACCTTGCCCGGCCCGCTCACCGACCGCCTCGGCGAGATCGCGCGGGCCTCCGAGCTCTGGATCGTCGCCGGCTCGGTCTACGAGCGCTCCGAGGAAGGCGCGCTCCACAACACCGCGGTGGCCGTCTCACCCGATGGGGAGCTCGCCGCCCGCTATCGCAAGATCTTCCCCTGGCGGCCGACCGAGCGGTCGGCTCCGGGCGACGGCTTCGTCACCTTCGACATCCCGGACGTCGGCCGGGTCGGGCTCGCCATCTGCTACGACGGCTTCTTCCCGGAGGTGATTCGCCAGCTCGCCTGGCTCGGCGCCGAGGTCGTGATCCAGCCGACCCTCACCACGACATCCGATCGGGGCGCGGAGCTGATCGCCGCCCGGGCCAACGCGGTCTTCAACCAGCTCTACGTCGTCAACGTCAACGCCGCGCAGCCGGCGGCACTGGGGCGAAGCGTGGTCGTGGACCCGGAGGGGCTGGTCCGGGTCCAGGCCGGAGAGGGGGAGGAGCTGCTCACCGACGTGCTCGAGCTGGAGTCGGTGGAGCGGGTGCGGAGCTTCGGCGTCGCCGGCGTGTCACGGATGTGGGAGCAGCTCGACTCGATGGACGGAGCTGGTCCGGAGCTGCCGATGTACGGCGGGCGGATCAGGCCCCGGCCGGGCGCGAAGCGCCCCTAGATCCCGGCCACTCGATCAAGGAGCGCGGCGAGGGCCTCGGGGTCCTCTGCCATCGGGAAGTGACCGCCGGGGATCTCAATCGGCTCGACCCCCACCAGCCGGCGGGACATGAACCTCTCCCAGGCCGGCTCGAAGAACTCGTCCTCGGCCGCGTAGATCACGACCGTCGGATTGTCCGGATGCGAGTGAAGCGGATAGGGGTCGTCGGGCATCGCCATGGGGCGCAGCCGTCTCGCCAGTGCGGCGGCGGTCGCCGGCGGCAGACGCGGGTACATGGCGTCGAGCGCCGCCCGCTCGTCCCAGACGCTGGTGCCGTCGGGCCGGTCGGGCGGGAAAGGGAAGCCCTCGCGGAAGGGCGCTGGCGCGCCAGGCGGCGGCTCGAATCCGCCCAGCCTGGGGCAGAGGTGGACCAGAACCGAGTCCGGCCGGACCGCCGCGAGGAGCGAGGAGTAGGCGGTGCCCTGCGAGTGCCCGACGATCACCACCGGGGCGTCGATGTGTTTGAGGTCCTCCACGGCGGGCCGGATGCGCTCGTCGTAACCGGCTTCGGGATCGTGCAGGGGCAGGTCGGGCACGACCACGCCATGGCCGCGCTCGACGAGAGGCGGCACGAGTTGATCCCAGCACGAGGGTCCGTGCCACGCGCCGTGGATCAGGCAGAAGGTGGCCACAGGCGGGCAGGTCTACCACGACCTTGGGCGGCGGACGGCCGGCAACAGAAGAGCGGCCCCTCGCGGGGCCGCTCAGCGCAACTCAGAAGCTTTCAGGCTCCCTACGCGACTGGCTTCACGCCCGTCGCGGCCGGGCCCTTCGGGCCCTGCTCGGTCTCGTACTCGACCTTCGAGCCCTCTTCGAGCGAACGGTAGCCGTCACCCTCGATCGAGCTGAAATGGACGAACACGTCATTAGAGCCGTCGTCGGGTGTGATGAACCCGTAGCCCTTGTCGTTGCTGAACCACTTGACGGTTCCGGTAGGCATCTCGCCTCCTACTTCTTGTGCTGCGAACGCGAGGAAGCAAGATGCTGCTGACAACGCGAGCGCTACGCACACCTTTGCCGGTATCACCGGCCTAACGGGTCCGGACGGTAGCAGTCCGGCGGACGGAAACCCGAATCGCTGCTGACGGCGCCGGGCCATGGCCGGCGCCGATCCGCTAGGTCGAGCCCAGCCGGCAGAGGACCTGATAGACCGAGGTGAAGTCGATCTCGAAGCCGTTGCGGGCCGCCCGCAGGTAGAGGCGCCAGACGCGCAAGCGCTCGGGACCGGCGAGCTCCTCGGCGCGCTCGCGGTTCTCGTCGAGGCGGCGGATCCAGTTGCGGAGCGTCTCGGCATAGTCCGCGCCGAACTCCTCGACGTGACCGGCGATGAAGCCGGCCCGCTCCAGGGCAAGGATGATCCGGGAGACGTGCAGCGTCTCGCCGTCGGGGAAGACGTAGCGCTCGGAGAACGGGCCGCCCTCGATGTTGCCGTGCTTCAGGCGGGAGATGCCGTGGTTGAGGAGGCGGCCGCCGGGCCGCAGCATGGAGGCGAGCTGCTCGGCGTAGGTGTCGATCTGCGCCTGACCGACGTGCTCGACCATCCCGATCGAGGCGACGGCGTCGAAGCTCTCGCCGGCGAGCTCGCGGTAGTCCTGAACCCGGATCTCGATCTGGTCCGAGAGGCCGGCCTCCTCGACGCGCCTCCGCGCCAGCTCCGCCTGCGGCTCTGAGAGCGTGATCCCGACGGCCTCGACGCCGTGGCGCGACGCGGCGTGCATGACGAAGCTGCCCCAGCCGCAGCCCACGTCGAGCACCCGCTCCCCGGGCCGCAGCGCGAGCTTCCTGCAGACGAGGTCGAGCTTCGCTTCCTGCGCCTCTTCCAGCGTCGGGGCCGACTCGCGCGCCAGCAGGCCCCGCCGCTGCGGGACGCGAGAGAAGAAGGCGCAGGAGTAGGTCATCGAGTCGTCGAGGAAGAGAGAGAAGAACTCGTTGCCGACGTCGTAGTGGTGGCGGACGGCCTCCCGATCGCGTTTGGAGGTGTGCTTGCGGCCGCGGAGGTGCATCTCGGCCCTCGGGGCCGGCGGCGGGCGCCGAACCCCGGCGGCGCGGAGCGCTGCCGTGATCAGCCGGGCCTTGGTGGCGGCGCCGAGCGGCGGCGGCTGCCAGTCGTTGAGCAGGGCGATCACGGCGTCCATGTCGTCGACCTCGATCTCGCCGGCGACGTACGCGCGGCCGAGGCCGAGCTGCCCCGGCGCGGCGACCGCGTAGGCGAGCGCGTCCTTCGAGCGCGCCCTGAAGGTCGGCCCGCCGCCATTGGTGGAGGGGAGCCGCGAGCCGTCCCAGAGCTCGATCGTGAAGGGCCGCTCCGGGAAGGCGCGCTCGATCTCGGTGACCAGGGGCTCCGTTGACATCGGCCCCGACCCTAGCGCCCTCGGGCCTTAATCCGGTCCTCACCACGGGCTTAAGCGAGCGCTGGTACGGTCCCGGCGGTACTTAAGCCGTGACGGTACCGCCGGACCGACTTTCCAAGGACCCACAAAGGAGATCCCGATGACGAACGTGGCCGCCACCGCGCCCGCGGCTGCGGAGAGGACCAGGAACTCCTCCCTCGCCTCGGCAGTACAGCCGGTTGCGCACGAGACCCGCGACCGAATCATCACCGGGGCGCTGACCGTGATCCCCTTCCTCATGCTCGGCTTCGTCGCCTGGCAGCTTTGGGGGGACTGGCTGCGTTGGAGCGACTTCGTCGTCTTCGCCCTGATCTACATCCCCACCGGCTTGGGGATCACCGTCGGCTTCCACCGCCTGTTCACCCACCGCAGCTTCAAGACCGGGCCCCTCACCCGCGCGGTGATCGGCGCCCTCGGCTCGGCGGCGATCGAGGGGCCGGTGATCTCCTGGGTCGCCGATCACCGCAAGCACCACGCCTTCTCGGATCAGGAGGGCGATCCTCACAGCCCGCACGTCGGGCACGGCGAGGGAGTGATGGCCCAGTTCAAGGGCTTCTTCCACGCCCACATCGGCTGGCTCTTCATCCACACCCAGCGCGGCAACAAGAAGCGCTTCGCCCCCGATCTGCTCAAGGACCCGGTGGTCCGTTTCATCGACAAGACCTTCGTGCTCTGGGCCGCGGTCGGGCTGGCGGTCCCGTTCGGGCTCGGCGTGGCCATCGGCGGCACGGTCCTCGCTGGGCTGAGCGGGTTGCTCTGGGGAGGGGCGATGCGGATCCTCGTCCTCCACCACGTCACCTACTCGATCAACTCCCTCTGCCACATGTTCGGCAAGCGGGATTTCGAGACGACCGACGAGTCGCGCAACCTCGCCTGGCTGGCGCTGCCGACGCTCGGTGAGGCCTGGCACAACTCCCACCACGCCTTCCCGACCTCCGCGGTCCACGGCATGAAGCGCCGGCAGCTCGATCCCTCCGCCGCTGTGATCTGGAGCCTCGAGAAGGTCGGCCTCGCCTGGGACGTGGTGCGGATCACGCCCGAGCGTCAGGCCGCCAAGGCAGCCGCCTGACTTCATTGCCGGGGGCCGTGCGCCCGCGCCTCGCACTCGTCCCGGGGGCCGCGGCGGCGCTGGTCGCCGCGCTCGCGATCTCCGCCTGCGGCGGCGGCAGCAAGATCAGCGACATTGAGGCCGTCAACGCTGACTGCGGCAGCGTTCAGTACGCCGGCAGCGGGGAGGCCTCCAAACTGATCGTCTCGGACCTGCCCCTGAAGGGCGACTCGGCCGAGCGCTCGCGACAGATGAACGCCGCAATCGTCCAGGCGATCGCCCGCAAGGGCTGGCAGGCGGGGCCCAAGGTCCAAGTGGCGTTCCAGGCCTGCGACGACTCGATCGGCTCCACGGGTGAGTGGAACGAGGGTCTCTGCCGCTCGAACGCCCAGGCCTACGCGTCCAACCCCGACGTGATCGGCGTGATCGGCACCTACAACTCCGGCTGCGCCGCGATCGAGATCCCGATCCTGAACCGCGCTCCGGGCGGCGGCGTGCCGATGGTCTCGCCGGGGAACACATTCGTCTGTCTCACTCAACCCAGCCCGACCCTCTGCGCGAAGGACGAGCCGGACGTCTACTTCCCGACCGGCAAGCGCAACTACGCCCGAGTGGTCCCGAACGACGCTGTTCAGGGGGCTGGACTGGCGAGCTTCGCGAATGAGCTCGGGGTGAGGAAGCCGTTCGTGCTGATCGCGGCCGACGATCCGACCAGCGAGGGGCAGGGGCAGACCTTCGCGGGCGCTGCCCGCTCGCTTGGCATGCAGATCGCCGGCAGCGAGCACTTCGACCCTGACGCCCAGAGCTACGGGGCGCTGATGCAGAAGGTGAAGGCCTCGGGGGCGGATGCGGTCGTGCTCGCCGCGATCCTCGAGCAGAACGGTGTACAGCTTCTCCGCGACAAGGTGACTGCGCTCGGCCCCAACGACGGTGCCGTCAAGCTCCTCACGTTCGATGGCTTCGCACAGCAGGCCACCATCGACAACACCGGCCCGGACTCGAAGGGGATGTACGCGAGCCTGCCGGGCAAGGTGCCGGGAGCGCTTACCGGCGCAGGCGACGTGTTCGTCAAGGAGCTGCGTGCACAGATCCCATCGAACCCGATCGAGGTGTTCGCCCCCTACGCCGGCCAGGCGGCGGGGGTCCTCATCGACGCAATCCGGGAGGGACGGACCCGAAGCGGCACGATCGCCCAGCTCTTCAAGACGAGGGTGGACGATGGGATAACGGGCAGCTTCGTCATCACCCCGACCGGCGATCCGGAGCCGGCGCCGATCAGCGTGCAGCGGGCCGTGAAGAACTTCGTGCTCGCTCGCACGATCACGCCGCCGCCGCAGCTGGTCTCCGCAGCTCGTGGCGGCTAGGTTCCACGACCCACAGCCGCCGGGTCGCCGGCGTTTAGTAGGCCGACCACTCAGGCGGGAGGCCGTTCAGGTGAGCGCAGCGGCAGGAATTCCTCTAGCCGGTCCCGGCGACCACCGCGGTCCCCTCAGCACTGCTGGATGGGCGCGGCGCTTTGAACCACTTCGAAGGCTGCCCCAGGGATCGACTTGAGCTGATCGAGGTTCTCGTCCGGCCAGCGCCGGTCGGAGGTGCCGGAGATGAACCAGTTCGAGCCGTTGTCGGCGACGATCAGCCCGTACCGCTTGAGCGCGACAGCGGTCGCGCGCGCCGGGCCCGTGAAGCCGGAGATGTCATAGCCGGCGCCGAGGCGCAGCCGCAATCCCATCGGCGGAGCGCCGGCGCTGCCGGTCGAGCCGGCGCAGTGTGAGGCGGGGTTGACCCAGGCGTCGCGCGTCGAGCTCACCGTGACGCGAAGCGCGTGGTTGATGCCGCCGCCGGCCGCCTCGTCATAACGGGCGAGGCCGGGGAAGATCGGCAGCCCGGCGGCGTCGGCGGAGGTGAAGCCCTGGGTGCGCAGCGCCGCGGAGCGCAGGTTCCAGATCACGCCGGAGTCGGCGTTCCAGTGAGGCTTCGGGCGTTTCCGTGAGAAGGCGCGGTAGAGCTCGTAGAGCTTGCAGCGCTTTCGGTCCACCGCCAGGACGTGGCGGTCACCGTCGGAGCTCTGCCCGCCCTCGACCAGAGCCTTGAACGGCACGCGATAGGCGCCGTGGGTCGACTCGTGGCCGTAGGCCGTGAAGCTCACCTTCGTCCGCTCCTGCCTCTTGCCGACGACCGCGTAGGGGAAGCCGTACTCGCGCGGCGAGCCGAAGTCGGGGTGGACGAAGTCGCCGCCGTGCCCGTTGATGTACGCGATGTAGCCGGCGGAGTTCGGCTCGAGCGGAGCCTGCGAGATGTCCTGGTTCCAGGCGGACTCGTCCGCCGCCGACGGCGCGTTGGCGGGGGCGGTTGAGTTCGGGAACACCCGGCAGGAGCCGAGGCTGGGGTAGGGGCCCCGGGGCTGCTTGCCGCCGTGATGCTTCTTCTTCGCCACGGCGACACCGGCGGCCGCGACCGCGATCACGACAGCGATGACCGCAGCGCGCCGCACGGGCGCGATTGTCTCAGGCGCCTTCGGTCTGCGCCTGCGGGCGGGCAGGGGGCGCCTCGGCCTTGACCGCGGGCTGTTCGCCGCGGTGGACCCGGCGGCGGACCTTGACGTGCTCGGCGAGCACGTAGGAGCCGACGACGAGGAGGCCGGCGAGGATCTGGGCCCCGATCGTCTCCCAGTACGGATAGATCTCGAACCAGGTGCCCATCCACCCGGGAACGCTGAACGGCGTCGGATGGCTCGGGATCCAACCCAGGTCCATGAACGAGAGCGCGGTGCCCCCGATCATCACCATCAGGACGACCGCGACCAACGCGCCGGTGAGGATCAGCATCTTGCGGTAGGGCAGCTTGTGGTGGAGCCAGAAGGTGAGGACGCCGACCACCGCGGTGCAAACGAGCCCGATCGCGACTCCCTCGAGGACCGTCGTGCTGCCGTTCTGCAGCTGCAGGTTCTGGAGGAAGAGGACGACCTCGAAGCCCTCGCGGTACACGGCGGTTAACCCGAGGGCGACCAGCCCGATCGTCACGGCGATGCCGGTCTGGGTGAGCAGCTTCTGCCGGCGGCGGTGATGGCGGCCGATCCAGTCGGACCAGTAGACCCGGTGTACGAACCAGTTGAGGACGACGAGCAGCACGACGATCGCGATGAAGCCGGTGATCGCCTCGAGCTTGGGCCCGAGCGGGGAGGCGGCGTCGAGTACCGCCTGAACGATGAACCAGGTGACGACCGTCGCGCCGAAGGCGAGCGCGGCGCCAAGCACGACCGGGCGGCGCTTCTCCTTGTTCGCTCCGAGAAAGCTTGCGGTGACCGCCGCGAAGATCAGGATCGCCTCGAGGCCCTCCCGGAAGACGATCATCCCCGAGTTGAAAACCACGGTCGCGTGGTTCATCGGCTTGCCCGCCTCGGCGGGATCGGCGGGGCCGGTGTTGGCGGTCGCCATCAGGTAGACGACCCCGGCCAACACGGCGAGGCCGGAGAGCCACCAGGCGAGGCGGGTGTAGTCGGGGCCGCTGCCGGTCCTGGCGTCCATTGAGTTAGGGCAACCTAACAGAGATTGAATTAGGCGGACCTAAGAGAATGATTTGCTAAGCTAATTAGCGATGCAAACTACTTACAGCGCCCCGGTTACATCAAGTGAGCTTCGGGAGGAGCTCGCCCCCCGGCTGCGCTGGACGATTACCCGGCTCGCCCGCCGCCTACGCCAGGAGGCCGGCACGGACCTGGGGCCTTCGCAGGTGGCGGCGCTGGCGACGATCGAGCGGCACGGTCCGCTCTCGCCGAGCGAGCTCGCCGAGTTCGAGCGGATCAAGCGGCCGACCGCCACCCGGATCCTGCGCCACCTGGAGGAGGCCGGTCTGGTCGAGCGGGTCAAGGACCCGGAGGACGGCCGCGGCTCGATCGTCAGCGTCACCGCCGCGGGCCGCACGCATCTGAAGCGGCTCCGAGCCCGGAAGACCGCCTACCTGGCGAGCCGGCTCGACAGGCTTCCCGCCGAGGACCGCCGAGCCCTGGAGCGCGCTGCCGAGCTGCTGGAGAGGATGCTGGAGTGACCGAGGCCCTCGGACGCTCCTTCGCGAGCCTTTCCATCCCCAACTTCCGCCGCTACTTCACCGGGCAGCTCGTCTCGCTGTCCGGCAACTGGATGCAGATGATCGCCGAGATGTGGGTGGTCCTCTCGCTCACCGGCAGCGGCGTCGCGGTCGGCGCGACCACCGCGCTCCAGTTCCTGCCGATGCTCGTCTTCGGCGCCTGGGGCGGGCTGATCGCGGACCGGGTGCCGAAGCGGCATCTGCTCCTGCTCACACAGACCCTCCACATGATCGCCCCGCTCGCCATGCTCACCCTCGCCCTGGAGGGGGTGCTCGTGCCCTGGATGGTCTTCGCCCTCGTCTTCCTGCGCGGCTGCGTCAACGCGGTCGACTACCCGACCCGCCAGGCCTTCGTGATGGAGATGGTCGGCGGCGAGCGGATCGTCAACGCGGTCAGCCTCAACAGCGTCCTCGTCCACGGCGCACGCGTCATCGGCCCGGCCTTCGCCGGCGTCATGATCGCGACGATCGGTGTCGAGCCCTGCTTCGCCCTCAACGCCGCCAGCTTCGCCTTCATGATCTGGGTGCTGGCCGGGATGGACACTGAGCGGCTGCGGCCCGCGGAGACGGCCCCGCGCGAGCCCGGAGCGGTTCGCGCCGGCCTGGCGTACGTCCGCCGGACCCCGGAGCTCTGGATCCCCCTGGGCCTGATGGCCATCGTGGGGACCCTCGGTTACAACTTCCAGGCGGTTCTCCCGCTGCTCGCCGACTTCACCTTCCACGGCGGGCCCTCGACCTACGCCGCCCTGGTCGCCGCGATGGGCTTCGGGGCGGTCGTGGGCGCGCTGGTCAACGGCGCCCGCGACTCGGTCACCCCGATGCTGCTCGTCGGCGCCGCGATCGTCTTCGGGATCCTCTCGCTGCTCGCCGCCGGCGCGCCGACCCTGGCGCTCGAGGTCGCCGCGCTCGCCCCGCTCGGCGCCGCCACCGTGACCCTGGCCGCGAGCGTCAACTCGTCGCTCCAGCTCGCCTCCGAGCCGAGCATGCGCGGGAGGGTCATGGCGCTCTACTCGATCGTCTTCCTCGGCTCGACGCCCATCGGCGGCCCGCTCTCCGGCTGGCTCTCGCAGGCGGTCGACCCGCGGGCCGCGCTCGTGATGGCGGGCATCGCGGCGATCGTCGGCGGCCTGCTGGCCCGCGTCGCCTTCGACCGGGTGGCGCGCATCCCGAGCGACGCCAGGCTCGAGCCCGCGTAGCGACTCGGGAAAATACGGATGTGAGGCGCGGCCGCGGGTGGCTAGAGTCGCCGCCGTGGCGGACTTCTCCGAGCTCTCCATCCGCGGTCGGCTCGCCACCTCGAGCGACTCCGACTGGGACGAGGTGCGCCAGGCCTGGAACCTGGCTGCGGACCAGCGACCCGAGGCGGTCGCCCTGGTAGAGAGCGCCGACGACGTCTGCAAGGTGATGGGGTTCGCCAGGGAGAACGGCCTCAAGGTGACGGGGCAGGGAACCGGCCACGGGGCGGTGTCGCTCGGGCCGCTCGAAGAGACGATCCTGGTGAAGACCGAGCGCATGCGCGACGTCGCGATCGAGGGCGAGAAGGCGCGCGCCGAGGCGGGCGCCCTGGCCGAGGACGTGGCGGAGGCGGCGTTCGGCAGCGGAATGGCCTCGATGCCCGGCACCTCCCCGAACGTGGGCGTCGCCGGCTACACGCTAGGCGGGGGGCTGAGCTGGTTCGGCCGCAAGCACGGCTGGGCCTGCAACCGGGTGAGCGCGCTCGAGCTGGTCACCGCCGACGGCGAGGCGCGCACCGTCGACGCGGGCAGCGACCCCGATCTCTTCTGGGCGCTGCGAGGCGGGGGCGGCGATTACGCGATCGTCACCGCCCTGCACGTGGAGCTGCTCCCGATCACCGAGGCCTACGCCGGTGCCCTGCTGCTACCCGCCGAGCTGACCCGCGACGGACTGCACGCCTATCGGGAGTGGGCCGCCTCCGCGCCCGAGGAGGTCGCCAGCATGGTCCGGATGATGAACCTGCCGCCGATCCCCGACGTCCCCGAGGTGATCCGCGGCAAGAGGTTCCTCCAGATCGCCGCCTGCTTCATCGGCGCCAGGGAGGAGGGCGAGCAGCTCATCGCGCCGCTGCGCGAGATCGGCGAGCCGCTGATGGACACCTTCGACCAGATCCCGGCGAACGGCCTCACTCGGATCGCGATGGACCCCGAGCCGCCGGTGCCCGGGCTCGGGCATCACGGAGTGCTCAGGGAGCTAACCGACGAGGCGATCGACGCCTTCTACGAGGCAGCCGGTCCGGAGTCCGACTCACCACTGCTGCTGGCGGAGCTGCGCCAGCTCGGCGGAGCGCTGGCCCGTCCGGAGGAGAACGGCGGCGCGCTCAGCAAGATCGACGCCGAGTTCGTGATGCTCGGGATCGGGATGCTGATGGACCCGGCGATGAGGGACCCGATCACCTCCCGGCTCGACAGGATGGCCGACGCGATGAAGCCCTGGGCGGCCGAGGGCGGCTACTTCAACTACGCCGAGCGCCCCTGCGACGTCGACGCGATCCTGCCGGCGGAGACCTGCCAGCGCCTCGCTCAGGTGAAGCGCAGCTGGGACCCGGACAACATCATTCGGGCGAATCACTCGATCGCGCTGGCGACGGCGTAACCTCTTCCGGCGCGGGACGCTGGCGGCGCGGCGCGCGCGCGCCGATGATCTGACCCCACTCGGAGTCCTCGATCAGTCCGGGCTCGGTCTCGTCGAGCCAGGCGCGCACGGCATCTGCGAGCCCCTCGGGGTCCTCGAGGTTCGGGAAATGGGCGGCCTTCGGCAGCGTCACGAAGCGGCTGTTGGGGATCAGCTCGTGGGCGGCCAGGCCGTGCTCCATCGGGATCGTGTGGTCGCGCCCTCCCCAGACGATCAGGGTGGGCAGCTCGCCGAGCAGATAGAGGCGGTCCATGGCGCTCACGTGCTGACCGCGGACGTCGATCACCGAGCGGAGCGTCTGCAGAAACGCGCGCCGGGCCGCGGCATCCTGGAGCGGCCGCATCGCCCGTGCAACGGCCTGCAGGTAGACGCCCTTTCTGATGCCTCGCGCCCGCATTCGCTCGCCGGCGCGGTCGAGCGCCGCGCGCACCCGCCGGTTGGCGACCAGCCAGATCCCAGTGGTCGCTCCGGGAAGCGCCGCGCCGCGGAGCATCGGGCTGACATCGTGGCCGAGCCCTCCGCTGGAGATCAGCGCAAGGCGCTCGACCCGTTGAGGGAACTGGTAGAAGAACTGCATCGCGATCCCGCCGCCGAGCGAGTGGCCGACGATCGTGGCGCGCTCGATCCCGATGGTCGTCAGCAGGTCTCGAATGCTGCAGGCGTGCGCGCCGAGCGAGTAGTCGCCCCGGACCGCGGCCGAGTCGCCGTGGCCGAGCAGGTCGGGAGCGACGACCGTGTAGCGGTCCGCGAGCCGCAGCGCCACCTCCTCCCAGTGGCGCGAGGAGTTGACCATCCCGTGGATCAGGACCACCGGCGGGCCGTCGCCGGCGATCCGGTAGATCACGCGATGCCCGTGAAGCTCGATCTCCCATTCGTCGAAGAGGAGGCCTGACGGGGGAGTCGTCACTGGCTCACCCTAGCGAGATGCCGTCCCGCCCGATTTGGGCCCAAGAGAAGACCGGCCGCCAATCCTTTGGCGGCCGGTCTTTGCAAACAGGCCCCGTCAGGACGGGCAGGGGTACGTCTCGGGGGCCTTACTTGGGGGGTATGTAGTGGAACCAGGCGACGGGAGGCGCCTTGCGGCAAACGCCTGGTACCTATGAGCCGAGAGGCGGTGTTGGGCGTCCGGCCCAGCACCAATTCTCCCGACCCAGCCAGTATCGAACCACCATCGTTTTTAGGCAATACCCAAAATTCGGTTGATTGGACGTATTGCTACGAGGCGGCCAAGCAACAGCTCAGACGGGTGCCATTGCGGCCGACAGCGCGGTCCCGTGCAGGATGTCGAGCTCGGAGACCTCGACCTCCTTGAGCCTGAAGGCCCGCATGACCTGAACCAGGATCACCGTGCCGGCGACGATCGTCGGAGCGCGGCCAGGGTGCAGGCCCGGGACCCGAAGCCGCTCGGCGAGGGGTAGCGAGGAGAGCCGGCTCAGCATCCGCTGGATTCCCTGCAGCCCCAGCCGGTAGCCGTGGACCCGGCCGGGATCGTAGGGCTCAAGGGCCTGGTCGATGGCGGCCAGCGAGGTCGGCGTCCCGGCGACCGCGATCGCCCGGCTCGGCTCCGCGTGCGGCTGCTCGGCGATCGCCCTGTCGATCTGATTGCGGATGTCCGCGGCGAGATCTTCGAGCTCATGAGGGTCGGGCGGGTCGCTGGTCAGGTATCGCTCGGACTGGCGGATCGTGCCGGCCTGCAGCGATGTGTGAAAGCCGACTTCCTTGCCCGAGCCGACGATCAGCTCGGTGGAGCCGCCTCCGATGTCGAAGACGAGGGTCGACTCCCCGGCGGGCCGGTGCGCGGTGGCGCCCAGATACGTCAGGCCGGCCTCCTCCTTGCCGGTGAGCAGGCGCGCGTCCAGATCGAAGCGCTCGCGCAGCTCGGCGATGAAGGCGTCGCCGTTGACGGCGTCGCGGACGGCGCTCGTCGCGATCGCCGTGACCCGGTCCGCGCCCATCTCCTCGTAACGCGACTTGTAGTCGGCGATCACGCTGCAGACGTCTTCGATGGCGTCAGAGCAGATCAGGCCCGTGTGGTCGACCCCGCGGCCCATGCTGGTGACCGTGGTGCGTCGTTCGACCTCAGCGACGCCGGTTCCCTCGACGTCCCCGATGAGGAGCCTGGTCGAGTTCGTCCCGATGTCGACTACGGCGACCCGCATCGCGGCATCCGATTCCTCCGATCCCCGGTCACGGTCGCGCATCCTAGCTCTCGAGGCGCCGGCCGCGCATGTTTCGCCCCTTGCGAATCGATTCGGAAGCGAGCTAAAATCGTCGGACCGACGCGGGGTGGAGCAGTCTGGTAGCTCGTCGGGCTCATAACCCGAAGGTCGCGGGTTCGAATCCCGCCCCCGCTACTTACGAAAGGCCCGCAAATGCGGACCTTTCGTGTCTTGTAGCTGCCAGCCGGTGGTACCGGTGTTGGTACCAAGGCTTGGTACCCGCAGCGCCAACACGCGCTTTTCCAGGCACGGGAAGGCGCGATGGACCCTCAGATTCTGCGGCAATTTCGGGTCAAAACCCGAAGGTCACACGGCTGCGATAGGCGCACTCGTCCGCAATACGAAAGCTTGCGCTCTGCATGGAAAGCGTTCTTCGCATTCGACCCCGATGGGATTCGAGTCGAAGTGTTCTGCTGGCCGCGCTGAACGAGTCCGGACGATCGAGAAGGGCACGGTCCTGGCCCTGGAACGGCGAAGCCGCCCGGCTGCGGAAGCACCGCTTTGGACGAAAGCGGCTTAGTCAAGAGTCGAGGCCCGGCGTACCGCCCACGTATGAACGATGCGGGCAAACAAGGCAATCCGCGTCGACCTCTTCCTCGATCGTATGAAAGCCCTCGAAACCGCCGGGCTGGCGGAGTAGGCAAAACGTGCACTGAGAGCTATTCGAAGAAGGCCGGCGTCGCCTCAATCAACAGTACGGACGCGCCGCGCTCCATGGCCACATGCATGTGCAGATCGACCTTACTTCCGACCACATTGCGATTCAGCCGGTATCCGCTTGCCTCGCGGGCCTCAGCATCCTCCTTGAAGGACCTGACGCCTACGAGACTGCGACCACAGGATCGGCACGCGCAGACGGTCACGCCAGCGACGTCTGAACGCTCCATGTCCTGGAGCCGCTGCATTGAATCGCACTCATCGCACTTCAGGCGGAAGTCACCTTCAGTTGGGACTGGCTTGACTCCGGCTTCGCGAAATGCCTCTGAAACCTGCATCGAGCTGACCCTCTCACAATCTGCCCGGCACAGTCTCT